>BEIG01000011.1 GCA_002898795.1 bacterium HR30 | reverse complement strand
TCGCTCAAGAGGCGCGTATTTTTTGGAGGTGCCTCTTCCCCAGCGTCTGGCGCCGCCACGATTTGACGCTCTGGCAGAGTTAGCACGGGCTTTTCCTCGGGCGCTGGCTCCCGCTCGTTGCTGGCGGGGGAACTCGCCTCCTTCGGTACTGACCCTGCGGGTTGGGGCGGCGGGGGCAGAGGGGCAAGATCGACTTCGATCGGCAACAACTCCGGTGGGGGCGCCAATGCAAGCCACGAACCGCGCAAGAAGTTCAGCGCGAACAGGTGCAGAACAAGCGACGCCAGCAAACCCCACAGCAGGCGTCGCTCGGTCAACGGTCCGTCCATGACGAAATCATGCTAGCTTTGCTCTGGCCGGTCGAAAACAGCGCGATCCAAACTGTTGCCCAGCTACGGTTTCGTGTTCCAGTAGCAGGCACCAACGCCTGCGAAGAGAACTTCGCAGTGAGCCCAAGCAATCCAGGGCGGAAGCTCGTGGGTGGCGAGAGCCCGTCGCTTTTCCATTCACTTTTACCCAGAGCGGTCCAGGGCCCCCAAATGACGTCGAGCACCACCCTCTGGTTGCCGTCCTTGGCTCTCCGCCGCGAGAAACCGAATGCCTCAGTTGCCCTTCTGAGTCTCCCAACACTGTCGCAGTGCCCGCGCCAAAGAATCGGTTTCATCGACCCGAAACACACCGAACGGCCTCGCCCGCTCTCCACCTTCGCCCTCGCAGCGGCTGCGGCCTGGTTCCGACCAACATCGGTGCTCTCCCCGGCAAATGGTCACTTCGTGCGGCAGGGCTTGGGCTGTTGGTATGCCCCCGGGGGGTTCTTCAGGAAGCTCATCGCTCGGAGGTCGAACTTCCACCGGCGCTCGTTGCTGGCCCTGTACAGGCGCAAGCCAGCCCACGCCCAAGACGAGGATGATTTTCGCCAGGAAGCTCACGTCGCACCCTTCTTCAGCCGCTTTGGAGTGCGCGAGCAAATCCCACCATTGCAGCCACCAACAGGCACCAGACGAGTTCCAGCAGAACTAGCACCAACGCCCCCACCAATCGCGCGCGTGCACCGGAACCCTTTGGAGCCCACGCGGCAATCGCAATCGCAGCGGCAGTGAGCGGCAGCCCAGCCAAAGCGGCCGGCACCAAAAAACTTGGCGGAAGCCAATGTTGTCGCACGCTCCAGAGATACGCCAACGACAGCGGTGGTGGTACAGCGAGCAGCCACCACACGAGCTGCGAGAGGCGCCGCGCGCGGGTAGCAACCGGCAACACTCGGCTAGGCGGAACTGTCATTCAGGGTTCTCCGACATTGCCTCTAAGCGGCGCAACTCTTCCGTCTCACGCTCGATGGCTTCCAGGTAAAACGGGTCGTTGAATGGGGCGGAGGTAAATTCAGTTGCCCGGTACGGTTTCGTGACGAACTGTGGCTCAGCGAGGCGGCTCAAGGCGTTGGGCATGGACGTCGTCGTCATCAAGGAAACGAAGCGCAAAACGTAAGGGCCATCCACGGGTCCACTGCCAGTTTCCACACCGTGGAACATGCGGCCGTAAAATTTCAGTGGTAGCCAGTGGGTTCCCGGCTCTAGCTCCGCGCTGGTCTGAGCGAGACCTAACGGGCGATTCGCCGTCGAATACAGCGTAGCGGCTAGGTGGAATCGACCGGCCTGTTGCACCTCCACCTCGGCGTCGATCACCAAACTCCCCTGATCGATACGGTCGCGAAACCTACCGGTAAGGCGCGCATGTGGGCGACTGACCTGGAAACTCGTTCCCGCGCGCCGTTCGATCCCTTCCAGCGAGAAGGCAATCACTCGCACGAAGTAAGACGCAGCCAAAGCACGGTCGTCGCGTGGCGGCGACCAAGCAGCCGTGTACACGTAATCCCCGGCAACTGCGTCGCCTTCGCGACCATCGTCGTGAAACGCAAGTTCCCCGACCGGAACCATCTCCTGCGTAAACACGGTGCCGGTGATTTCCCGCGCCGCGACTTTTTCTCCGGCAACAGTGAGATGCGCGTAAATCCTCGGCAACTCATTCTCTTCGAAGGAAATCTGGTCGGGGAATACGGTAAGTACCGGGTCTTCCCCATCTGGCCCACCGGCGGAGATTGGGGAAACCTCGCGGTCGCTCAGCAGCGGGTCTTGCTCCTGCACGATGGGTTTCGACTCGGGTGGGTATGCCGCACGCTTTTTGTAGTCCTCGATGAGCTGCTTCGTCATGGCGATCGCGGCCGAGCGCGCGTCGGGCCCTCCGCCTTGTTCCACTGAAACCGTTGGCGTGGCCAAGGCCACGGCTCGGGAGGTCGGGCTTTCTAACTTCTCGCTCTCCGCTGCCTCCGATCGAACCGGCCTAACATCAGGACGCGGACGACCTGCGCTAGCTGGACCCATGCGCCGCGACTCCTCATTTTCCGGCTCCGGTCGCTGTGCTGGCCGGAGCAGCCACACACCAAAGCCAAGAAGCGCCACCGCGGCGATGACCAAGCCTAACCACACAGCACGCTTACGGCGCTCGTGCCCGGAGCCGCTCGCCCCTTTCCTCTGGCCACGTTCGGTCATGCTTCAAGGCCCTATAAAAAAGAACGCGCCCGGCGGCCACACTGCCATCGGCCACCGGGCGCGCTATTTCGGCCACCGAAAACTGGATCAATACAAAAGGGTGATGAACTTTGCCGTCGACATCGAGCTCTGCACGGTGGTGTTCGGTGCACAGGGCGACCCATTACAATACCAAACGCCGTCAGGGATCTGCTTCCGTGTGCTGTAGCGCGAATCGTTGCGGATGTTGTCGTGGTTTTCGTAGCCGGCGTCTAAATTGCGGAAACCGGAAATTTCCTGCTTGTACGAGTTGTTGCACACGTTGCTGTTATCGTAGCCGGCTGTGGCGCTACCGTTGCAAGCGTAGATCGACGCGTACTGCACAATCCCGTCATCCTCGCCGCTCAGGCAAGCGCTAGCACCAAAGATGGCCTGGTAACCGCCAACCAAGTAAACGTTCTTCGCTGGCGAATTGGAGTAGGTACGTACCTGCACGTCGTCCGCACTGCGCAACCAGTACGTTGCCGTGTCGCAGCTTTGGATGAAAAAGGCGATGAAGTTGCAGAGGATGTTACTCTGGCCGCACACCGCGTCCGCCCCTTGGGAACCGCGGTGCGCGCCACTCACTGCGATCACCCGACTAATTCTTTGCCCAACAGTACCGTAGATACTCTTGTAATTCGGGTCGGTCGTACGGCTATTGCCGAGAATAAAATCCATGATGGTCCCGCCCATACTGTGGGCGATCACCCAAAACGTGCCACCGTTGGCATAGGTTCTTGCGCAGCGGTTGCCCCCACCATCGGCCCCGCCGTTGGTGGCATTGATGATTTCGTTGGCGACTTCGTCGGCTGCCCCTGCCCCCCAGTATGGATCGTTACCTTTGTACCCAACAACGTAGTAACTGGCCGCGAAGTTCTTCGTCGCGGTCTGCACGAAGTCCGACGTGCTCGTCTTCCAGTAGTTTCGCGCGTACGACCAATTCGTGTACGTGTTCGTGTCTGTTTGCTTGCCATGCACGAAGATCATGCACGGCTGTGCGTGAACAACCGCCCCACCGAGCAGCACACCCGCGACCAAGCTCACCACACTCAAGGAACGTCGACTCATTCTCTCTCACCCTCCCCTTCTTGACGTGGCCCGAACAGGGCCTGATGGCCAGCCGCTTGCCCGATTAGTGGGAGAAAGTCAACCACGCAGGCACTGGCCAATCTCCGTTGGCGGAAGGGGCCACGCACCAAGGCTCCCCTCTTACGCAGTCGAAAAAGGAGCCCCTGTTCCGTGACACGCATGTTGCCATCGCCGACGCCGCGGTTTCTCCCAGGAGCTTTCTTCCAGGACGTAACCCCTGCGCATCATGGAGAAGGTGTTACGGTGCTGCTGGGAGTGGGGGTTAGCGACTGGGTTGCGGTTACGGAAGGCGTGGGACTCGCCGTGATGGTTCGGGTGGACGTTGGTGTCGCCGTCCGAGTGGGTGTGGAGCTGCGAGTAGGAGATGGGGTGCGGGTAAGAGTTACCGTTGGTGTCGGCGAGGGAGACGTTGGGGTTGGTGACGGGGTGTTCGTCGGAGTGGCTACGACCACGACAATTTGCGCCGTGGGGCCAGTGTTGCCCGCTACATCGCGCAACGCCACGCTCAGCAGGTTCTCTCCAGGAGGAAAGGCCATGGTCGAGGTGACTGCGCTGCAAAACTGCCACGTGGAATCGGCACGAAGCAGTTTCGGATCCCGCGACGGATCCACAATCGTGCATGGGGAGTTCGCACTGATGTATGGGTCGAAACGGCACGCGAAGTCCACCAGCGCGTTAGTGACAAAGGCATCGCTCACGTCAAAGCGCGGCGGATTCACGCCGGGAATGCCACCGCCGCCCAAAGAAGGGGGGCCCGTATCGCAAACGGTGAGGCTGCCGTTGCCCAAGTCCCGGTTATTTTGAATCCACAAATCCGGGCGCCCATCGCTGCCAGGTTGGAGCGAGGTGCCGAGTGGCTTCGCGCTGAGCCCAGGCCGTCCTTCGACCACAAGGAGAAATTGCCCTGACCCGAGGCGAAACACGGACCGCCCTTCGGAGTCGTATTCCGGCGTCGGTGTCGGCCAATTCTGGCACTCCAGCTCGCAGCAAAAGACGCAACCGTCGAGCCGAGCAATTGCCGCAAATGCCGTCACAATCGGACCCTGCCCCGTTGACGTGGGACTGGGAGAGGCCGTAGCCGAAGGCGATGGCGTGACCGTCGGCGTGGGGGTCGCCGTCACGGTGGACGTTGGCGAAGGCGTGGCTGTGCGCGTCGGGGTAGCCGTTGGTGTCGAAGTGCGCGTCGGCGTCACAGACGGACTGCGGGTGGGGGTAAAAGACGACGTCGGTGTTCGCGTGGCGGTCGATGTTGGAGTCGTTGTAGCCGTCAAAGTCGAGCTTGCCGTACGCGTTGCTGTTCGTGTGAGGGTGGGCGAGGGCGTCGCCGTGCTTGTGTGAGTGGGTGACGGGGTCGAACTCGGTGTCTGCGTGGCGGTGACGGTAGGAGTCGACGTCGCCGTCGGGGAAAAGGTTGGAGTCACAGTCGGCGAGGCCGTCGCCGTTGGCGTCTCCGAAGCTGTGGGCGTCACGGTAGGGGAGAGCGTGATCGTAGCGGTCGCAGTGGATGTGGCGGACGACGTGGGCGTAGCTGTCAGCGAGGGAGTTGGCGAAATCGTGAAGGTCAGCGTCGTCGACGGTGTGGGCGAAACCGTAGCTGTGACCGTTATCGACGGCGTTGGGGAAATGGACGGGCTGAGCGTTGCCGTGGCTGTGGGTGAATCGGTTGCCGTAGTGCTGGGGGTAGCTGAGTGGGTACTCGTCGGCGACTCAGTGGCAGACGGCGAGGAGGAGGGTGACACGAAAGCCGTAGGTGTTGTTGTTTCTGTGGGCGAAGGAAGCTCCGTAGGGGAACTCGTGGGCGATGGACTCCTCGTAGCGGACGCTGTTTCTGTGCGTGAGGGAGTCGGCGTCGAGGAGGGTTGAAGGCTTCTTGTCCTCGTGGGCGTACGCGTACGGGTAGGTGGAGCGGTGAAGGAAGGTGTTGGGGTGTTGGTCGGCTGGCTTCCTGGAATGGGTGTTCGCGTCGGCGTCGAAGAGTTCCCAGCACTCGCGGTGGGCATGGCACTCGCGATCGGCGTAAGGGTCCCTGTGTCCGTAGGACTCGCGGATGGCGGCTCACTCGCCGTGGGCGTAGGTGTAGCGCTCGCCGTACTCGTCGCCGTGATCTCCAAGAAAGGCGTCTCTGTGGCGGTTTCGCTACGGGAGGGCGTGGCCGTGCTTGACGGGCTGCCACTTGGGGTCGAAGAAGGCGTCAACGTCAAAAACGGTGTAAAGGTTACGGTGGGAAATGGAGTATCCGTTGGCTTCGGGGATGCCGACGGTGTGGGCGCCAGACTAGACGTAGAAGTTGGGGTGGCAATCAGGGTCGGCGACAGCCCTGGGGTATAGGTAAAACTCGGTACGGGGGACGCGGTGGGACTCGGCACCCTCGTCGGTGTCCGAGTCGGGCTTGCCGTGTGGGTTGAGGTTGGCGAGCCAATAGTGCTTTGTGTCGGTGAGCCCGTGGAAGCGGCTGTTGGGCTCGTCGTTGGCGTTGGTCGCCTCGTTGCCGTGTCGGTTGCCGTGGCTGTGAACGAAGCCGAAGCGGTAACAGTGGGGCTTGCACTCAGGTTCGGAGAGGGAGTACGGGTTTCCGTTGGCAGAGGGGTAGCAGTTGCGGAATTTGTGGGGCTCGGACTCGGTGTTCCACTAGGTGATGGCGTGACTTTGGCCGATGCTGTGGCACTGGCTGTCGGTGTTGCCCTCGTGGTGCTCGTGGAACTGGGCGACGGCACTGCAAGCGAGGCGATCACCGCCACGACATCCGCCGCGCTCGTAATGCCATCTCCGTTAGCGTCAGCATGCGTGCACTCAGCCGCCTCATCGAACAAAAGCCCAAGCCATTCGATTGCACCGTGAGCGTTGAGCACGAGCGTACAATCGACACTGAAGCCCATTCGCGGAACAAACCAAACGACGAAACCGACCAACGCCCGTTGTATCCGCATGCCCCGCATTGCCGCACTCTCAGGGAGTCCGTGTCGGTGTAGGAGTAGCCACAATGACCACGATTTGCACCGTGGGGCCCGGCCGGCCTTGCACATCGCGCAACCGCACCGTGAGAATGTTTTCCCCCGGAGGAAAGGCAGCGGTGGCCGCAACGAAATCGCAGAACTGCGCCGTCGATGTGGATACCACCAAACTTGGCTCTCGGCCTGCATCCAGCATCGTACACGGAGCCGTCGCGCTTACCGATGGGTCGAAGCGGCAGGCAAAGTCTTGGAGTGCTGCCGTGACAAACGGATCCGCCGGATCGAAATTCGGCGGCCACACACCAGGTACTCCTCCACCGCCCTGCGAGGGCGGTCCTGTGTCGCACACGGCGAGGCTGCCGTTGCCCATGTCGCGCGAGTTCTGAATTTGCAAGTCCGGGCGTCCATCGAAGCTAGGCTCGAGTGAAGTTGCTACCGGAGCACCGCTCACACCCGGCCTTCCTTCCACGACGATGATGAATTGACCACTGTTTGCCCGGAACACCCGCCTTCCCTGCGAATCAAACATGGGGGTCGGTGTCGGCGTGCGCCGGCAACGGGCGTCGCAGCAAAACACGCAGCCGTCCAAGTTTGTCACGATGCCGAAAAACGTAACTTGCGGCCCAATGGTCAGAGGCGTTGGTGTGGCACTGGGTGTCGCTGACCTCGTGCGAGTAAGCGTCGGTGTCGAGGTTGCCGTGCGAGTTGGGGTTAGCGAGCGAGTCCACGTGGCGGTGGCGCTCGCCGTGGCAGTACGGCTCCACGTGGGCGATGCCGTAGGCGTACGGGTTGGTGTCGGGGTGTGGGAGCCCGTTGGCGAGTGCGTTGCCGACCACGTGCGTGTTGCGCTGCGCGTTGGCGTGATGGTCGGCGATAGGGTGAATGGCAGCGAACGCGTGGCGGTCGGGGAAAATGTTGGCGAGGGCGACAGGGTTGCAGTTCGAGTTCGCGAGGGAGACCACGTGGCTGTCAGGCTGCCGGTCGGCGACCATGTCCACGTACTTGTCGCGGTGCGGGTAGCGGTCGGTATCCGCGTCGTTGTCGGCGACAGCGATGGAACAGGCGACCGAGTTGCCGTGGCAGAAACTAGTCCCGATGGTGTCGCCGATGCCGTAACGGTAGGGGTCGACGAATACGAGCGGGTGTGGCTTGGCGAGGCCGAAGGCGTCGCGGTCCGCGTAGGCGTTACGCTTCTCGACGGCGTGAACGATCGAGTGTAGGTCGGTACACCCGTGGGCGTTGGCGTGGAAGTGGCCGAAGGCGTTGCACTCGGGGTCGGTGTGCCCGTTGGCGTCCTGGTCGGTATCGGGGTAATCGTGGCCGTACGCGTGCGAGTGGGGGGAATCGTATTCGAAGGGGTAGGGCTTGAGGTTGGCGTACCCGTGCGGGTATCGGTGCGGGTCGGAGACGGCGTGCGAGTGGGCGTTGCCGTTCCGGTATTCGTTGGCGTGAGAGTCCACAGATGCGAGGGCACAGCCGTTTGCGTTGGCGATGGGCTAAGGGTGGGGGTTACCGTTGGTGAAAAAGTGTGCGTCGCAACCGGTGTGTCGCTCGGGAGCAACGCAGGTGTGGGTGAGTCTGTGGGTGTGATCGAAGCCTCGGGCGACGATGTAGCAGTCGGGGTTTGCATGGGTTCCGACTCAGTCGGCGAAGGAGTGGCCGCAGGCGTGTCGAGCGTGGGAGTTGCCGTCGGAGTCCCCGGGGTTTCCGAGGGCGTAGCCGACGCTGTGGGTAACGGCGAGCGAATGACCACCAGCAGGTCGACCGCCGCAATCAAGTCTGCCGCACTGTTTCGCCCATCATCATTTACGTCTTCGAAGCTGCATGGTGGGGAGCCCCCGAACAGGTGTGCCACCAAAAGCCGCACCACTTCCTCTGGCTCTTGCATTGGTACACAAACATCCGCGGCCGCCACGCTGCGTGCGTTGATCCACATCGACACGAGACACAGCGCACTCCACCAGTACCAGCAGCCACGCCAGCGCGATCCGCGTTTCGACATCGAGAGCCTTTCTCTATGCGCGGGTGGCGCGGTGTTTTCAATCGACCAAATGTGTAGAGGGCGAAAAGCTGCGCTCAGTACGCTCCACCGAGCTTACTGTGATCCCAACTGCTGACCCGGCGCGGACGAATCCGGACCACCACCCGTTTTTGAGCCTGCTTCCGCATGGCTTACTCCACCGCGGGCAACAAAGCCCCGAGCATCTTTTCGTGGATCCGCTTAAGAACAGCCACCGTGTAGTCGAAATCGCGCACCAGTTCCGCTTCCCCGCGAATCAAAATTCCTTTGAGCGTGTCGTAAGTCTCGCCCTCTTCCACCATGAAGGCAACTTTCGGGTTACGCTCGACATTGCGTGCTTTTTGCGACTTGGCGTACGTGGTCATCACCGGGCAGTCTCCCTCCATGGCAAACCACATCGCTACGGTGTGCGGGTAGCCCCATGGATCGATGGTAGAGAATGCTGCGGTACGTGCCCTGCCCAAAAATGCAGCCCTTTCCTCTTCCGACATTTCGATTTGCCTTCGCCGATGCATTCCTGAGTTCCTCCGTAAATTCCCCCTCTGCCCTCGCGCCTACGCGCCCCGCGCGTGATCGACGCCGGCGAGAAAACCCAACACTCCGTACACGAATGCTTGCGGTTGCTCCATTGGAAGGTTGTGGCCGGCTTCGGGAACGAGCAGCAGGCGGGCTCGGGGCAGGGCGCGCGCCATTTTCACTGACCCGCCGGGTGGCGTGAGTTGGTCGTCGAGTCCTTGGAAGATGAGCACCGGTTGCTGCACACGGCTCAGCTCCACGGTGAAGTGGTAAGCAGCCACAGACCTTGCTGCGGCGGCGTACGCTCGCGGGTCGCACTGTCGCGTAGCCTCACTGAGAGCGCGCACGCGCTCCGGATAACGTGCGGCAAAAGCGGGCGATACCGACCTGGTCGCATCCACCGCACTTTCAGAAAAACCGCGACTTTCCACAAAGTCGGCAAGCCGTAGCCAGGCCGCTTGCGCGCGAGGTCCAACCTCGCTCGAGGTCGATACCAAAATGACCGACCGCACGCGCTCCGGGTAGTCCAACACGAACCGCTGTGCGATCACGCCGCCCATGGAAATGCCCAACAAGTGCACCTCGGTCAGCGCGAGATGCTCCAGCAGAGTGGCCAGGTCGCGAGTGTAGTCGGCCAACGTGTACGGGCCTGGCGGGCGATCGGACTCTCCAAACCCCCGTAAATCCGGCCGCACGATCCGGTGGTGCCGCGAAAAAGCGGGGACAAATTCGTCCCACACGTGGCAGTTTCCTCCCAAGCCGTGGAGGAGTACGAGCGCGGAGCCCTCGCCCTCGTCGAGGAAATGCAGTCTCACGCCTCCACCCACCTGCACCACCGGCATAGCGCGCCTTTGTAGCTCACGCCTTCGGCACGGCCAAGACAGGCTCTGCCAAACGGTGCAGAGGCTCACACCATCCCTTGCGACAGGCTTTTCCAGAGACCGTAGTCGCTCCGCTTGGAGGAGGGCCAATATCCTAGCCAGCCGTATCCAGTGAAGGGCCGAAAAAACTCACTGCCCGGCATAGCCCAACGGCAGCGAGCCCTCGCCATGCCGATCCGTGATGGCAGACCATGCTCCGCCCTGCAGCGGAAGCTCGCAGGCGTGCGGCCCCGGTGCGCACGGCTGTGACTCGGTGGGTAGCCGCATGGTTCACCGATGAAGGGCGTACGCCCCACTAACATCCCCTCCGAAGCAACGTTTCCGGCCCGCCACAAAGTCACGCTGCCGTCACATGCGGAAAAAACCTGTGTTGCCGACACAAGTAGGTCATCCGCGTTGGCAAAGCCTGGCCGCCGTGGCCCAGTGTGACACCCCGCTCGGGCTTCGCCCTCGTCGAAGCTGAATCCGACCAGGGCCGACCCGAATCCACGCAACAAACGCATGACGGTGGTGTGAGATTGAAGCCACGGGCAGAGGCAATCTCGCTTCAGTTCCCGTGATGATGTGGGAGCGTTCTAGTAACGGGGGCTTCCAGCGCGGCTCCAGTACGTCTCATGGATCGTTATCGATCTAAGCACACACGCCGCGCTCCATCGTGACCAGACTCCACCCCGCCGCGATAACGGCCGACCCTCGAGGCAAGTCCTCAGCGAAGGCCCGAACATCCTTCCAAGACCGACTACCCGGCGCGCTTGTCCTCAGCAGCCGTTCACGGCCTGGTTCACGGCAGCAACGACTTCTTCCACAGTGATCGCCCCGTCTCCATTCGCATCCCCGGCAAGGCACACGGACACGTTCGTGGAGCCCAAAGCGACGTTCACCATCGAAATAATCTCCTCGATGGTTACGCTCCCGTCACCATTGCAATCACCAATGCAACCGGACCGAGGGAAGATTGGAGCACGGCTTTCCGGTCTGACCTCCACCGCCCCTACGTCGCACGCACTACCATACGGGCGCAGGACCCCACGTTGGTCTTCCGTGACCTCCCCTCCCCCAAAGTCTGTGCAGTCGCTCGCTGCATCGATCGCTACGCTTGCTGGACCCAAGCTGTGCACCGACGTGTAGCCCCCGTAATCCCCAAGTGGTTCCAGTGCCAGCGCCTCCAACGTGGCCTCCGTGAAATCACGGCAGCTTTCGTCTGTAGCGAAGTTCACCCCGCGCGGGGTCGTCAGCGGCCCGCTGCAACTCCCGTCACTCCCTTGGTTACCCACCACCAAGCTGTTTTTGAACCTGACCATCCCAAACTCGCTCTCGCTTAGAAGCTCGTTGAACACCGCTCCACCTTCCGCGTAAGATTCGTTGAAAGCAAGTGTGCTGTGCACCACGGTGGCCGTGCCCCCCACACCGTTGAAGAGCCCCCCTCCACGCCCCCCGCTTAAGTTGCTGCTCACCGTAGTGTTCAAGAGCCGGATGACCCCACGGTTGCGAATCCCCCCGCCGTCCCCCGGCGACTGGTTGCCCCAGACCGTCGACCCCTCGATGGCCACCTCGCCTTCCTCCACCACCACACCGCCTTGGCGGTTTTGGCTAACCTCCACGGCGCGAAGTCTGCCTCCCGTCGTGCGCACGCCTACACCGGCATTGCTGCTAATCCGGCACCGGGTCGCTTCCACCGTGCCGCCTCTTACTCCATCGCCCCCGTTGTCGGAGATCACACTACGTAACAATGTGCCGCCAGCTCCCAGCCCGTGACCGCCGTTGCCCGAAATCGTGCTGTCCTCCACGGCGCCTGGGCCAGCCAACCCGTCGCCCGCGTTACTCGATATCGTGCTCCCGCGCACTACCCCAGAACCGGCTACCCCGTGCCCTCCATTGCCGAAAATCACGCTACGCACCACTTGGCCATCACCACCAACCCCATGACCCCCGTTCCCCGAAATTGTGCTGTCCTCCAGTACTGCTGAACCGGCAACACCGTCGCCCCGGTTATCCGAGATAACGCTAGCCACGACCCTGCCGTCAGCACCAATTCCATGGCCACCGTTGCCAGAAATCCTAGTCCGCAAAATTTGCGAACGGCTTGCGGCTATACCAACCCCCGTATGCGCCGTCACGATGCTGTCAATCACTAGCACATTTCCTCCTTCCACGGCGCTGCTTCCCTGCCGAAGCTCGAAGCCTTTAAGCTCCAGTAATCCACCTTCGACGCGAATCAAAGGAAAAGTCCCATCACCCGTCACAACCACGCGTCTACTTGCGTCTAGAATTGCCCGACCGGACACCGATATCGGTCGGCGAAGCTGCACCTCGCCGCTCACTGAAAAGCTGACTAACCCAATCTTCGACGAACTAGCCGAAACCTCTCCTAACGCCGCCCGCAGGGTACACTCTCCGGCTACGTCCTCGCAGACCCCGTCACCTGGGTCGACGTCATTACTGCGGTCGGCTAAGCTGCTGACCGTGTAACAGAGAACCTGAGGTCCGAATGGGGGGCTCTGGCCCAGATGGTTCCTTCCCCAGCATTCCACTGTCCCATCGTCCCGAAGCCCGCAGGTGTGGTAGCCCCCAGAACTCACCACTCGGAACATGCCCAAAGGCGCAGAGCTTTGGCGAAACTGATTCCTTCCCCAGCACCGTACTCCACCATCCTCACGAAGCCCACAAGTATGCGCCCATCCAGCACTGACCGCCCAGAACACGCCTGAAGGCGGGGAACTTTGCCCGTAGTCGTTGCTGCCCCAACACTTTACCCTCCCGTCCTCCCGAAGCCCACAGGTGTGAATGCCCCCGGCGCTCACGGCCCGAAACACACCTGAGGGCGGAGAACTTTGACCATAGTCATTCCTTCCCCAGCACTCTACCGTACCATCCTCTCGTAGGCCACAGGTGTGTCCGCCTCCGGCACTCACGGAGCGAAACCCACCCGGCGGTGGAACAACACGGCCCTGGTGGCCTCTTCCCCAGCACTCTACCCTACCGTCCTCTCGAAGCGCACAGGTGTGAAATGACCCAGCACTAACCCCCCGAAAAACACCGGAGGGAGGAGAACTTTGGCCATAATTGTTCCTTCCCCAGCACTCCACCCTACCGTTCTCAAGAAGCCCACAGGTGTGTTCGCCCCCGGCACTGACGGCACGAAATACACCCAAAGGAGCAAAACTTTGCCCGTAGTCATTCGCCCCCCAGCACTCTATTCTGCCGTCTGCCCGAAGCCCACAGGTATGCTCAGCTCCGGCACTGACCTCCGTGAACGGAGGGAACACGCATGGTTCCGCAACGAGCTGCCTGGGAGCTACCAGCACCCAAGCCAATACAGCGCTTCCGGCCACCAAAGGCCAGCGTTGCCCCCGTGCTCGAGGCCCAACTGCCCCCAGCACAAGCGTCGGAGCCCTGTCTCGCGCTTTCACGCTCCGCTCGTATCCCCTACAGTCCGAGCCAGCCCCCTCTGCAAGGTACTGATGTGCAGAACCGAATGCCTGTCTTTGGCCCCAAATTTTCGTCCGCATTGCCTGGGCCTCCTCCATGCACATTGCGAACCTCACCCCCCGCGAGCCAACCCAGCCACCCCTGGCTCCTGCTCCCCGCGGCTTTCAAAAACCGCGCCCGTAATCACTCAAACAACTACCACACCTAAGCTTTCCAAGGCAATCCGGTGATGGCAAAAGGTGCCACAGAACACTGGCTTGCACGCTCCCGCAAGTAGGAGCACGGCTCTCGCGCCGATGCAGCAAGCAAACGGAGTTCAGCGGATGATTTCTTTTACCGCGATCTCGATGTCTTTTGCGCTCTTCAACAGGTAGTTTTTGAGCTTCTTTTTCACCCGCTCTTCGAGTTGTCGCACACGCTCGCGGCTGATTCCGTAACGGTCGCCTATTTCCTGCAGGGTTAGAGGTTCCTCCGCCATCAGCCGCTCGTCGAAAATCACTTTCTCCTTACCGGTCAAAGTTTGCCCGAACTCTCGGATTTTTTCCTGCAGCAGAGCACGTGCTTCGGCGTCGGAAACTTTTTCCTCGGCGTTTGCCTCGCGGCTAGCCAAAAAGTCGAGCAGCGTACTCTCCTCGCCCTCCTCGATCGGCGCATCGACCGAGAGTTCTCGCGAAGAGAGGCGCTGATCCATCTCGATCACTTCCGACTCCTTCACATCGAGCCGTTGCGCCAGAAGCTTCGGTGTGGGCTTGAATCCCTCGCGCTCCAGGCGCTCTTTTTCCTTTTGCAGGTTAAAAAACAATTTCCGTTGCGCCTGAGTGGTACCGAGTTTGACCAAGCGCCAATTGTTCATGATGTACCGAATGATGTAGGCGCGGATCCACCAAACCGCGTAAGAAGGGAAACGAATCCCACGGTAAGGATCGTAGTTTTTCACCGCCTCGAGAAGACCCATGTTCCCTTCTTGGATCAAATCGAGCAGATTCTGAAAGGCCCGCTGGTACTCGCGCGCAATCATGACTACGAGGCGAAGGTTCGAGGTCACTAGGCGGTAGGCCGCCTCGAGGTCGCCCTTTTCCTTGTAACGCACCGCAAGCTCGTGCTCTTCCTCGCGGGATAAGATTGGGTAACGCTTGATTTCGGCCAGGTATCGCTGCAGCGGGTCGAAGGGGACAACCTCACGACTGGTCGGTCCGCCTTCCTCTTCTTCTGCCGCAGACGCTGGCAACACCTCCAATGCCGCCTCCGAAACTTCGGGTAGCTCGGAGGGAACTTCAACTTCGTCGGGCTCGACCGCGGGGAGCACCTCCGCTGCGGTTTCTTCGTCGGCGACGGTGGTCTCTCGTTCCGCTTCGCTCATGGATGCAACGGCAAGGTATCCGCTTTTCGACCGCGCGACAAGTTGAACAAGCCGGCTCTCCGGCTTCAGCGCCTGCTCAGTTCCTTTCGGAGTTCTTGCACAAGCTGCTCGAGAATTTCGCCAAATTGCCTCTGCAAGGAAAGCAGCTCTTCGCGCAAATGCAGTACGACTTCCACTCCGGGCAAATTCACCTCGAGCTCCCGCATCAACACGCGCGCCAAACGCACGCGCTCCACGTCCTCGGCGGACAAAACGGTTTCCCCCTCGGAGGAGAGCTTGGGGTGAATGATCTCCTCCACTTCGAGCACGCGGACGAACTCACGATCCACTTCCAGATCGCGCAGCACCTCCTCTAACCGGAAATAGCGATGCACCACTGCGAGTCCCCTTACAATTTCAACTGATCCCGTGGATGCGGCCTCGTCTGTTCATCCAGCGTTCGCGCCGCTTCACGCACTGCCTGGGTGTCCTGTGTTGGCACGTGAATCATTAGGCGTAAGTACAGGTCGCCAGCGCCGCCCCCGTGCAAATGCGGCACGCCGCGCCCTCGAATCCGCAGCAGTTTTCCACTTTGACTTCCTGGGGGCACTTGCACCCGTAAGCTTCCGCCAGCGGGGTTCGGCACGGTGATCGAAGCCCCCGAAATGGCCTCGCCCACGGTAATGGGAACGTTCATGTAGAGATCGTCGCCCCGCCGCTCGAGAAGTGGGTGAGGCCGAACGTGGACGCGCAAATACAAATCGCCCGCAGGCCCCCCGTGAGCCCCAGGCGCACCCTTCCCCTGAAGCCGAACGCGCGAGCCCTCGTCGACCCCCGGGGGAATTCGCACTTGCAGGCGCTCGACTTGCACTGTCTGACCCGAGCCAGCACACTTAGGGCAGGCACGCGTGGAGATCCGGCCTGCACCTCCACAACGCGGGCAGGTCCGGGAGAACCGCACAGGGCCCCTAGCTACTTGGATCCGGCCACTGCCCAGGCACTCGCCACACGTCGTGCTGCTCGCAATGTCCTCACCCGATCCCAGGCAGGTACCGCAGATTTCCGGCCGTTGCAACGAGATCTCCATCGTGCGCCCTCGCACGGCATCGAGCAAATCGATTTCGACTTCCGTCTCGAGATCTGCCCCGGGGCGCGGTCCAGGACGAGCCCGTTCACCAAAGAGATCACTGAAAATGTCTTCGAAACTCTCGAATCGGCCAAAACCACCGCCAAAACCGTGAGCGAACTCGCGCTGTTGCTGTTGCCACTGCTCGTAGGCTCGTGCCCGTTCGGCGTCGAAGCCAGCCTGCAACCCCGCCATTCCGAATTCGTCGTAAAGTTTGCGCTTCTCGGGGTCGCTCAGGATTTCGTGAGCTTCGGAAATTTCCTTGAACTTTTCCTCGGCCTCTTTGTTTCCCGGATTGACGTCAGGGTGGTAACGCCGAGCCAGTTTGCGATAGGCTCGTTTGATCTCCTCTTGGCTGGCATTCCGCGGAACGCCGAGAATCGCATAGAGATCCTTCTCCGGCATCGAAAAACATTACCCCCACGCGTAACGCCACGCGTTGGCGTCCAGGTGTCCCCCCAACGACGCCGCTACAAACCAGCGTCGTTAGCGGGCCTTCGGATAGCGCCGGTCCACCCGCCCAGCCGCAATTTCCCGCAATGCTGTGACAATCTCCTTGTTGTCGGACTCCACCAGTGGCCGCGCACCTTTGAGCAGCATTTTCGCCCGACGAGCAGCCAGCAAAGCCAACTCGAAGCGGTTGGGAACTCTGTTCAAGCAGTCTTCCACAGTGATGCGTGCCATGGGGAATCTCCTCCTCTGTTTGGCGAGCAGCCTGTTTAGCGAAAAGCCTCGGGCAGGGGTAGGGACCCGGCCGTTTCCGATCCAGACTCGTGGCTTCACCCCGCTGGACCATCCTACTACTTGTTCGCAGTACTACGTGTTCGCAGTCGTGGCCCACACGGCTAACACCACGGCCACGACTAGTCTTTCACCCACGACCCCTGTTTTTGCGGTGGCGAAATTTTCGTTGTGCGTTAGTTTGCGAAGCCATGACGTCGCCTAAATGCAGCCTCACCGCGCCAGCAGCACAATCAGCGCAGAGTGGTGCTGCTCATTGGACCCTGGAGTGCATTTGCCGCCGACTTCGGGGGCACCAGTTCCGGGGCGTCACCGATTCCGCCAGCCTCCCTCGGGCCGCTGTGGCACTGGTGCTGCGGGAAGGCCCCCGCGGCAGCGAGTTCCTGGCCATTCACCGCGCTCACCGCAGCGGAGATCCATGGTCGGGTCATATGGCGCTGCCTGGCGGCCGCCAGCAGCCTGACGACCCAGATTTGATCACCACTGCGGTACGAGAAACCCGAGAGGAAGTGGGCGTCGACTTGCGCCGTGCCGCCAACGTTATCGGGGAACTTGACGAGATTCGCGCGGTGGCACACGGCCGTCTGCTGGATCTCGTCATCCGCCCGATTGTGTTCGTATTGCACCAACCGGTGGAAATCATCCCCAATCCCCACGAGGTGCAAAGGGCACTGTGGATTCCCCTTGCCGCGTTGCGGCACAACTCGAAGCTCTATCATCACCCCCACTCCCCGGAGATCGGGCCGCTTCCCGCGTTCGAATTTCAAGGATACACCATCTGGGGCCTCACCCACCGCATCCTGTCGAGCTTTGTGGAACTGCTCGCGTCCGATGGATCCACACCAACTTGACCCGCGTCGCCGCGCAGTTGCGGCCAAGGCGTTGGGCGCTTTATCAACCAAAGTTCGCTTGCTCGGCCGAGCCCAGCCAGTGCCCCTTGGGCTCGCCCAGCCTAAAGTGGCCAGTGCTCACGAAGCCCATTTTTTTCCAGGTTTCCACGATCAGCGGAACCAGAACGCGACGCGCCGTGGATGCTCGGGTGCTCGTAGGAGTCATTGGCAGCACCATGGCAACGAAACGAAATCAAAGAGCTGCGCGCGTGCGCTCCATCTCCTGCCGGCCGGTGCCCTTGGCAAGCCGCAGGCCAGGCAGAGCTCCAGACGGTGGCCTTCGCGCCGCTCTCGCCAGAGTCAGCCTGCCGGCGACCGCTCGCTCCTCCCCGTCGAGCACCCCCATCCTCGATTGGCCCCTGCCCTTGTTGCTCCGTGTTGACTCCCCCGACTGCCCTCTCTACGAGGTTTTTCGTGCGTATCGTGTTCCTTCCGAGCCGTAAGGAACTGGAACTGAGAGGCAGTTATCGCGTAGCCGACTTGCTACGTGAACTGAAGCTGCTTCCGGGGACGGTCCTGGTCATCCGCAACAACGAGATGCTGACGACCGAGGACCTCGTGGACGACACCGATACGGTAGAGATCCGCAACGTGATCTCCGGCGGCGCCGCGTAAGCTGCGTAAAACCGAACGCTGGAGTTGTTGCCTTCTTCCCGAACCGGCGACCGCGAAAGCTGCCACTCCCATCACAGCAGGCAGGCCTGAAACTAGAGCACGGCACCGCTCGTCGGGCCGAACTCGATTCACAGCCGAAGCATGATGGAAACTCGATGCTGCGCTGACGCGCGACCGGTGGGCTTTCTCAGTACGTTGGTCCGGCAGCTTACATTTTGCTTTCCCTCCCCAAGCCCGGTAAACGTAAAGCCGTGTGGCTCGCGGCCCCTGGCTTCCGTGCAATTCTTCTGCTCGCCATTTCCGGCATTGCCCTGGTTGGGGTGCGCAGCAGTGCGTTGGGGTTCACCCTGTTCGATGACCGCGTAGATCTGCCCGCAGCGCAAGCTGCGGCCGTAGCAGCGCGCTGGAATGCGGCAACGCCGAGTGGACCCGATATGCCAAGCCTTTACGATGCGATCCAAGTCGGTGTCGCTCCTAACTTGTTATCCCAATTGGGGATCGCAGATGAAGTTGCCCGCCACTATGGCGTGGACGCAGACGCACTGGAAGAACTGGCGCGCCGTGCAGTGCACGACGGAGTGCGATCCTGGGAACATGGGCCGCTGCGTTTTGATGTTGTGTTCGATGCGCCAGTTGTTCCCCAGTCCCCCCGCGAGGGATACGAAATCGACATCTTTGTCGGTGAGGCCGGAACCTTTTTTGGTTGGACTTACGCGACGTGGCGGTATGATGCGGAGAGACTCTTGACCAACGGTAGCAGGGTTCCTGGCAATGCTTTTGTGGGAGCCGATATCGCCATCAACCAAAGCCGCGTTGCGGAAGCTGCCCGCGCTCTTATGGCTATCGGCCAGCCGCTGGAAGTGCTCGCAGCGGCCTTTCAAGTGCTTGTTGCGCATGAGGTCGGCCATGCGATCGGCTTGGGCCATCCGAACGAAGGCCGCTTTCTGGACACCGACAATGATCCGTTCAATATGATGTTCATCGACCCGCGCGACCCAGTTCGCGACCTCCAAGTGTGGCCAAATCCCCGGAACCCACCCGTTGCCGTACTGCCCATCATGTGGGGTGGTCTTTCTCAAACCGACCCCGCAAGTTTGCTCGCTCTGTTGCGGCGGCTGAGAGACCCAAGCCTCGCTCCGGACGACGTGGCCGGTCGGGACGTGCTCTATCCCTCGCTCGAATCCCCTTCAGCCACCCCGACTCGCAGCCCTACTCCTAGCCCCACGGCGCGGGCCACGTGGTCGGCAAGTCCCACCCCTACGCCACAGGCGACGGCAACGCCCACTCCGCGTTTTTGCCCTGGAGATTGTGGCGGAGACGGTAGCGTGACCGTGGACGAAATTGTGCTCCTCGTGAACATTGCTCTCGACCGCGTCAGCCAGGATCAGTGCCGGGCCGGCGATCGTGACGGCAACCTGCAGATCACCATCGATGAAATTGTCCTTGCAGTTCGCTCGGCCCTGCTCGGATGTGAGGCACTGGTACCCACATCCCCCAACCAACTGCCCTCCCCTAGCT
Organism: bacterium HR30; assembly: GCA_002898795.1. Taxonomy (GTDB): domain Bacteria; phylum Desulfobacterota; class Binatia; order HRBIN30; family HRBIN30; genus HRBIN30. The sequence goes on along the minus strand of BEIG01000011.1, from coordinate 29,762 downwards.
GAATTTGTGCAGCGTCCTATAAACACGGCCCATGAGGACAAGTCGACCAGGCCCCAAGCCGAGGTGCAAGCGGTGCCGCGCTCCGGCCGTGGTACAACTGCATTCCCACCACACGGCCTTCTGCCGTGACTGTTTCTTGTTCTACTTCCAAAGGCAGGTCCAGCGCGCCATCGATAGCGAGCACATGTTCACCCGCGAAGAACCCGTCTTGGTTGCTGTTTCGGGGGGCAAGGATAGCTTGGCACTCTGGGACGTTCTCCAACTCCTTGGCTACCGCACCACAGGGCTGTATCTAAACCTGGGTATTGGGGAGTACTCCACCCTCTCGCGGGCGAAAGTCGAAGCCTTTGCCCGGGAGCGTAACTTGCCGCTCTTACAAGTTGACTTCGCTGCAGAAGGACACGCCATCCCCGATGTCGTTGCACTGACCCGCCGCCCGGCCTGTTCCGCCTGTGGCACCGCCAAGCGCCACCATTTCGACCGGGTAGCTCTGGAGCACGGTTTTCCAGTCGTGGCCACCGGACACAACCTCGACGACGAGGCGGCGCGCCTTCTCGGAAATGTTTTGCGGTGGGACATGAACTACCTTGCGCGGCAATCTCCGGTACTCATGCCATCGCACGAAAAGTTCGCCCGCAAGGTGAAACCGCTTTTCCGGCTGAGTGAATACGAAACCGCTGCCTATGCCTTTCTCCGCAAGATCGATTACGTGGTCGACGAGTGCCCGAACGCGGCTGGAGCGTCACAGCTCCTTTACAAAGACGTTTTGCAACGCCTCGAAGCGGAAATGCCCGGAACCAAGCAAAGCTTCGTCCTGGAGTTCTATCGCCGGGCTCGCCGGCTCTTGTTCCAAGAAGCGCTGGGAGCCCCGACAACGTGCAGCCGCTGCGGTCTGCCATCCCACCGGCCCATATGCCGGTTTTGTAGCTTGCTGGACGAAGTCACGAGCAAACGAACAAGTGCACCCCCCACCAGTCACACTTCTCCAGTGTGAAGAGCGTACCGGGAGGGAGTGCCATGCAGCGTGGATCTGGTCGTTTGCGCGAGGGTGAACACGTGCTTTTTGTCGATCGCAAGCGGCGCTCGTACATGCGGCAGCTTGTCGCGGGCAAACGGCTGCACCTGCACAACGGCTTCTTTTGGGCCGACCATCTTATTGGGCTGCGTGAAGGGCACACCGTATACAACTCGGCTCGCGAGCCTTTCGTCCTGGTGCGGCCAACATTCGCTCAATTCATCCCCAACCTGCCCCGGCAGGCACAACCGATTTACCCCAAGGACATCGGGCCCATTTTGTTGTGGGGCGACTTCTACCCAGGGGCGCGGGTGGTCGAAGTAGGGGTAGGTCCGGGTGCACTCACAATCGCGTTGCTGCAAGCGATTGCACCGCACGGACGGCTCGTGTCCTACGAGCTGCGGCCAGACTTTGCGGAACGTGCACGCAGGAATGTGGAGATTTTCCTGGGCAACGCTCCCCACTGGGAACTCAAGCAGGCTGACGCCTACGAGGGCATCGACGAGCGTGGGGTAGACCGTATGGTGATCGACCTACCGGAACCTTGGCGGCTGTTGGAAAACGCGGCCAAGGCACTTCGACCCGGTGGCGTGTTGGTCAGCTATCTACCCACGGTGCTGCAAGTGAAAGAGCTGGTCGACCGCCTTCATCTGAGCTCCACTTTTGGGCTGGTCGAGGTGTTCGAGACACTCCAACGCTTTTGGCACGTCGAGCCGCGCAGTATGCGGCCCGAGCACCGCATGGTGGCCCACACGGGTTTTGTCATCGTCGCACGGCGACTGGCAGAACTTCCCGCGCCACCGTGCAGCTAAATCAGTGCGGCCGTCTGCCCTACTGACGCTCGCCCCCTCACGTCTTCCCTTGGGCGCAAATCCGAAACGGGGCTACTCGCGCTCACCTTGCGTTCTCGTCGGAGCATGCGCACAAAATGCGCTCGGGCTCGGGCCATCAGATCCTTCGAGCATCGACGTTGGGACCACTTTCACTCCTCGTTTTTCGCCAGACGAGTCGATCATCTTGCACCAACGGCTCGCCGCTTTCGGCGTTTCCGCACGCGTTCGGGTGATTCGGCCGGTTCGTTGACAACGTCGATCTGCGCCGATACCGCTTACGAGGTGCGTGCACACATTCTTGAAGAGCCCGGGCGTATCGAGCTACGCGACTTACCGGTTCCGTCTCCCGGCCAAGGGGAAATTGTCGTGCGAGTGCGCGCGGCCTTGACTTGTGGAACGGACCTCAAAATGTTCTTGCGCGGGCACCCCAAGTTCCCCACGCCCACGCGCTTCGGCCACGAGTTCAGCGGGGAGGTCGCTGCCGTAGGCCGTGATGTCGGGCACGTGCGTGAAGGCGACGAAGTGATGGTCGCGCCCACTGGTCCCTGCAACGCTTGTTACTACTGCGCGAGGCAGCAAGAGAACCTTTGCGATACCGTGATCGAAACCATGGTGCTCGGTGCGTACGGCGAGTATGTGAAAATTCCTGCTCGTACAGTTCGCGTGAACGTCTACCCAAAGCCGCGTTCCCTCTCGTTTGCCGAGGCCGCTTTGCTCGAGCCGCTCTCCTGCGTCACCCACGGTTTCGAAGGGATACCCTTGTGCCGTGACGACATCGCCGTCGTCCTTGGGGCAGGAGCCATTGCCTTGCTTCACGTCTTGGTGCTGCGAGCCCGCGGCGTGGAGAACATTTGGGTAGTCGGGCGCAATCCGCAGCGTGCTCGCCATGCCGCCCGCGTTGGGGCGCGACAGGTTTTCACCTCGGGGTTCCCCGAAGCACGCGAGGCGGTGATTGCGGCGAGCGGCGGCCGCGGGGCTGACTTGGTGATCGAATGCACCGGTCAGGTGGAGGTATGGGAACAGGCTCCGGCCTTTGCTCGCCGTGGCGGCACCGTCATTTTATTTGGCGGCTGTGCTGCCGGCACGCAGGCACGCTTCGATACCCAGCGTTTGCACTACGATCAGCTTCGCATTCACAGCCCATTTCACTTCACGCCGCGGGCGGTACGCGCGGCCTACGAACTCCTGGCCGACCCTTCGTTCGCGGGGCGCGAGCTCATCTCCGGTGTCTATCCCTTGGAAGGCCTTCCTCAGGCGCTCGAGGCGCACCGTGCTGGACGCGGACTCAAGTTTGCTATCGAGCCATGACCGCGACAATGCGCGCAGCCACGGCTTATGATTACCTCGATGTGCGCATCGAGACCCGGCCCGTTCCTCGCATTGGCCCGGGCGAACTGCTGGTGCGTGCCCGTGCGTGCGGCATTTGTTCCGGAGACGTGACCCCGTGGTACATCCGCAAGAAGGCCCCTATTGTCCTCGGCCACGAGCCAGTTGCGGAAGTCGTAGCTGTAGGTGAGGGAGTGGAACGCTTCCGCGTAGGCACACGAGTCTTCGTCCACCACCATGTCCCCTGTTTTGCTTGCCCCGCATGCGATCGAGGCGAGTTTGTCCAGTGCCCGACCTGGCGTGCCACATCATTAGACCCCGGGGGCATGGCCGAATTTTTTCGCGTGCCGGCCATGAACGTCCGCGCCGACACCTTGCCACTGCCCGAGTCGATAGGCGACCTCGACGGCACGCTCATCGAGCCGTTGGCTTGCGTCGTGAAATCGTTGCGGCGATGCGGCGTGCTGCACGGAGCGCGGGTGCTCATAATCGGCCTAGGGGTGATGGGCCAATTACACGTTCTCCTGGCGCGCCACTGGGGAGCCGAGCGCGTGATCGGAGCTGACCTTCGCAACATTCGCTGCCGAAAGGCTCGGGAATTGGGGGCGGATTTCACCATCGACTGCGGAGAGCAAGAACTAGTATCGGCAGTCATGGACTACACTGGTGGCCGCGGCTGCGACATTGTGATCGCCGGACCAGCCACCACTGAGGCCATCGATCTCGGGTTGCGCTGTGTGGCGCGCGGCGGCACGGTGATCCAGTTTATGGGCACACCACCTGGCGAGCGTTACGAGCTAGACACCCACGATCTGTATTTCCGCGAGGTGCGCTTGATTCCCAGCTATTCCGCGGGGCCGAACGATACTCGTGAGGCTCTGGAGCTCATCCAGAACGGTGTTGTCCGCGCAGAGCACGTGGTCACCCACGTCTTCCGCTTTCCCAACGTGGCCGAAGCCTACCGCACTGCCGCCCAAGAGGCCGCGGCCATTAAAGTGGTCGTGACCTTCTCGTGACGGCCCTATCGGAGGGCCGAAAAAGCAAAACACCCGGCAGCGGTCACGCCGCCGGGTGTCGCATCACTCCAACAAATACGAGAGGGCAAAACTTACTTCCGCAAGCCCTTGGCAAAAATTGCTTCTGCCTTTGCTGCTGCTGCCTCGGCTCGGCTTGCAGCATCCGCCGCGGCCCGGGCTGCTTGCTCTGCACGACTCGCAGCACTTTCTGCCCGGCTGGCAGCCGCCTCCACGCGGGAAATGGCATTTTGCTCTTCCGCACTGAGTTTGCGCGTGCAACCAGAGGTTGCCCCCAAAAGGGCAATGCCTGCTGCCATCGCTACCAGAGCTTTCGCTTGCATCCCAAACCTCATTGTTCTCACCTCCTTAGCTCATTTCGGGAGCACCCGCTCCGCCTTCGCTGAAACCGAACCTTACTTGATCAGCAACTTCTACTTCGCCAACCGAGACTTGAACCTACTCGCTGCCTTTTCTGCCGCCGCTTCTGCCTTGGCCGCTGCATCTGCCGCCCGCTTTGCAGCCGCCTCAGCTTGACTTGCGGCTGACTCTGCCCGGCTTGCCGCTGATTCCACACGAGACACTGTGTTGGGGTCAATCAATGGCTTTTTCTGACCGCATCCAACTGACACGAGCCCAATTAAGCCAAACCCCACAATTGCCAAGGCCCATTCCGACTTTCGCATACCTTGTCTCCTTCCTCTAAACTTGGCAAACCGACAACGGCTCCCTTGTTGCACAAAAATTCCGAAGCCGCAAGGTCAAACGGGTCATGAGAAATTTTGCAACAATGCTTTAAAAATCTACGCGCACGTCGCCCGTAAGTGGCCGGCCCGGTGGAAACGCCCGGAACACTTCTAAGGGTTGGGTATTCGTGTAAACATCGGCCGACATCTCTTCCGGCAGGGTTCGTTGCGGGGCTTGCGCAGTTCGCCCTCGCGCTGAACGTCCTACGGGGGTGTCGGCGGGGTCGAGCAATCGGCCAAGCGTCAGGGGGTGGAGCACGTTCAGGCCATCCCTACGTCCCGTACCGAACAGCTCGATGCCTTCGGCGTATTGGCGGGCGCGCTCCAACCCCCACTGCGCAGGTGCCTGTGGCAACCGCCCTTTCGGAACGCGGACGGCAAACCCCTCGCCCAGGCGGACCCGGCCACCCGCCACGGCTTCCACCTTGGCGGTCACTTCAGCCTCCCCACTCAAGACGACCACTTCTGTAAACTCACCGTCTGGTTCGTACCGAACGACCACCTCGCCGTTCGGCACGGAAACGCTGGCAGTGCCGGTTTCTGCCAAGCAATGGGAAGCCCCTCGGGCAAAGGCCGGGGTGACACGTAAGATCACGCGTCCCTGGAACAACCGAATGGCGAAAGCAAGACGCTGCGCGTCGGCCACGGTGCCAAGTTCGTCAACAGCCACCTCGGTGTTCGGGCCGATATCCAGAACCGCGGCATCCAGCGCAAGAACCTTGGCACGTTGAGCCGCCGCGGTGCGGATGCGGTCTCCAACGCTCACGGTCTCGCCCACCTGAGCGGTGGCGTGACCGCTGGCCCGCGTCCACCGAACTTCGCCCTGAACTGCTGCAAATTGGGCCAGTGGCTCCGAGCCCGCGCGACCGGCCGTTGCCACCACGACCAAGCCGATTGCCCACGTTGCCACCACTACGGCGCGCATACGTTCTCCCCTCAGTACACGAGCTGAACGCCCGTGGAAACAATGTGCCGGTCGTATTGGAAGAATGCCACGTTCGAGTCGTGTCGCTCACCGATATAACCCAGGGTCCACGCGACATGGTCCGCCAGCGGGTAGTGAACTCCGAGGGCAAACTGATGCGCATCATCTTTGCGCTTCCGTGTTCCGAAACCGCTCTCGCGGTTGTCGTAATCCTGGCGGCGGTACACGTATGCACCCGCCAGATGGAGGTTCTCCACCACGCGCCAACTCAATTCGGCGTCGAACAGATGCCCCTTGTAGGCGAAGGTGCGTCCCTGGGGTCCGCCCGAAACCGTGTCTTCGATTTCGTATTGGTAGCCAACGGCCAACAGTCGGTCCGAGGCACCAAGCGAGAAAAACTGCCGGAGCCCGGGTGCATAGTGCCACGCGTCGCGCCCCGGATCGTAAGGAGCCCGCAAGAAGTCACGCCCACGAACGTTCACGAATGCTTGCGTACTCATGCCTTCAGACCATTCGAGTGCCGCCCAGGGCGAAACGAACCCCTCATGGAAAAACGTTTGGTAGTCGAGCGCAAAGAAATTGTATCCTGCCCCGACACCCCAAGCCCAAGGGGCAGAGTGTGAAGAAAGCGACAGGTTCAAGCGGTGTCCTTGGAGGTCAAAACGCCGGAGATCGAAATGCACGCTTTGAGACACCTCGTACCCACCCTCCAGATCGAAGGGCACGGCATCGAGAAAACGATACCGCAAAGCGGCCGCCAGAACTGCCCGGCCATCGGCCTTTTCCGTGATATCGCGCGGCGTGGCCACCGTTACGCTGCTGGGTCCAAGGGTAACGTTGGAGTCGTACTCCAGGGAGAGCCTGCCACTGGCGCTCCACGGGCGTTCCCCCGATGGTGCAGGCCTGAGGCCCCCACCGGTCAGGTACTCCGCCGCTGCCTGGCCGATCTCCGTCCCAGCTGCCTCCCGGGCTACCACCTCGAGCAGGGGCCGCGCGGTCTCCGGTTGCCCTTGACGCACGGAAAGCAGCGCCGCGTAGTAAGCGGCCGGAAGCCGCACCTCTGGATCCACTTGTGCCTGGCGGAACAGCGCCGAAGCTGCTCCGTACTCGCCCAGGCGATACTGGACGAGCCCCAAGAAAAACTCAGCAACGTGCCGTTCGTGGCCACGCTCCACCGCGCGCTCCAATGCAACTCGGGAATCCTGCAAGCGCCCGGCGCTTAAATAAGCAATTCCCAAGTCGAGCCATGCGTGCGGCAAATCCGGCTGATCCCGAAGCGCCTGCTCGAGGTCCTCGATCGCACCGGCAGTGTCGCCTGCTCGAGCCCGGGCGAGCCCTCGGTAGTACCGGGCGCGCGCATCTTTACTGTCGGCTGCCAGCGCACGATCGAATGCCGCGATGGCATCGTTCCATTGCGCCCGGTGAAATGCCACCAGACCTCGAGCAAAGGCTACCTGTGCATCCCCATTCGCGCGAGCAGCCCCGACGTCCAGAAAGAAGCACAGCAGAAGCGCAATCGCCCCAAAGCTGCCTCTGTTCGCCCGCAACCGCCTCATCGCCTACTCCCCTTCATGGGGCCGCACCGGGCCGCACGAAAACTCCAAATGCGACTGGAGCCTGTCCGACGGCAACCGTCTGGACAACCGTATTGCTGGCCGCATCCACCACAGAAAGCGTGTTGTCTTCAAAGTTTGCCACGAACACGCGGCTTCCGCTCGGGTCGACGGCGACACCCCAAGGGCTCCGTCCGACCCCAATCGTACTCACCTCTCGGGAGGAAGTATCGAGCACGGATAGCCGGCGGTTGTCGATATTCGTCACGTAGGCGCGATCTCCTTGGGGACGAACCGCAACCCCGAACGGCCGTGCCAACACGGTGTAGGTCCACACGGTCTGCAACGTGGAAGTGTCGATTTCTCGTACGGTGTTGTCGCCTAGGTTCGTTACGTACAGCCGCGTACCAGTGGCATTCACCGCCACGGCAAAGGGCTGACTGAATCCGGTCAACGTAGTCACCACAGTTTCCGACGCTGTGTCGACCACCGACACGGTGTTGCTCAATTGGTTGGTCACATACGCAACCGGTAACGTCGGATGCGTAGCCACTGCGGTTGGGCTGTTGCCCACAGTAATCTCGCGCAAGCTATCCGCTGCCACGTCGTACACGGCAAGGCGGCGCAACGTCGCCGGAAGCTGAATCGCCACCAACACCTTTGCGCCATCCGCAGTTACGGCCACGCCAACTGGCCGTAAACCTCCACCCAAATCCACGGTGCGGATGAGCGCGCCCGTCATCCCGTCGAGGATGGAGAGCTGGGCACTCAAGTGATTCGTCACGTATGCGCGGTTTCCAGAGGGTTCGACCGCGACTCCGAACGGACTCGAACCCACCGTGGTGGTACCCACAACGGCGCCGGTGGCCGCGTTGACCAGAGACACCGAGCCACCTCCCGAATTGGTCACGAAAACCAGCGGAACCGGTGTGGCTGTTGGCGTCACCGTCGGCGTCGCCGTTGGGGTTGGCGTGGGGGTCGGGGTAAAGCTCGGCGTGGGCGTGGGTGTGGCGCTTGGGGTCTCGGTGGGTGTGGATGTGGGAGTATCCGTCGGCGTCGGCGAGGGGGTTTCGGTCGGCGTTTCCGTTGCCGTGGGCGTTGGGGTTTCCGTGAATGTTGCCGTTATCGTCGGTGTTGGTGTGGGGCTTTCCGTTGGCGTTGGAGTTTCTGTCGGTGTCTCCGTCGCAGTCGCCGTGGGTGTTTCGGTGTGCGTTGCTGTCGCAGTGACGGTGGGGGTTTCCGTGGGGGTAAGCGTTGGTGTCGCCGTTGGGGTATCGGTGGGGGTCGCCGTGTGAGTGGGTGTCGCTGTTACTGTGGGGCTTTCGGTCGGCGTGGGCGTCTCCGTGGATGTGGGGGTTGTGGAAGGCGTTGCCGTTTCCGTCGGCGTTGCCGTGGGGGAACTCGTCGGCGTATCGGTCGGCGTTGTTGTCGGCGTGTGAGTTTCCGTGGGCGTAGGAGTTTCCGTTGGCGTGGCGGTTTCGGTGGGTGTGTGCGTTACGGTTGGAGTGGCGGTCTCCGTCGGCGTATCGGTGACAGTTGGTGTCAGCGTCGGTGTCGGTGACTCGGTTGGGGTAGGAGTGTCTGTTGCGGTGGGCGTCTCCGTCGGAGTGGGGGTCTCCGTGCTGGTGCTTGTCGGTGTTGCGCTCGCAGTGGGGGTCGGCGTTTCCGTGGCCGTCGGAGTTTCTGTGGGTGTGTGAGTGTCCGTCGCAGTCGGAGTCGGGCTCGGGGAAGCAGTCTCCGTAGGAGTTGAAGATGGAGACTCCGTTGGCGTCGTGGTCGGAGTTTCGGTCGGAGTTTCGGTCGGTGTCTCTGTGGCGGTCGCCGTCGGAGTTTCCGTCGGTGTTGCCGTCTCCGTGGCCGTTTCCGTCGGGCTTGGGGTTTCCGTCTCCGTCGGCGTCAGTGTTGCCGTTTCTGTACTTGTGGGTGTCACCGTTGCGGTTTCCGTTGGCAGTGCTGTCTCTGTCGGCGACGGCGACCTCGTCGCGGTGGCTGTAACAGTGGGCATCAACGTGGCTGTGAGTGTTGCACTCGGGGTTTGCGTGGGCACGGAGGTATGTGTCGGCGTCGGCAACAGGGCTCCAGTACGGAAAGTATAAGAGAAATCCAGTCGACGCTCAGGATTCTCCCGGGAGCGAACTTGAAGAACAACCCTCACATCCGCTTCGGCTTCAAATGCTTCATCCGGCTGGAAACGAAAGATCAGCCCGGAAACTTGTTTCTCCCCCGCAGGCGTGCACCACACCTCGGGCTCGGCAGCACGATCGTCGCACATGTCCAACTCAGCCCCGGCACCGATTCCCGATCGGACCACCGGCCGCCCATTGATGCTCACGTTCAAGCTCGTCACGTCAAGGGTTCCAAGGGCTATGGCCAGCACGAAACGAATCGAGGGTTGGCGGGACACTCCGGTGGCACCAGGTGCTGGCTGGAGCTGGGTCACAAACGGCCGCGCCAGCATGTCGACGGGGACCGTCACTGTTCTTCCCGCGATCACCGTGGCACTCGCACTACCTTGGAAAGCCGGCGGCAAACCAAGCTGCGCGATTTGTTCACGCTGGGAAAACGGCACGTCCCACCCTCGCACCTCGATTCCCACCGGACCGGGAGGAAGCCCGCGAAAGAGTACCGAGCGGTTTTGCCTCGGGTCCACCAGTTGGACCCGATCACCCACACGGACCTCTACCGTGCTCACGCTCGGGGGGATTTCCGTCGATCCTTCGAAAGCTCGCGGTTGCAAGCTTCGGGTTTGCAATGGGGCCGCCGTTTCCCAACGGATTCGTAATTGCAACTCTCCACCACTGGTCGGCTCAGAACTCCCTCCACAACCGGAGCCGAGCAAAGCAAGCGCCACAAGAGTTGCCGTAGCGACCCGACCCCAACCCGAGTTTCGCACCACTCCCCGCAATACAACCTCCGGCTCGGGCACATACACCAACGAAAAACTCGTGGTCAAGCCTCAAAGAGGTTCTTTCGCGCTTTGGTCAATTCCGGCTACGCTTCTGCACCCACCTAGAAGCTTGTGTCTCGCCGATATCAAACGCCCGGTCACTGGCGTTTCATCGCCGGATCGATGGCCAGAGTGTAGGGTCCGCCGGCCCCAACTGGCTGCACCCGCACGAGTGCACCGCGATTGTTTTGAGGCATGCGAAGCATGGTTTCCGGGTCGGTGGAGATAATCTGCGCCCTCTCAGTGGTTCCAAGCGTGTCGGTGATACTGGTGAGCACGCGGAACACGCTGTCGATTGCACCAGCCATCCCTTGGTTGAAACGCAACAGGTTCTCTCCAGCCGTCAGCCAGTACCAGTCGGCTTTTACGCCGTCTCCGGCCTGACAATTAGAAGATCCCAAGGTTCCAGCACTTCTCTCGCCGTACGTCACCGTGCGCGCGAGTGGGCATTGCCGGAACCAAAGGACAAAGGACGAGGGCACCTCGCCAGGTTCCGAAGCGATCACCAGAGCATACGTACCATCGCGAACCATTGGAACCTCGAGGAAACCCCTCGCGCAGGAGTAAGCGGGGATTGCTTCCCCGTTCGGTAGCAAGGCTTGCAAGCACACGCCGTCGCTCGCAGCGAAGCTCGCAACCCGCTCTCCTCCGGCCGATGGCAACGTGAAAACCTTGTATTTTTGCCGCGAGCCGAACTGGCAGTCCAACTCGTTGAAACTCAAGCCGGAGATTCCTGGAGCAAGTTCCCGAGCAACGCAGGTGCGGGCTCGCAGGGTGAACGAGTTGGACGCGGTGAAATCGAACTCGCCGTTCACTGGCGATGCGTAAACCTCGAGCAAATAATCCCCGCTCTCCTGAAGGAGCCGGGACACTCTTGCCAGTTGGCGGTTGCCAAATGGGTCGTCTTCGTTTTCGCTCACCGACCCGCCTGGTGCCCAAAGCCTCAAAGCTGGGTCGATGCTTTCATCACCTTCCATTTCTATGGTGAGGAACTGGCCTGCTTGCGCTGGCACGACGTAAGTGCGATGGGGTGTTCCGCCCGAGCCCAAACAATCGCTTACCCGAAATGCCGACTGTAGGCTTTGGGTCGCACCGGGGCTAATTACCCCTCCGGGCAAGCACTTCTGCAAGTAGAACCTATATGGCAGCACGTCACCTGGGTCGCCGACGCTGGAGTCAGGGGGGCTCAACGGACTGACGTTGCCGAGCAACAGGGTATATGTGCCCGTTCGAGTAAGAGGGGCCGAAAGCTGCGTTGCATTGTTCCCCGATAGTACAGTGGAATCGTAACTGACGATTGGGTTTCCCTCGCTAGCCGGTCCTAACAAAAGCGCGTATCCTTCGTCTCCGTCCACCTCCAGCCCTACACTCACTAACTCCCCGCGCTGGCCTGTGAAGGTATACGCATTGGCACCGGCGTACATGATCGGCGCTTCCTCGTCGGAAAACACCGGCAGCGGTGCTCCGCAGGTGCCGCTCGTCCGATTGCCGTAAAGCGTTCCCTGACAACCGGGCCCTGCTTGGCCGGGACAAACGAGCGGACGATCGGGAGGTATGTTGGACAAGGGCGTTGGTCGGCACTGCGGAGAGGCGACAACGAGGGAGTAGCGCCCTTCTCCTCCGCCAGCGATTAACGTGTACGTGCCCGGACGAATGGCGAGAAACCGCGCCCCAGCGTCGACACCAAGTGGCCCCCCGGCGGCATCGTCCATTTGATCTGACGGCACCACCTCCACCCCATCCGGCCCAAGGAGAACAAACATGGGATCGAGCGGGTCGTCTTCCACCAGTTGCCGCATGACAATGTCCACTTGCGTGGGAACGCTATTCACCTGAAAGGTGTACGTATGCGCAGGATCGATGCGCCCGTCGGTACCAAGGTGAACGGGATCGGCACAATCGGCACTGCTCAAGCGCAAGTTCGATAGGCTAAACCCAACACTGAGGTTGATCGCGCGAGGGGTCGGGCATGGGCGAGAGCTTAGTCGCAGTCGGTACGTTCCCATCTGCTGCGGCCTGCTTAATTCGGATGTTACGTAGAGCAAGTACGGTTGACCGGAAACCATGGTCCACTCCACCGGTGGCCGGCCGTGTCCAAAGCCAAATTGACCATTCGAGTCGATCACAGCGACCCAAGGCGCGGTTAGGCCGCCGCCAAGGTTGGAGAGCTGGACCCGAACGGCCCGGCCGGGAACTGCTGGGATCTCGTACACGTCCACGAGGCGAGGGGTGCCGTTGATCGTTCGTTCGCAGTCCCCTGAGGTGAGGGCTCCGTCGACCGTGCTATCCGTCGTAACCCTTTGAATGGTGCACACAGCCGTTGGGGTTGGCGTCGATGACGGCGTGAAAGTCAGCGTCCGCGTCGGCGTTGGAGTCGCGGTACTGGTGGGAACCGAGGGCGAGGGCGAACGGGCAAACCGCGTTGGTGTTGGTGTTGGCGTCGGCGTGGCCGTCAGGCTTGCCCGTGGGGTCGCCGTGGGGGTCGAGCACGACGCGCCCCAACGGCGCAGCAGCGCTACCACGTCTCCCGCAGTTACGGCGGCGTCGTCGTTTGCGTCCGCAAGATAGCCTACTAAGCGAATACGCTCTTCGTCGAACAGTAGGTCCTGAAGTAGAGCCAGGTCACTCGTGGTGATCGAAGTGTCACCATCTAGATCCCCCAAGCAAATCGACTGACCATCAACGCGGATCGCGCCCAGAGCAACCGTCGCACACAGGAGCCAAAGCCAGAACCTCGGAACAACGCGGGACCACAGGATTCGCTGCACAACGGCCAACAACCTTCACGAAACGACCGAGCAATGTCAACGCACCTTCTGTCGGCTTAGCACTCTGGCCAGTGCCCGGAGTTTCCGATATGCGACACCCATGGCTTCCAAGGGGGACAAAGAAAAAATCCGTGAGGAAATCGAGCGCTTACGCCGCGAAATCGAGTACCACAACTACCGCTATTACGTGCTCGACTCGCCGGTGATTTCCGATGCCGAGTACGATCGCCTGTTTCGCCGTTTGCAGGAACTAGAACAAGCGCATCCGGAGTTTTTCGACCCCAACTCTCCTACGCAACGCGTCGGAGCGCCCCCGGCCGAGAAGTTTGAAACCGTGCGGCACAGTGTTCCCATGCTGTCGTTATCGAACGCAATGTCGGAACAAGAATTCCGCGAGTTCGACGAACGCGTGCGCAAAGGTCTGGGCATTACGGGGCCGGTTACCTACGTCGCCGAGCCAAAGCTCGACGGTCTCGGGGTAGAACTCGTTTACGAGCACGGCGAGCTTGTCGTTGCTTCCACCCGCGGCGATGGCATTTTCGGCGAGAACGTGACGGCAAACGTTCGCACCATTCGTTCCATTCCCTTGAAGCTCCGTCGGGAACGAGGGGCTCCGCCAATCCCCGCGAGGCTCGAAGTGCGGGGAGAGGTCATCATGCCAAAATCTGCCTTCCAAAAACTCAACGAGCAGCGCGCCAAAGCGGGCGAACCTCTGTTCGCCAACCCTCGTAACGCAGCAGCGGGCTCGTTGCGGCAGCTCGACCCGCGGGTCACGGCTTCCCGGCCGCTGGACATGTTTTGCTACGCACCTGGAGATACAACCCACCTGCCCTTCGAGACCCACTGGGATTTCCTCGAAGGGCTGAAAGCCTGGGGTTTCAAAACCAACCCTTTAAACCGCCGGTGCAAGGGCGCCGAAGCGGTCATCGCATACCACGCGGAGATGGAAAAGCGGCGTGCACAGTTGGACTACGACGTTGACGGCGTGGTGGCCAAGGTCGACCGTTTCGACGACCAACGCCGCCTCGGCGAAGTGTCGCGCTCGCCGCGCTGGGCCATTGCGTTCAAATTCAAAGCTCAACAAGCGGTCACTCGCGTGATCGACATCATCCCATCGGTCGGTCGCACTGGCATCATTACCCCCGTGGCGCAACTGGAACCGGTACAAGTGGGAGGCGTTACGGTTTCCAGTGCATCTCTGCACAACATGGATGAAATCGAGCGCAAAGACGTGCGGATTGGGGACTACGTGATCGTCGAGCGCGCGGGTGATGTCATCCCTTACATCGCCGGCGTGGTAACTGAACGCCGCACCGGGAAAGAGCGCAAGTTTCGTATGCCGGCGAAATGCCCAGCATGTGGAAGCCCGGTGGTGCGGGAGGAAGGCGAGGTGTTCTACCGGTGCGTTGGGCTGAGTTGCCCAGCCAAACTGCGGGAAAGTATCCGGCACTTCGCCTCCAAACACGCTCTCGACATTCACGGCCTCGGGGAGAAACTAGTCAGCCAGTTGGTGGAAAAGGGGCTGGTCCACAACGTTGCCGATCTCTATCGGCTCGAGCGCGAACAACTGGCGCAGCTCGAACGGATGGGGGAAAAATCCGCCGACAATTTGCTCGGGCAAATCGAGGCCAGTAAGAACACCACCTTGGCACGGCTGATTTACGGGCTCGGGATTCCCCATGTGGGCGAACATCTTGCCAAGGTGCTTGCGGAACATTTTGGCAGTATCGAGCGATTGGAAAAGGCCACCGAAGAGGAACTTCTTGCCGTTCCCGAAGTCGGACCAGAAACCGCTCGCGAGATCCGGGCTTTCTTTTCCGTTCCCGACAATCGCACGGTGATTCGACGCTTGCTTCAGGCCGGAGTGAAACCACGCTTGGAACGCCGCCCGCGCGCAGGGCGCCTTGCTGGGAAGACGTTCGTCATCACCGGAACCCTATCCCGCCCGCGCGACGAAGTCGCTCGCGACATCGAAGCGGCAGGCGGACGCGTAGCCTCCAGCGTCAGCAAAAACACCGACTACGTTGTCGTTGGCGTGGAGCCAGGTTCTAAACTCGATCGCGCTCGCGAGCTTGGGATCCCCACCATTGACGAAGAAGAGCTCGAGCGGATGCTTAAAGGGTGACGCTATGACAGAGCTGCCTGGAAATCAGCGGCGAGTGCACTTGCTGATTCACGGGGTGGTCCAAGGCGTTGGCTTCCGCTTCTTTGTCGAGCGCCATGCGAAAGACCTCGGTTTGAAGGGTTGGGTGCGAAACGTCGCCAACGGTGCGGTCGAAGTACTCGTCGAGGGGCCCGCGGAAGCGCTCGACCGCCTCGTGCAGCTTTGCCATCAAGGTCCACGAGGGGCCATGGTCGAGTCGGTTCGAGCAACCTGGGCTGCGGCACGCGGCGAGTTTGCACGGTTTGAAATTCGCCCAACGGCAGCGGCGCCTTTAAGGGACGAGCCTGCCACTTAAGGCCAACCGGTTAAAGTTGCCGGCTGGAAATCCGGGTATTCCTCGATCCGGGTGATGCACACGTGCGCTGCTTGCCTACAACCAACCGATTCCGGCCGGTTCTTTTCCACCCTTGTGCCATCGTTCCGGTTGCAGCGTCACGGCGGTGCGCTTATGGTTGCAGGAGTCACACAGGAAGGAGGCGCAACGTGGCACAAATTACGGAAGTCACCGATGCAACATTCGATCAAGAGGTCATCCGCTCGCCCGTCCCTGTCTTGGTGGACTTTTGGGCCCCCTGGTGCGGTCCTTGCCGGGCCATCGCTCCCATCGTGGAAGAGCTCGCCAAGGAGTACGCGGGCAAACTGAAAGTCGCAAAGATCAACGTGGACCATAACCCTGAGGCGGCCACCCGTTACGGAGTGCGAGGCATTCCCACGCTGCTGTTGTTCCAAAATGGTGAGGTAAAGGATCAGATCGTTGGTGCCGTGCCCAAGCAGGTGTTGGTCAAAGCGGTGGAGGCGGTGGTTTGAAGCAGTCCTCGTCTCCCTTCGCTAGGAAACTCGGAGGGCTTTGATGGCTAGCTCGATTCGCCGCAACGATGTGGTCAAGCTCTTCGGAACGCCAGATCGTACCGAAGGATCGGTTAACGAGCCGCGCGAGCGCGAGGAGAACGGGTTTCGCTTCAACGAGCGTTGGCTGTACAAGCGGCCCCGCAACGACCCAGCTCGGGCTTACGAGCGGGTCATTTACTGGCACCGCTACGACTTCGTGGGTTCGTGCATCCGCCGTTCTCCCGACGGCCCCTGGGAAGTCGACGGCTCTCTGGCGGGCTGCTTGAGCCAAGCAGCCTAAGAGCTGTGGCCAACCCTGCCCTTCATGCAGAATGCTGCTAACAAAGTAACTCTCACCCACAGCGCTTTTCCGTGCGCTGGTCTATGGAAGAGGCGAACATGATCGATCGCATCCGTGAACTCTACGAGAGCTTCCCTCGCCGGCTCGAGCCCTTTCGCCGGCGGCTGAACCGGCCACTCACGTTAGCGGAGAAAATCCTGTTTGCTCACCTCGACCAACCGGAGCGGGCCGAGCTGGAACGCGGTAAGAGCTGGGTAGACCTGTGGCCGGACCGAGTCGCCATGCAAGACGCAACGGCGCAAATGGCCCTGCTCCAGTTCATGCAGTCGGGCCGCAAACGTGTGGCCGTACCCACCACGGTGCACTGCGATCATCTCATTCGTGCTCGCGTTGGTGCTGAACCCGACATGCAAGCCGCCTTGCAGGAAAACGACGAGGTCTATCAGTTCCTGCTTTCGGCCTCGCGTAAGTACGGAATCGGGTTTTGGAAACCTGGCTCGGGCATCATTCATCAGGTCGTGCTGGAGAACTACGCGTTTCCAGGGGGGCTCATGATTGGTACGGACTCGCACACTCCGAATGCCGGCGGGCTCGGCATGCTCGCCATCGGCGTAGGAGGAGCCGACGCAGCCGACGTCATGGCAGGATTGCCGTGGAACGTGCAGCTACCCAAGATTGTGGGCGTACGCTTGACGGGCGAGTTGCACGGATGGACCGCTCCGAAAGACGTGATTCTCAAGTTAGCTGGAATCATGACCGTCAAAGGCGGCACGGGAAAAATCATCGAGTACTTTGGCCCGGGCACACGGTCCATCAGTTGCACCGGCAAAGCCACCATTACCAACATGGGCGCCGAACTGGGGGCCACAACCTCGATTTTTCCTTACGACGAGCGCATGGCCACTTACCTACGGGCCACCAATCGCAGCGCCATTGCCGACCTGGCCGATCGCTTCGCCACGTGGCTGCGAGCCGACCCGGAAGTAGAGCGCGCCCCCGAACACTTTTACGATGAGATTATTGAGATCGACTTGTCGGCGTTGGAACCACATATTGTCGGACCTCATACGCCTGACCTCGCACGCCCCATCTCCAAGCTGAAAGACGATATTCGCCAGCATGACTACCCAGTAGACATCCGCGCGGCTCTGGTCGGAAGTTGTACGAATTCCTCGTACGAAGACATCGGCCGCGCTGCGCATGTCGCGCGACAAGCCTTAAAACATGGCCTGCGCGCCCGCACCAAGTTCCTCATCACGCCCGGATCCGATCAAATCTTCAACACGATCAAACGCGACAGCCAGATGGAGGCCCTTACGGCGATTGGCGGTACCGTGCTGGCCAACGCCTGTGGTCCCTGCATTGGCCAGTGGCAGCGTGAGGACATTCGCAAAGGCGAACGCAATACCATTGTCACCTCGTTCAACCGCAACTTCCCCGCGCGCAACGACGGCAACCCAGAGACCCTGGCTTTCATCGGCAGCCCCGAGATTGTCACCGCGTTTGCCCTCGCAGGTCGCCTCGACTTCAATCCGCTCATTGATCCACTAGTTGGACCGAACGGCGAATTGGTCAGACTCGAACCCCCCGAAGCTCCCGAGCTTCCCGCGCAAGGCTTTGCCGCTGGAACTGCGGGCTACGTCGAGCCACCTGAGGACGGGAGCAACATCGAAGTGATCGTGCGGCCAGACAGCGAACGGCTGCAACTGCTCGAACCGTTTCCCCCTTGGGACGGCAAAGACTTTGTCCGCTTGCCGGTGTTGGTCAAAGCCAAGGGCAAGTGCACCACCGACCACATCTCGCCGGCTGGTCCCTGGCTGCGCTACCGCGGCCATCTCGACCGCATCAGCGACAACTTGTTTACGGGTGTCGTCAACGCCTTCACGGGCGAAGTGGGTAAAGGCAAAAACGTCCTCACCGGCGAGACGGGCGTGCCGTTTCCAAAAATAGCGCGTTACTACAAGGCCCAAGGTGTTGGCTGGGTGGCCATCGGGGACGAAAACTACGGCGAAGGCTCGAGCCGGGAACACGCCGCAATGGAACCACGCTATCTCGGATGCAAGGCCGTGATCGCGCGGAGCTTTGCCCGCATTCACGAAACGAACCTGAAGAAGCAGGGGTTGTTGCCCCTCGTGTTCGACAATCCAGCAGACTACGACAAAATTCGCGAGGACGACCGCATCAGCATTGTTGGCCTCCGTCAATTCGCCCCTGGAAAACCGCTCAAGGTGATCATCCATCACGCTGACGGCACGGAAGAGGAAATCCTTTGCCGCCACACCTTCAGCGCTGAGCAAATCGAGTGGTTCAAAGCAGGGGCGGCGCTGAACCTCATGCGCGGGAAGTAGCACGTCGCCGCCCTGCGCCCCGACCTGGCAAACCTTCCCAGGATTCCCGGTTCTGGTGGAGCCGCCTCCGCCGGTAGTTCGGGGGGATCGAGACTGAAGTCGTCCCATGAATCGCAGCTAGGTGGGGCTAACGCGGGCAACGACCCGGCGCTTCCGGTGGTCTCCCTGAAGGCGCCCGCGATGCTTCCTCGAGTCGCCAGCGTCCGGCTCCGGGTTCGAAGGTAGGCACACCACGGCAAGGTACCGGGCTTAGGCGAGTCGTTCCGTGCAAAGTCGCCAAGCCGCGAAACGATCGCAGATGCTTACATCTTGCCCCGTTGTGCCAAAATCCTTCGCGCTTGGGTGACCACGGTTGCCGAAACGTTCTTGCTCTTGGCCAGAAACCGCAAGTCACGCTCGTGCAAAGAGCTCACGAAATGCAGCGCAATGGCCAAGGGTGTTTTGGGGTTCGTCACCAAAGCATGACGGATTTGGTAATTGCGCGGCCAGGTTTTGTGCTCGCCAATTTCCCGTAGGACCTCACTGTCGAGGTTGCGGTTGCGCGCAAAGCCGAGCACCTCTTCCTCGGTGAGCCGAGGGTTCCGGAGCACAAAACGCGCAATCATACGGTTCCGGTCGCGAATCAATAGCGCCCGGGCCTCGCGGTTTCCCAGCAAGGCGAGCTTGATCTTCTCTGCCACCGTCATGCTGGCAATGCGAGCGTACAAGCTTTTGTTGGGCGGGCGCTCTTCCTTTGGCTCCTCCAGCAACTCAGCCGGCACGTGGTAGGGGTCACCACCACGCGCGATCTCTTCGGCTATACGCTCGAGATCTTCGGCGGTCGTGGTCATGCGTGCTGTTTCTGTGCCCGCATTGCTTCGGCCTCTTTAATGATCTTTTCCGTCAGGTGCGGGGGCACTTCTTCATAGTGGGAAAAGACCATGGTGAACGAGCCCCGTCCGCTGGTCATGGAGCGCAAGTCCGGCGAATACCGCAAGACCTCGGCCAGCGGCACTAACGCTTTGATCACCTGGCTACCTGGTTTTGCGTCTACCCCGAGCACCTTCCCGCGGCGCGCGTTGAGGTCGCCGATCACGTCACCCATGCATTCATCGGGCACGGTGATCTCCATCGCCATAATCGGTTCCAGCAGCACGGGCTTTGCCTGAGCAACCGCGTTCTTGAACCCCAACGACGCGGCAATCTTGAAAGCCAGCTCCGAGGAGTCCACCTCGTGGTACGATCCGTCGTAGAGCGTAACCCGAATGTCCGTCATCGGGTAATGTGCCAGGAAGCCCTCGGCCATCGCTTCGCGCACGCCTTTTTCCACCGCCGGAATGTACTGGCGTGGCACCACGCCACCGACGATCTTGTCCACGAACTCGAACCCTGCCCCCCGCGGGAGCGGTTCGACTTCCAACCACGTATCGCCGTACTGGCCACGCCCGCCGGTTTGCTTCTTCAGTTTACCCTGCGCTTTGGCGCGCCCCTTGATCGTTTCTTTGTAGGGAACTTTCGGCGCCTTCAATTCCACTTCCGCGCCGTACTTGCGCTTCAAACGCTCGATGACCACCTCAAGATGCAATTGATCGACACCGGAGAGAATGAGCTCCCGGGTTTGGGGGTCGCGGTGGAGCTCCAGTGAGGGATCTTCCTCGACCATCTTTTGCAGTGCCTGCGTCGCTTTCTCTTCGTCGCCTTTGCTCTTTGGTTCGATAGCAAAGGAAATGGCTGGGGGCGGCAACGTATCCCGGGCATACACAATCGGGGCCTTTTCATCGGCCAAGGTGTCCCCGGTGAAAGTTTCCTTGAGCTTCGCCACAGCCACAACGTCGCCCGGAATCGCTTGTCCCACGCCGGTTTGCTTCTTCCCGTTGAGCTGCAACAGGTGGGCGATGCGCTCGCGAACATCGCGGCTCGTGTTCAGTACAGTCGTGTCAGCGGCGAGCTTACCCGAAATCACCCGCACCATCGACAAGCGGCCGGCAAACGGGTCGACGATGGTCTTGAAGACAATGCCAGAAAAGGGCTCGTGCACATCCGGAAGCCGTTCGATCTCGACTCCAAGCTTGGGATCCTTGCCCACGTGTTTGCCCTGGTCGGCCGCCGAACCAAGGTAACGCACCACCGCCTCGAGTAGCGGCTGCGCCCCAATTCCCTTCAAGCCCGAACCACAAAGGACAGGCACAAAACGCCGGCTCAAGGTGCCTTGTTTGAGGGCTTCAGTCAGCTCTTCGTTGGTCAGGGTGCCGTTTTCCAAGTAGCGTTCGGTAAACTCGTCGCTGGCATCCGCTGCTAGCTCGATCATCAACTCCCGCGCGTTTTGCGCGGCAGACTCGAGCTCAGACGGAATCGCTTCCTCACGGACAGCGTTGTCGCCAGTCTGCACCCAGGCTTTCATGCTCAACAGGTCGATGACACCCCGGAACGATTCCGCGCTTCCCCAAGGCAACTGAATCGGAACTGGTTTGGCTCCCAGGATCTTTTTCATGTCCTCCACGGCGGCCTGGAAGTCGGCGTTCTCGCGGTCCATCCGGGTCACGAACGCCACCATCGGAAGCCCCAACTCTTGAGCTCGCGCCCACACTTTTTCCGCCTCCACCCGCAATTCCCCTGCGGCCGGCGCCAAGACAAAGATCGCCCCAGTACAGGCCCGCAGCGAGAGAATCGTGTCGGCCAGAAAGTTCGAGTAACCGGGCATGTCCAGCAAGTGAATCGAGTGTTTCTTCCAGGCAAAGTGGAAAACCGCGGTACTCAGAGAAATTTTCCGGCGAATTTCTTCGGGCTCGAAGTCAAAGTTCGAGGTACCGTCGTCCACACGACCGAGCCGATTGACCGCACCAGCCGCATAGAGCAGGGCATCTGCAACCGAAGTCTTGCCTACGCCGCCCTGCCCGATCACCCCGATGCTCCGTATGCTGTTGACGTCTTCTGCCATGGGCCTACCTCATCCTTTCTCTTTGTTGCGTTCGTAGAGCAAGCGAAGTCCTTTGAGGGTCAAAAACGGGTCCACCTCATCGATGGTGGCCGATTCCGGAGCGATGAGTTCAGCGTACGTACCCGTGGCCAGGACATACGCCTTCTCCCGTGCCTCTTGCTGCATTCGCTCCACGATACCATCCACCAACGCCACATAGCCGTAAACCAAGCCCGATTGGATGGCGTGCACCGTATTCCGCCCAATAACGTGTTTCGGGCGCCGGAGCTCAACCCGGAATAAGCGCGCAGTTCTTTCGAACAGTGCATCGCTGGCAATGCCCAGGCCAGGAGCAATGACTCCCCCCACATACTCCCCTCGTGCGGAAATAAAATCGAAAATGGTTGCAGTGCTGAGATCCACCACGATCGTGGTGCGGTGCGTGCGTGCATAAGCGGCAATAGCATTGACAATGCGATCGGCCCCGACCTCCTGGGGCTTGTCGTACAAGATGGGCATTCCCGTGCGCACGCCCGGACCAACAATCAGTGGCTCGCAGTGAAGCACCTTGCGCGCCAGCATCTCCACGATCGGGAGCATCGCCGGTACCGACGAAGCGACGGCAACCGCAGAGATCGACGGACTTCCCGCGCGGCGCAAAAGGCTTTGCAAGAGCACCGCATATTCGTCCGCAGTACGCCCTGGGTCAGTTTGCAACAACCAGTGGTCGCGCAACACCTCGCCCTCGAATGCCCCTACAGCAGTCTGCGTATTGCTCACGTCGATGGCGAGGAACCAGCGATGGCTCATGGTTCAGTCGATCCTCTTTTTCTTTCTTGTCGCATGGTAAAGATCAAGCGGATCCCGTCGAGGGTGAGGGAGTCGACGACTTCGTCTACCCGCCGACACAGGGGTGCGACCAAACCGGCGAAACCTCCCGTGGCGATCACCGGTGCCGGAATTCCACTCTCAGCGCGCATGCGTTGGATCATTCCGTCGATCAGTGCGGCATGACCGTACAGCAGCCCCACCTGCAAGGCCTGCGCGGTGTTACGTCCGATCACGTGTGTCGGCACCGCCAGCGGCACACGGTAAAGGCGGGCAGTGCGCGAGAACAGGGCATCGCTCGCAATCCCGAGGCCAGGCGCGATCGCACCGCCCCAGTAAACGCCCTGCTGGTCGACGAACTCGAATTTTGTCGCGGTGCCGCAATCCACGACCAAAACAGCTCCTCCAATTCGCGCGTAAGCGGCAACCGCGTTCGCCAGCCGGTCGGTGCCAAGCTGGTAGGGTTCGTCGTAGCGGATCCGCTCGAGGCCCACATCTTCCGGACCAAGCACAGCCGGCTCGATGTCGAGGTAACGGGTGGCCCATTGGCCCAGTGTCGCCGTCACCGCCGGAACGACCGAAGCAATTGCTACGCCGTGCAGGTCAGAACACGACTCGTCCTGTAGCAATGCATCCAAATACACTGCGTATTCGTCGGCGGTGGCCCGTGGGTTCGTCTTCAGCCGCCAACGCCGCAGCCACGTGGTGCCAGACCATAACCCAAGCACCACGTGCGTGTTTCCTACGTCAATGCAGAGCAGAGGCCGACTCTCGTAATCGGACGTCACCGCTCATGACCTCCGCTTCGCTCCCGTCATCGCGGGCCACGCGCAAGCAGCCGTGTGCGTCGAGCCCTAAGGCCCTTCCGGAAAATCGTCCTGTTTCCGTCTCGACCTCGACCACTTGGCCGATCGTGCCACACGCCTGCTCCCAGCGCTGTCGAAGTTGGCCGAAGCCGCTGGCCAGAAACTCATGGTATTCCCTGCTTAACTCCCGAAGCAATGCGGCAACAAACGCTTCGCGGTCGATAGGCTCGCCCAGCTCGATCCGCATACTGGTAGCAAGGCCGGCAAGCTCAGGAGGAAAGTCAGCCTGATCGGCGTTGACGTTAACCCCGATGCCCACAACGACGAAATCCAACACCCGACCTTCGCGCGCACTCATTTCTGCGAGAATGCCACACAGTTTACGGCCTCGCACCAACACGTCGTTGGGCCACTTGAGCTGAGCAGCCGGGAGAAGCGTGCGAATTGCATTCACTGCGGCCAAACCAGCGGCAAGACCGATTTGCGGGCAACGTTCGGGTTCGATTGGCGGCCGCAACAAGACAGAGACGTAAACGTTCACGTTCGCGGGCGATACCCACGAGCGTCCTCGGCGCCCCCGCCCATGGGTTTGGGCATCGGCAATGACCGTTGTGCCTTCGGGAGCACCCTCCCGGCCGAGGTGCGCGGCATCGTCATTGGTCGACTCGGTGACCGCACGGTAATGGAGGGGCAGCCCCAAAGGGGCACCGCGCAGAAAACTTTCTAAGCGGGCTACATCGAGCGGGCGTCGAACCGGATCGCGCATCACTCCAGCACCATGTGCATATCCACCGCCGGAGCCGAATGCGTGAGGGCTCCAACGGAAATCAAATCCACGCCGGTTTCCGCAATGGCACGAACGGTCTCCAGATTGACCCCGCCCGACGCTTCCGTCAGGGCTCTTCCAGCCACGCGCTCGACCGCACGCCGCAAGGTTTCAACGTCCATGTTGTCCAACAGGATGGCCTCTGCCCCTGCTGCCAGCGCCTCGTCCACCTCCGACAGCGTCCGGCATTCCACCTCGACTCGCAGCGTGTGTGGGCCGCGTTGCCTCGCAGCTTGCACCGCAGCGCGAACGCCACCAGCGGCGGTGATGTGGTTGTTCTTGATCAAAATGCCGTCGCTCAAATCAAAGCGGTGGTTGTATCCACCCCCCACGCGCACCGCATATTTTTGCAATAGGCGCAAGCCCGGGATGGTTTTCCGCGTATCGACAATCCGCGCCCGCGTACCGGCAATCGCGTTGACGTAACGGCGAGTCAGTGTCGCCACCCCGCTCAGGTGCTGCAGGATATTCAGCATCACCCGTTCGATGGCGAGCAACCCTAGGGCGGCTCCCTCCAATTCGGCTAGGACGCACCCCGGTTCCAACTCGCTGCCATCGGGAAGCAGGTTCAAAACCTGCACGTTCTCGACGCATGCGGCCGCGAGCGGTACGGCGGCAGACCCAGCAAGCACGCCATGGGCTTTTGCCCGGATCCGTGCTTTTCCTTCTCGCCCGGGCGACACGGTCAGTGCCGAAGTCAGGTCCCCACTTCCCCAATCCTCCTGCAAAGCTCGGGACACAAGTTCTCGCAGGTGCAATCGCTCGGCCGCATTCATGGAAGTTTCCCGTAGGCTTCACTTTGCCAACTTTTGGCTCACTTGCAAACGGGACTTCCCCCGTCTTCTCGAACGCGCCGTTGTGCATCCCAAGCACGGGCAAAATCAGCGCCCCCGTACGTCTACCGACGACGGTCCCAGCGACCGGGGAGATTGGCCGTGTTTACCGGGGCACGGTGTGCGAGATGCAGGGCGGAAAGGCTTCCGCATTGGCCCACCCTGGTGGGGGTGGGCCGAGAATACGACCACTACGGGCGACGCGCATGTCCCTCGAAAAACTCCCAAATACGGTCCGCAGCCCCTGCAGGCCAGTGATGGCCAAGATCAGCCTCGCAAAACACCACCTGGCCCCCAGCCACGCAGTTCTGAGCGACAACGCAACCATCGGCCCGCTTTTCCTCACCTGGACCACAGCGATTGAGGGCACGCCAACGGTCGCCCAAAGCCTTTGCCCGCTCGATGCCCACTCGTTCATCGCGCACACCGTGATGAATGATCACAGCAACCGGTGCCGCGGGTTTGCAGGGCACATCCACCATTCCAGCACCTACTGGGGCGATCCCGGCAATCCGGTCTGCCATGTGGCAGGCTAGAAGGTGAGTGAGGAAGCCGCCGTTGGAAAAACCGGTCGCATACACGCGTCGCAGGTCAATGCAGTACTCTTCGCTCACATCGCGGATTAACTCCTCCACCAGCCGAAGATCGCGGTTACGAACCACCGTAAATATTTCCCAACCATCCCCTTGTCGTCCGAGCAAGTTGACCGGAAGTCCTTGCGGGTAAACCGTAACGAACCCTTTCTCGGCACCGAGACGCTTGAACTCGGAGACACGCCATACACCCGCTGCACTGTGCTGGAAACCGTGAAAGTCCAACAAGAGAGGCGCGGGCCGGCGCGTGAGAGCTGCCGCCGGCACGTCGAGGATGTACCTGCGGCGCTGGCCATCGACGACTAGTTCTCGCTCCACGCCCCGTTGCTCCACTCGGGGTCCCTCTCTCGCGTGGCAACCGGGGCTGGGCTGAGATGTAGCCCACGCCTGCCGCGGCAGCCCGGCGCCCGTGAGCGTGGCCGCCAGCAACGTGGTCGCCACTACCCACTCGCACCGCGCCCGTAAACAAGCGCTCCGCCTTGTTCGCCAACGGTGCGCTATGCTGCTCGCTCGCCCCACACTTGACATTGCCACCAAAGCAAGGAGTTAAAAGACATGCCGCGCATCCAATTTCCTCGGAATTTCGTTTTCGGGTCTGCCACAGCCGCCCATCAAGTGGAAGGCGACAACGTACATAACGATTGGTGGGCGCATGAACACGCCCCGGACACCAACGCAATCGAGCCATCGGGAATCGCGTGCGACCACTACCGCCGCTTCCGCGAAGATTTTCAACTCCTTCGCGAGCTAGGCCACCCGGCACACCGGCTTTCCCTCGAATGGAGTCGAATCGAACCAGCTCCCGGTGAAATCGATCGCAGCGTGATCGAGCACTATCGCCGCGTATTGGGCACCTTGCGCGACTACGACATCGAGCCGTGGGTCACTATACACCACTTCACGTCGCCGCGCTGGTTCATCGAGCGCGGTGGCTTCACCACCGAAGACAACCTCGACGCTTTGGTGCGCCACACCGAACTTCTCGCCCGCGAGTTCAGTGACTTGGTTTCCCACTGGTGCACGATCAACGAGCCGAATGTGGTCGCGGAACTGGGTTACCGTTTCGGCTACTTTCCTCCACGCTTGCTCGATGCCGAGCTCGCAGCGCGTGTGCTGACGAACTTTTTCCGCCTGCATGCGCGCATGGCCGAAGTGCTTCACGAGCACGCGCGCACCAGCCCGCAAATTGGCATCACGCTAGCAGTCCAAGCGCACGAGCCTTTGCGCCTGGAGAGCGAAGCCGACCGCGCCCTAGCCGCAAGGCGCGATGCAGAAACCAATGGCGTGATGTTCGAGGCGCTGCGCACGGGGGTGTTTTCTTACCCCGGAAAGGAGCCCGTCCCCATCCCAGGGCTGCGCGAAGCCTCTACCTTTGTCGGCGTGCAGTATTACTCGCGCGTGCGCTACGACGGGGAATCGGGCGGGCCAGCTTTGCCAGACTTCAACCGCATCCTCAGCCACATGGGCTGGGAGGTGTACCCCGAAGGATTCGGCCCGCTGCTGGAGCGCGCAGGCGCCACTGGTTTACCCGTAGTGGTGACGGAAAACGGCTTAGCCCACGACGACGATCGAGTGCGTGTGCGCTTCATTGCCGACCATCTCGCAGAAGTGGATCGCGTGCGGCGCCAGGGGGTTGATGTCCGCGGCTACTTTTATTGGTCAGCGATGGACAATTTCGAGTGGAACTTTGGCTACGGGCCGAAGTTTGGGCTCATCGAGGTTGACCGAAAAACGCTGGAGCGAAAGCCCCGTGCTAGCGCGTACTTTTTCCGCGACGTCATCCAACAACGAGGCTTTGACGACGAACTCGTTCAGCATTGGAGCGGATGAGCCCAGTGTCCCCCCGCGATTTCCCTCGCTCGCCGGAAGATTTGGATCCCCAATGGCTCACGCACGTGCTCGAGCCGTTTTTCCCTGATCTTGGTCAAGTACGGGCACTCCGGTACGAGCGCATCGGCACCGGCCAAATGGGCCTCAACGTGCGAGCTTGGTTAGACTACGAAGGAGGAAAACGCGTAACTGGTCCGGCGAGCCTCGTGTGCAAGTTTGCCTCCCGCGATCCGGCGAGCCGAGCTACCGGCGTGGCCCTCCGCAGTTACGAGATCGAAACGAACTTCTACCGCCAGGTTGCCTCGCGCATCCCGTTGCCAGTACCCCGATGCTTCTTTGCTGGGTTCGATCCGGAGGGCGGAGATTTTCTCTTGGTTCTGGAGGACGTCACGCCGGCGGAGGTGGGCGACCAGTTGGTGCCGTGCACTCTGGAGCAAGCCCGCAGCGCCTTGGACGCACTGGCTGCCATCCATGCTGCCACCTGGAACCATGCCTCGCTGAGCGAACTCGAGTGGCTCAATCGCCGCAACAGCGAGCAACTGGCTCAAATTGCTGGCTTCGTGCAGGCCGCCGCTCCGGTGTTCTTGCAACGCTACAGCGCGCAGCTCGAGGCACGGCACGTGCGCGTGCTCGAAGAATTCCTCCCCCTCGTCACAGAATGGCTCGAACTGCCTCGCGGACCGTTTGCACTCGTCCACGGCGACTTTCGCCCGGACAATCTACTTTTCTTGCATCAGCGAGCTGCACCTTACCGAGTCTTGGTCGTCGACTGGCAAACCGTCTCTTGGGGAGCGCCCCTGGCCGACGTGGCGTACTTCATTGGTGGTGCCTTCGACCCACAGCAGCGACGACGCTATGAAAGCGACTTGCTCCAGTTTTACTGCCAGCGACTGCGCCGCCGGGGGGTGCGGGACCTGTCGTTCTTGCGCTGCGCGGAAGACCATACGTTTTTTTCCTTCGGAGGACTCGTCATGGCTGTTGCCGCCGCCGTGCTGGTGGAACGCACTCCCCGCGGCGACGAGATGTTCCTGACGATGTTCGCGCGACACGCTCAGCACGTACTCGACTTGGCCGCTTTTTCCGTTTTCGAGCCGAAGCGTTTGGCAAAGCTGCGGGACGATCGTGGAAATCCGTAAATGCCCCGCAAGGAGCCGATTTTCGATCCACGCCCGGCCGAACTTACAACGACGCCGGCCAACGCGGCCCTGGCTCGCCTAGGCCATCTCGGTGTGGAGTACCGTTGACGCTGATCGAACGGCGGAGACGCATTCGCCGCGAGCACGCCGGACTTGGGCCGCTTTTACCAATGCCCAAGGCGGGCACGGCCGCACTACGTTGCGAGGAGCTTACCGGAAACCGTGCCAGGTGTGGGGAAGGAGTAGCGACCACGCTAGAGCAACCATTCTGATGCTCGTTGCACCCAGCGGTGCAACGTTTATGGGAAGGCCCGGAAAGCGAAAGGCAGGTTCGAGGGTGTTCGCAGACGAGCGGCGGCAGTGGTTCCGAGGTTCCCGAGTCACCTTGGTCTGGCTCGCCGTGCTGTACTTCGCCTCCGGTTTGCCACTTGCGGTGTTCATCGACGTCGTGCCGGTGTTTCTGCGCCAGCATGGCGTGGCCCTTGCCAGCATTGGTTTATTATCCGCGCTGGGAACTCCGTGGAGTCTCAAGGTGCTTTGGTCGCCGCTCGTCGACCGTGTGCCTTACCACCAAGTATGGATCGCTGCCTGTCTCCTCACGGTAGCGTTCGCCCTGGTGTGGCTTGCTGCTCTCGATCCAGGGCAATCCTCCACGGCTTGGCTTGCGGCGTTGTTCCTCGTGTGTTTGGCCGGAGCCACACAAGACATTGCCATCGACGCTTATTCCATCCAAATCGTCAAGCGCGGCGAAGAGGGGATGGCCAATGGCGTGCGACAAGCTGCCTACCGCGTCGCTTTAATGATGATCGGTGGTGCCTCCCTCCTTCTTGTAGCGCCATGGGGTTGGCCCACTGTGTTCCTGGCCATTGCCGCATGTGCCCTCGTTTTGGCAGCTACGCTGTGGTTCAGCCCACGCGCGGCGCCGGCTCGTGATAGCGCGGGCGAGTGGGCGCGTGCGTTAGGTCGTTGGCTTACCCGGCCACGGGCATCGGTGCTGTTCTTGTTTGCGCTCAGCTACAAGCTGGGCGACGCCAGCATGGGGCCCATGATTAAACCGTTTTGGGTGGACCGAGGATTGGGTCCGGGCGAGATTGGAATGGTTTCCACCACGGGCGGGGCGTTGGCCACAATTTGCGGGGCGCTCGTTGGCGGCTGGTATACCAGTCGCGTCGGTCTGTTGAGGGCCTTGACCGTACTGGGATTTGCCCAGGCTCTATCGAATCTCGGATATGCGGCAGTTGCTGCCG
>BEIG01000010.1 GCA_002898795.1 bacterium HR30 | reverse complement strand
CCGGAGCCAACTGCGCATCCTCGTTCCCCCACCCACGGCACACCCACTCAGCCCAACGTTCGTGGTACGCCAACCCGTGGAGTTTCCGCTGTAGCCGCGACGGGTACTCCTAGCCGCCAGTCACGCACCGTTTCACCTGTCCCGAGTCAACCGACTCCACCGGCGAAGCGACTTGACAACATGCCCTAGAAACGCTGCTAGCCAGCAGAGCACTGGCTGGTAACGGTCAGCGTATTTTCATAAAGGGATTACAGAATGGCTGACGGTGTGTGGCGCTCTTTGCTGCCGGACGTGCTCGCGGAACGTTACGCCAGCCCTGAAATGGCGAGCATTTGGTCGCCCGAGGGCAAAGTGTTGCTGGAACGGGAGCTGTGGATTGCGGTGCTCAAGGCACAAAAAGAGCTTGGCCTCGACGTACCTCAGGAGGCCATTGACGCCTATGAGCGGGTGAAGGCGCAGGTCGACTTGGAGCGAATCCGCGCTCGGGAACGGGTCACGAAACACGACGTCAAGGCGCGGATCGAGGAGTTCTGTGCGCTCGCTGGTTACGAACACATCCATAAGGGCTTGACCAGCCGCGACCTCACCGAAAACGTCGAGCAGCTCCAAATCTTTCGAGCAGCCACTCTCCTGCTGGAGAAGGCGGTAGCAGCGGTAGGATGGATTGCGGACCGAGCAGAGGAATACCGGCACACGATCATCCCCGCCCGCACGCACAACGTGCCTGCACAGCCCACCACATTTGGCCGTCGGTTAGCGATGTGGGGCGAGGAGCTGATGCTCGCGATCGAGCACTTGCAGGGGTTTCTCAGCCAATATCCCCTGCGCGGCCTCAAAGGCCCGGTCGGAACGCAACTCGATTTGCTGACTCTGTTCCAAGGCAATGCAGAGAAAGTGGATCGCCTGGAGCAAGCTGTGCGGAATTTCCTCGGGTTTCAACGTTCTCTTGGCGCCGTGGGGCAGGTATACCCCAGAAGCCTGGACGCTGCCCTTGGGAGTATCGTGGTGCAACTCTGTGCG
Source organism: bacterium HR30 (assembly GCA_002898795.1). Taxonomy (GTDB): domain Bacteria; phylum Desulfobacterota; class Binatia; order HRBIN30; family HRBIN30; genus HRBIN30. The sequence continues at coordinate 49,211 of BEIG01000010.1, read as the reverse complement.
GCGCCCAGCAGTTTCGCCAAAACGCTACGCCTGATGGCGGGCCTCGAAATCGCCACCGAGGGTTTCGCGGCAGGGCAAGTTGGGTCGTCTGCCATGCCGCATAAGATGAACACGCGCAGTTGCGAGCGGCTCAATGGCCTGCACGTGGTCGTTCGCGGCTACGCCGCTATGCTCGCGGAGCTAGCGGGAGACCAATGGAACGAAGGCGATGTTTCCTGTTCTGTGGTGCGCCGCGTGGCCTTACCCGGGGTGTTTCTCGCCGGCGACGGCTTGCTGGAAACTTTCTTGGCCGTGCTCAAAAACTTTCGCCTGTTTTCGGCTGCTCTCACCACGGAATGGCGGCGCCACGCGCCGTTCCTCGCCACGACCACGTTGCTCATGGAAGCCGTGCGTCGCGGTGTAGGGCGAGAGCAAGCACATGCGATGATTCAGGAGGAAGCGCAAGCAGCAGCTTTGGCTGCGCGTGAAGGCAGAGAGGGAGCGGATTTCGTTGCGCGACTGGCAGCACGCCACGAGCTCGGCCTTGACCGGGCGACGATCGAGAACGTTCTCAGTCAGGTTGACCACCTGTTGGGCAACGCCCTACGCCAGACCGACGCTTTTACCCAAGCAGCGCGCCAACTGCTCGCCAGCTACCCCGAGGCCAAACGGCACCAGCCTCGCGAAATTCTCTGAGGTGAGGGGAACAAGAACCCGAGGGCGTGGAAAATTTGCCGTTTAGGGCTGCAGCGAGACCATCGACGGGCGCAGCGTACTGGGCCCGGTTGCAAGCATCGTTGCCGCCACCGGTGGCGCCGGCCGTACAAGCGCCGAAATTTGCCGCAGCAGAGTTCGCTTTGCCTCCGCAAACCGCACCGGGTCCCTCACTTCGCGGCGTAGTTCCACCTTGGCGGTAAGGGGGTTCTGGTATTGCCCATTTCGAAAAAGACCGAAGTGCAGATGCGGGCCCGTCGCGAGGCCAGTCTGCCCGACATAGCCAATCACCTCACCTTGGCGAACAGCGCGCCCTGGCTTGATGCCGGGGGCAAACCCCTTCAGATGGGCGTACACGGTGGACCATCCATTCTCGTGGCGAATCTCCACTTGATTTCCGTAATCGCCTTCCCACCCGGCAGACACGACCACCCCGTCTCCGGCCGCTCTCACAGGGGTGCCTGCTGGAGCCGCGAAATCTACGCCATGGTGCGGGCGACCGACCTGCAACACAGGATGAAAGCGTTGCCGCGAAAAGTGCGAGGTAATGCGGGTAAACTCCACGGGAAAGCGCAAGAAACCGTTCGAGAGCGTGCGACCATTGCCGTCCACGTACGTGCCTTCGCCTCCGTCATCGTAAAAGAAGGCTTGGTACACCCGCTTTCCACTGCGGATTTCCGCGGCCAACAACTTGCCGGGAGACAAGGGTCGGCCATCGACACTCGTCCGCTCTTCGTAGAGAACGCGAAAGCGGTCGCCGGCTCGAACGCGCCGAAAATCAAATTCCCAGCCCAACACGTCCGCCATCTTCGACACGATGGCGTTGGGAATTCCAGCTTGCCGGGCGGCCGCGGAAAAAGACTTGGTTACCACGCCTTCTCGCGCCACCATGCGCACCCGCGCCTGCAATGGTTCGGTTTTCCCGAGTAACCGTTTGCCGCGGCGTTCCACCTTCACCCGGACGCAGTCGTCGACCTCGTAACTCGTCCGCGTCAGCACCTGCCCTTGAAACTCCAATCGGAGCACATGGCCAGGACTCAGCGCGAACTCGCCAGCCGCTGCTTGCATTGCCTCATGCCAACGCAAAATTTCGCTGGTCTGCAAACCCCGCTGCGCCAAGATCGAGGTTAAGGTTTCTCCACTCGCGACGACGTGCCGCTCGACCCGCAAGGATTGCGTTGCCGGGCCGCGGTTCGGGGCACGTTTGGTTGCGCCAAGCCCGGGGCTTACAAGCGCCACGCATGTGGTCGCCGTGAGCACCGTAAGCCATACCCTCCGTTGCGCGTGGTCCATACTCCTCCTCTCCTTTCCGCGACATACCGGGAGAGGCCACGTCCCACCGCACAACGGCTTGCTGCCGGCTCTGGCAAGGCCCCGAGGCCGTCACCAGGTGTCGGCGCCTCTCCTTGAAGGCCTACGAGGTTAGCTGCCGGGTTCGGGTTCAAAGAGTTACCCTACCCTCGGATCAGGATTGCATCCGTCCTCGGGATTCACCCCAAAAATCTTGGTTCCCCCGCTCCCTGTCTCCAGGGATTCGGCCTATGTCGCGGCCGTCCCTTTACCTAGCTCCATTCGTGAATGCAAGTGTACGAGGGCCCTTGTTCGACAGTGGGCGTCTGGCCAGTTCAGTGCCAACCGCGCATGATTGAATGGGGCCGGGTTCTCCGCCACCGCGACGTTCGGCGGCCCCGCCGTACGGGAGGTCTGCCGCAGCAAAGGTCCCTCCTCTCATTCGAGCGCAGAAGCTTGGCCTCCGCACTCTCACCCATGGAGCCGCAACGGCTGCCCCTAGCCGGCAACGAGGTTGCGGGAACACGGGTCCCGCGCTTCATCCACGCACTCTACCGCCAGGCCATTCGCGTCCGTGGCTCTCGCTTTCAGGTAGTGTGATCGTAAGCTACTCGCCTAGTCATGACCCAAAGCTCCAGCTCTTCCGACCCGGCTGTCGAGTTTATCTCGCCTGCGCACGTGCGAACGTGCCGCGAACGAATTCACCAGGTTCGCGAACGCACAGGGGCTCGCGTGGGTACCGCGCCCTCTGGTTTTGACGCCAGCTACTGGCAGGCTTGGTTCGAAACCAACGCGGAAGAGGTGCTCGAAGCCTTTCCGAGCGTGCAACTCGTTCCCGGATATCGCGTACGGTACTGTTGTTTCGGCCAACATGGACGAGACCTGCGGGTTCGGCCGTTTGTTGCTCGGGCAGACACCCCAGTCGATGCAGTTCGGCGGCTGCTTCCGTGGCACCCGCCGCCGGACAGCATGGGGGCGATTGAACGAGGAGCACCAAACGAAGACGTAGAGCTTTTGTACCGCCATTTTTCCTTTCCGCGCACTGCGCAAGGGTACTTCGAGTACTGGTTTGTCATCCAGGAACTTTGGGCGAGCGCGCGATGGGCGTATTCCCACGTGCTGGCAAGTCTCGACGAGTTTTCGCAGCTTGTCTCCAGCCCCGACTGGCAACTGGTTCATCCCGTAGAACGCTACCAGCCCGCTCTTGTCCGACACGGCGAAGCGGCGATGCTGGCCGTGCTCGTGCACTGCCCGCTCAACCGGTTCGAAGTCACCCTGCAACGCATTGAAATCGACGCGGAACAAGCACTTCACTACAGCGAGGCAATTTTGGTCGCATCCGGACCCCGCGGCTACGTATTGTAACGACCGCGGCATCAGGTATTCCTGACCCCGTTGCGGAGGAGAAACCATGGGCGGGAATTGGGTGAGCTTTCTCGTAGTTGCCGCGCCGCTGGTAGGGACCGTTGCCAGTGGTTGTGTCATGGGACGGGTCTACCGCGACCACCCCCTAGACGAAAATAAAGTTGCTCGCCTGCAACGAGGGGTCACCACAAAAGCACAAGTTCTAGAGATGTTCGGGCCGCCTCAGGAAATCGACGCCAGGGAGCTTACCGCGATCGGCATACCGTTCGAACCGTTTTTGTCTCGGCGCGGCGACAAGCCCCCAGTCGAACGGATCGTTAGCGCCCGGTGGTTCCGATACACCTACTCGCGGGCGAACGCTCTGGCGCTGGTCTTGCTGCTGTTTAACTACGCCGAGTTCGATCAAAAAAACGACTCCCTCGTTATCTTCTTCGACGGCGACAATCGCGTGGAAGATTTTGCCTTCCGCAAGGGTACCGCTGAGCTTCCTAGGTTTGGCTTTTTGTCCCGCTCCTCTCACTGACGATGACCATGAGTTTTTCTCGACCGGCCCTTGCCGCAGTCGTTTGCACGAGCTGGCTGCTCGCAACCGGGTGCACGATTGCTCGAACGTATCAAGACTCCCCGCTGCGGGGAGATGTCACCCGCATCGTACCGGGGGTGTCGACCCGCAGCGACGTGCTCCGCGAGTTCGGCCCACCCACGCAAATTTTTCATCAAACCAATGGCGATGCCTTCGTTTACACCTACGCGCGGCTGAACTACTCCTCGCTTCGCCTGCGCGACCCAATTACCGGCACGAACTGGTTCACGTACACGAGACGATTCGAAACCCGCGACCGTGTGTTGGTCCTTTTCGATTTTGACGGCGTCGTGCGAGATATCGCCTGGGCACATCATACCCAAGAGCTGCCGCCATTATGAAACTTCGCCAACGCACCGCGACCGTACTCCTTTGCTCTCTCGCTGCAGCCGTCGCGTTGGCAGGCTGTAACGCTCGCCGGATCAAGGAGCGCCCCAGCCCCCGGGGGACAAACGTCATCCTTTTGATTGGTGATGGCTTGGGGGACGCAGAGTTGGCCGCCGCTAGGAACTACCTCACGGGGGCCGGGGGCCATCTCACCATGGAGAAACTCCCCGTTCTCGGACGAATGACCACATATGCCGTTGTGGAAAACGCTCCCCACTTGCCCGATTACGTTGTCGACTCAGCGGCCAGTGCCACCGCCTGGGCTACAGGGAAGAAAACCAGCGTCGGAAGGCTTTCCACCGCCCCGCAAACCGGGGAGCCCCTAGCAACTTTAGCCGAGTTAAGCCGCGCCGCCGGTATTCCAGTCGGCATTGTCACCACCGCAGAAATCACCGATGCAACTCCGGCTGCGCTGGCAGCACACATCAATGCCCGCGTCTGCCAAGGCCCAAACGATCTGGCCTTTTGCCCCGAGTTCCGTCGAGAGAGCGGAGGGCTCGGGTCCATTGCCGAGCAAATCCTTCATCAGCGCTTCGAAATTGTGCTTGGCGGCGGTCGCCGGCGCTTCGAGCAGCATTGGGGTGGCCTAGGGAACCCGCAAGCTCTTCTCGACACTGCTCACCAACTTGGTTTCACCGTCGTTACCACGACGAGCCAGCTCGAAGGGCCGCTTAGGCCTCCGGTGCTCGGCCTTTTTGCTGAGGGTGATTTCGACCGACTCTGGAAAGGCGAACCGGCGCGGCCTTACCCAGGAAGCGGTCCCCAGCGCTGCCAGCCCGCAGGTCGGCCACCAGAGCAGCCAACGCTCGAGGAGATGACCCGGAAAGCGCTGGAAATCCTGGACCAACTTGCTCGCGAGCGCGGACGGCCATTTTTCTTGCAGGTCGAAGGCGCCAACATCGACAAAAGCGCACACGCAGCCGACCCTTGCGCGCAAATTGGAGAAACGGCCGAGTTCGACCGCACTGTGGACCTCGTTTGGAAGTACGCACAAGAGCGAGGCAACACGTTACTCGTGGTCACTGCGGATCATGCGCACGCCACGCAAATCGTGCCGCACCCCTCCGCCGGAGCGCATTTCCCCGGACTGCTCAGCACCTTGGTCACGAACGAGGGAGCGTTACTAACCGTCGGATACGCAACCAACGCTCCTGCTGGCTCGCAAACTCACACGGGTAGCGACGTATCGGTGTTTGCGTCCGGCCCTTACAGCGAACAACTCGCCGGCCGACACGACCAAACTGAGTTATTCGTAGTGTTCGCCCGCGCCCTCGGCTTGCGAGAGTGAGTCCGACGGATCGCCACCTATGGCAGCGTGCAAACCAGTACGTGAGGCTCGAAAATCGTCCCCAGAACCATCGTGCGGTCGGCTACCGCTGCCGTGCTCGCCCCGGAAAGCGGGTTACCGTCAGATAGGTACACCTCTTCGACCTTCCCCGACTCCGGGTCGATCCGGAGCACCTGCGAGGGGGAGCGCTTCGCTGGATCTTGACTGTGCCCCACTAAGTCGAAGAGTTTCGGGTGGGTTGCGACCCACAACTGCCCCTGCTCGTCGACCTCGATGTTGTCAGGGCAGGCCGCAAGCCGGATCACCCTTTGCTCCGTCAGTGCGCCCGACCGGGCATCTCGCTTCATCACATGAATTGCTCGACCCAAACACTCAGCGACGAAGATCCTATCGCCACTGGCGCTGCGAGCGATACCATTGGCCATCGCAAGGCCGGTCATCGCCATCATGCCGCGCTGGCCGTCGAAGTAGGACACGGTGGACCAAGGCAGGGCCAAGTACACTTCCAAGGTTTGCCACCAGCCGGGCTCTACGATCCCGCGATCGTTCGTGGCGTAGAACCGTGACTCGTCCACGGCCACGAGATCGTTGGGCGAAACGAGCTCGGGGTAACGAACCGTTTGCACGTGCTGTAGCTTCGGCTCCACCCATTCGAAAATTTCTACGCTGTGACTTCCGTCCGACCGATGATTGATCACAAACAACCGCCGTTGGCCCGTGGGCGCAATCCAAAGCGAAAGACCGTGCGGATGAAAGTCCGTAGGCACTCCGGCCGTGAGTGGGCGAGGTACAGCATTCGGGTCCTTTAGGTCCAAGCTGTAAATCTCGCCTCTCGGCCCGCTTGGGCCTCGCATCGCGCGCCGATCTTGAGCGGAGAGAAACGCAGTCATGGAGGCGCGATCGATCGTCACGTCCTCTGCGCCCACTGCTCCAGGTACCACTCGACAGCTCCCACCAAAGTGTGGCTCGATTCGGGTGAGCATCCCGGAGCGCGTTACGATGCGGTATCCAACGGCCGCGACCGCAACAAACACAACGACCCCTGCCACACGGAGCACTTTCATCCTACCTTCCGCGCCTCCTTGCTGTTCGCACAAATTCCAGGCACTGGGGTACGCACCTCGAAACCACAGAATCGGTTTAAACGTACCCGCTACTGCTTTTCAGGGCGAAAAGCCAGCATCCTGGGCGCAGAATTGGACCCTGCTATGGACTTCCCCTGAGGGCAACGAACTACGCGGCTTGGCTCGCTACACTTTCTTGCGCTCCGGCAGCGCCTGCCAAGGCCACACGCCGGCCAAGATTCAGTCGGGCTTGAAACGACGGCGCCAGTTGCACCAGAGCGGGCATCGCGCCGTCCAACCCAAGATTTGCCAGGCGTTGAGCCATGGGGTGCAAGCGCGGCCCAATATGAAGATGAAAGGCGGGGCTGCGGATCACGTGCGCCATTCCGCGCAAATCCACTTCGGTGCGCAAGAGTTCGGAACCCAACCAACTGTAGAGAGAGAGCGACCGCAAGGGTACTCGGCTTCCTCCGCCGGCATAGCCAACGAGGGAGCACATCCGTTCATGACTGCCCGGATCGCACACCGCAGCCTCCACTCGTTCGCCCTCCCACGTAAAAGGAATCTCCGTTACGAATTTCGGCAAGCCCCACAGTTCTCGACCGGCAGCGTTGGCTACTGCTGTGGTGACGGGCAGATCAAAAATGTAAAGTCCAAGCCGGCGCCACCGCAATGGCAACAACAAATCCAGCATCGGATGTTGAGGCTTCGGCATCCCACGGGGCACGACCACAGTTGCCGTGGCGGCCTCGTGATATGGCCCGATCGTGGTGTCCACGTAATCGAAGAACGCAAGAACGACCACGGGCCGCTCTCCAAGGATCGGCACCGCCGCAAGGCCGACGGGATCGAGTAAGGGTTCGAGAGCAGCGTTTTCAACAGGGAACACAGCCAGAACCGACCGCGCCTTACGGTACAGGATCGGAACCTCGATCGGACCGGTGCTGACCGGCACCACGGCTCGCGACACGGAAAGAAATCCTAAACCCATGGCAGAACCTCCTTTTTTCGGGGACCTTAGAAGCTGTCTGCCCACGATCGGGGCTGACCATGCTCGAACACAGCCAAGCGGTTGATCTCGTTGGTACCCTCGTAAATTTGCGTTAAGCGAATGTCGCGATAGAGCCGCTCCACGCGGGAGCTGCGCAAAGTGGCTTCCACGCCCATCCAGTCCATGATTTGTGACACAATCCTCATCGCCGTATCCGTGGCCACGAACTTCGCCATCGCAGAAAGCTCGGTCATGGGGGGCACGACCTCAACGGCTCGTACCACGAGAGCACGTGCCGCCGCATAGGAGCCAAGCAACCTCGCTATCTCGTGCTGGAAAAAGCGGTCGTGCATCAGCCCATTCTTTGCGGCCCACGCCACGCCCTCGTGGAGCACCGTTCGTGCTGCACCCAAGGCCATGCCCCCCACAAATGGTCGCGAGAGATCGAGGGTTGCACGATTGATCCGCCAGCCCTCTCGCTCGGGACCAACGCGGTAGCTTTCCGGAACGAAAACCTCGTCAAAATACAGTTCCGCGGCCGGACTCACTCGCTGCCCCATCTTGTCCTCCACCCGGACAACCTCCACGCCCGGTGTGTCCATCGGCACAGCAAAGCAGGTCCACGACCGAAGGCTCTTCTCCGGCTCCAGCGCCGCGAACACGGTCGTCACCCTGGCAAGGTTACCCCCGGAAATGAAACACTTCCGGCCTTTGAGGACGTAGCCGCCGGCGACACGGCGAGCGGTGGTACCCAAGCGAGCACGCTTACCACCCACTGGGTCCTCTACATCAGAGCCGGCTTCTGGCTCCGTGATCGCGAACGCACAAATGGCCGGTTCACCGGCCTGAAGAGCGGCACACAGCGGCCTGAGGATCCGCCTTTGCGCGGCAAAGTCGAAGGACAACAGGATCGGCATCGCTCCGAGGTAGTGTGCCCCCAAAAGCGTGGCCAATCCCGGCGACACCGCCGCCAACTCCTCGACAAAGATCAGCATCGGCAGCCTGCCCCGCTGTTGTAACGCCGCAACCCCAGCCTGACCTCCCACCCATCCAGGCAAGAAGCGGGTCAGCCATCCAGCCCGCGCGGCTCGGCGCAAAAGCTCTCGCGCAATCTCCACGCCTTGGGCTAACGACGCTTCCTCATCTGCCGCCACCACCAACGGCTCCGCTTCGCGGGCAAAGCCTTGCACTTGCTCCGCCAGGCGCTGCAAAGCTGCCGAGTACCGTGGAGCCCGCCCCCCTTCACGAGCGCGCTCGAATCGCTCGAATAGCCGTTCTCCTAATCTTGCTGACCAGCCTTCTGCGCCCATAGGAACACCCTAATTGCCGGCCACTTCATCCCGCGCTTCCCAAAGAAACTCCCTCTCCTTTGTCTGGGAGATGAACTCCCTCCGCGGCACAAACGGCATGTGCCGTTGCCACTCGGAGCCGGGCCGAGCCCCCGGCAGCAACAGCCGCCATCTTCACATCGCGCAAGCATCGCTCGACCGGGTAATCGCGCATGTACCCGTAACCGCCAAACACTTGCTGTGCAGTGTGGGCCGCCCGCTCACTTGCTTGCGTCGCCAAACTCGTGCCCGCGGCTAAGCTTGACGCATCGCCGGAAAAGCCCCGCGTGAGTAACGCTTCGGCCGCCACGACCGCCTCGAAGGCACGGCCCAGCATTTCCTGCACCAGTGGATGCTCGATCAGCAGAGCTCCACCCTGATACCGCACACTCGCGTACCGAACAGCCTCACTCAAAGCCGCTCGGCCTCGGGCTAGCGCAATGACAGCCCACCACCCTGCAACCAAGCTCCGCCAGCGCGCGATTGTTTCCCTCCCAACCTCGATGCTTGCCATCGGTTCGCCAAGGTGCACGCGCACCCAGGCGGAGGGACAAGCCCTTAGGCCCATGCGTTGGTGGACTTCGACAGATCCTAGATGCTGCGCCGGCAACAACTGCAGCCGCCAAGCGCTACCCTCGCCAGGAACACACACCGTGATTGGCAACCCATCCCGCCACCCCCATGCCCAAACCACATCTGGCCGAGACCCACCCGACCAGGCAGTGCTCCATCCGTCCACGACAGGTACTTCTACGGAACCTTGTACCCACGGCAGCACGGCAGCTAAGCGGGCGAGAAAGATTGCCGCGATACCCCCATCCGCTTCCGCAAAGCCTCGAATTGCGCTGGCAGCTAAGGATTCAGAACCTTCCCCGCCATCTGATGCTTCCGAAAACAACTGAGCCAAACCTGCACGGGTACATTCTTCATCGAAGTCCCGAACCAAATCCAGGTTCGGCGGGTTCTTGTCCACGGTGCCATTCCAACGCGAGAGTAAACGGCTCGCCACCACCCCAGCGAGATCACGAACCTCTTCGCCAAACGGCCCTTTCGTGGTGCCCAAGACCGAGAATTGGGCTGCGCGAGAAATGTCGGCCGGGAACTGCCGGATCGCGGCCATAGCAACAAACGTTGTTGCACTTCCTGTACCACGGGGCAGCCCTTAATCGTGCGCAACAATCACCAGGCCACAGTCTCATCGGCAGCAAAGTACTGCTTCTCCATTCGTTAAGCTGGGAACGTCGCATTCGACGATGCCTGCCCTTGCCTTGCGCTGCCGAGCAAGGCAGAGGGCGCCGCTTGCTCTCCTGGCTCGGTTCGGGCGGGTAGCACAGCCAGCCGATGCCTCACTCCTCCGCGCCAAAAAACCGCAGCAGCTCCGCGTGTGCTTGTGCAGCGTCATTCCAACCAAGCTCGATGAGGTGGGCTGCGTAACAAGAATCGAAATAAATGTACGAGAGGAGGTCTGCCTCGGTAATCGTTCCGCGAGTGACTGCCCAGGCGAGATTCCGGCTCAGCCATTCCCGCAGCGAAGCGCTACGCCAGCGGTGCCGCAAACACTCCTGGGCAACTTCACCGAGGTCACGCGAGGGGCGGATGACACAGTCCCGCACGATACGATACTCCCGGCCTTTGGTCGCTTTCAGCTCGGCGTTTACGCGCTCCAGGAAGTCGCGACCGCAAAGCTTCCTCCCGATTTCGAACAGGGCGTTGAGGGCCCGCAGGCGTTCCAAGTCCTGCTCCACGCGATCCATGAGCAATGCGTTCAGTGCCTTGCCTCCCAGGTAAGTGAGACTGTTGTAAGCAGCCTCCCGTTTTCGCGCGAGTCGGTCTTCCTCGGCCGGGCTCCTCACATGTCTGAGGCTCACAACGAGCACGCGCTGTGCACCCAACCTCAGTGCTGGCGCCAGCGGCGTATTCAGGCGCAACCCGCCGTCGCAGTAGTACGCACGATCGATGCGCAAGGCCGGGAAAAACAACGGGATCGCGGCCGAAGCCAGGGCATGCGCTGGGCTGATCCGCGTTGGGCGCGCAATCACGAAAGGATCGTGCTGCCACGAAGGGAGCGACGCCTCGCGAGAATCGACAAATACGACGGAGCGGCCAGTGGCGATCTCGGTCGCGGTGAGCGCGAGGGCATGCAACTCACCCGTGTCGATGCGCTCGCGCAAACGAGCCCAATCGATGTTGGCAAGAACAATTTCTTCAAGCCATCCCGTGTCGAAAAGGCCCGGCAAGCGTTCCGGGATGCCGCTTCGGGTTGGTGGCAACGGCGCCGGCTGAGAGCCCAGACCAAACAAGCGCAAGGGCCCGCGGAGCAGGTCTCCCACCCGCCGCGGGGTGAAAACCCGCTCGAACGAAAGCGACAACCATACCTGCCGAAGCCTGCGGCCTGCATCGGGATCCTGCACATGGGCGGCCAGGTAGGCCGCGTGGATCGCGCCCACGCTGGTTCCCGTGATCACGTGGAAGTCGACCCGCCGACCTAACTTCACGGGCAGCTCCTCGAGCAAGTAAGCCAGCACGCCCGCTTCGTAGGCACCTCGGGCACCGCCCCCAGACAGCACCAACGCGATGCGCTCGGGCTTTTCGTTTGCCATGAATGCTCGCCTCCTATCGCGTATTTTGAGGATGCCGCACAGGGAAGACCCTGGGGCATGGAGAGAGAAGGTGGTGTAGACCTTGCGGGCAACAAAACCCAGAAGGATTGCCAACAGGGAGCAGCCCACCGGTACAAAGGCCATCGCTGGGCCGCGGTGAGAACGCCGGACCATGCTCGATACTCCCTACCAACCGGCAAGCGGCTGCGGGAAAAGCCAAGCTAGTTTGGGAGCGCAAGCGACTAGTGCGGAGGTCGCTGTTGCGGACGAGACGTCCGCGGTGCCAGGAGAACAGGCCGATTTCCTTTACCCACCTGCTCATCTGAGCTCTTTCGGCACAACCATTCGGCCTTGTACAAGGCCGGCGGATTCGCCAGATACAAGCCGCATGCTGTGGCGGTGCGTGGTTCTGGGCATTGCTTTGGGGGCACTGGTAGAAGGCGGTGCCTGGCTATTTCGGCTTTGGGAGTTTCGCCGCCCCGCGTTACGCCTCGTGGTCATCCTAGTCATGTACGGAGCCATCATGGGAGCTCTCGCAGCGTACACTCAGCGCGCGAGGTGGCTGCAAGGATTCTCGATCGCAGCACTGATTGGACTCGCCGCCGAACTCTGGAATTTGCAGTTCGGACACTGGTGGCGGTTCCCCGACGGGCGCGACGACCGCAGCCCGGCCCGTGCCGCCATGGTTGCGGTGTTAGCCTTGTTATGGGGTATTGTCCCCCTCGCCATTGCCGAAGGAGAGCAAATCCTGCGACAAAAATGGATGGGGCCGGTGCCTCCGCTGGTGCGTCTTCAGCAGCGCGAGGACGCATTGAAACAACGCCGAGCGCTGTTGCTCGAGCGCTTGGAAGACGTCGACCTACGCCTGCGCGACATTGAGCGTCGCCGCCGACGTCTGATGCGGTCGCATAGCAGACCCGAATCGGGGCAAGAACCCATGGAGGAGCCAAAGCCATGAAAGCCGTTGTGTGTGAGCGTCCCGGAGGCGAAGAAGTGCTTCGCATTGCAGAAGTGCCGACCCCGGAGCTTGGGCCCGACGACCTGCGGATTCGTGTCTTTGCGACTTCGGTCAACCGCGCCGACCTCTTGCAGCGGCAAGGGCTGTATCCACCTCCTCCAGGCGCCTCGCCTATTCTTGGCCTCGAGTGCGCCGGGGAAGTGGTGGAGGTCGGCGCCAATGTGCGTGGCTGGAACGTAGGCGACCGTGCCATGGCGTTACTTGCCGGCGGCGGCTACGCCGAAGAAGCCGTGGTCCATCACGGCAGCGTGCTGCCGGTTCCACCTTGCCTCTCCTGGGAAGAGGCCGGGGCCTTTCCGGAGGTCTTTCTTACGGCGTTCCTGAATCTTTTCTTACTGGGCCAGGTGCCCCATGGAGGCAAGGCACTGGTGCACGGCGGTGGCAGCGGAGTTGGCACAGCGGCGACCACCTTGCTGAAGCTCCGTGCCGTGCAGGTGTTTGTCACCGCCGGTGACGACGCAAAGTGTCGCCGCTGCCGCGAACATGGTGCAGATGTCGCCATCAATTATCGGGCGGCAAATTTTGCCGAGGTGGTCCGCGAAGCTACGCAGGGGCAAGGAGTGCACGTGGTGCTGGACCACATCGGAGCAAAGTATCTCGAAGGCAACTTACAGTGCCTTGCGAGTGACGGCCGACTGGTCGTCATTGGCCTCATGGGCGGTACGAGAGCGGAGCTGAACCTCGCCCCACTGCTCACACGGCGCCTCAGTATCATTGGGTCGACGCTGCGTACACGTTCCAGCGAGGACAAAGCGAAGATCGTCGCGGCATTCCGCGAGCAGTTCGGTGCCGATCTGGAGGCCGGGCGCATTCGCCCGGTCATCGACACCGTGTACCTGCTGGAGCAAGTGGCAGAAGCCCACCGCCGAGTTCAGTCGAGCCAGCATTTTGGCAAAGTGGTCCTGCGTGTCCGCTCCTAAGGCTCTACGCTGCCCATCGACGCGCCGTCACTCCGCCGCCTCCCCACGGCGGGAGCATCGGGGATACGTACCCGGAACACAGAACCTTTTGCGGGCTCCGACTCCACCGCCACGGAACCTCCCAACCGCTCCACCAAGCGCCGCACGACGTACAACCCCAACCCCACTCCACCGAAGCGGCGAGTAGAGGCCGGTTCTCCTTGTCGGAAGGGCTCGAAGATAACCGGTAGCAGCGCTGGATCGATGCCGATCCCTGTATCGTGCACGGCGATCTCGACTTCGCCCGCCACGCGCTGCGCTGTGACAGTGACACCGCCACGCTCGGTAAATTTCACTGCATTGGTCAACAAATTTTTGACCACGGCCTTCAGTTTTTCCCGGTCGGTTCGCAATCGGATGGCGTCTGGGTCCACCTTTGTCGCCCACGATAAGCCTCGGCGCTGGCGCGCGTAAGCAATTTCCCGATCGAGCTCTTCCAGCAGCTCCGGGATCGAAACGACCTCCACGTGCAAGGGTAGGTCTTGGGCCTGGATTCGGCCAAAGTCGAGCGTGGCATTGATCAGCTCTAGCAGCTCCCGCGCACTGCGATTCATCCGCTCCAAAACATCCCGTTGCTCCGCTGTCAGCGGGCCGAACTCTTCACATGCGAGCAAATCGGTGTAGCCCATCAACGTGTTGAGGGGGGTGCGAAGCTCGTGGGACATTGTGGCAACAAAATCCGCCTTCACTCGTGCAGCCTGATCGGCTTCGATCGCAAGCTTGGCTCTAGAAAACCACAACGAAGCGATCGCGCAGACCAGCTCGGCGAAGTCATCGTCGAGTCCGGGGTAACGCCCCTTCCAGTCCACGAACAATAGCCCCCCATGTTCCAGCCGAAACAAAACTTGGCGAGTGGCGCCCGGACGATCCAACTCGTTCGGCGGCTCGAACACCAGGCCTTCCTCGAATGCTGCCGAACGACTCAACGCCCTCCTTGCCCAAGCTGGCGGCTCGAGCACCCGTAGCGCCTCCAGCTCTTCTTCGCCGAAGCCCCACTGCCCCACTAAGCGGTAAAGCTCGGAACTCGAGTCAACGGACCACACGTGTGCACGATCGGCGCCGAGCGCCGCGGCAACAGCTCGGCAAAGTTCGCCGAAGCTATCACCCTGGGGGTCGAGCAAGTCTCTGCGCGCTCCCCGCAGGAACTCCATGACTTTGCGCCACAGCTCGCCCCGGCGGGTAAGGGCCCAGCTTGCAAGGGTCATGCGGAGCGCTTCGAGCACGTCCGACGCGGCGCTCCAGCGCTCGTCGCCCGGCCTAGCTACGGGACGAAAGCCTTCCACGCGCAACGTCGCCAATAGCTCCCCCTGCAGTGTCATCGGCACTTCCACCTGTTCCGCTCCCCGTCCCGGCAACAGCTCGGCTGCTCCTGCCACCGCGTACTGGCGTGCCTCCCGCGCTTCTCGCAAGGGCTCTAGCTCGCGCTCGAGCGCTCCACGCAATTGCAGCTCCACCCCTTCGCAGCCAAGGCGCTCTCGCAGCACCCACAAGAGACGGCGGAGAGTTTTTTCGTAACCCCTGTCTCCCGCATGCCCAGCGAGCTCAAGGCCGAAGTCGGGGAAAATTTCCGATGAGGGTGCGCGACCCAAGACAACGAAAGCCAGAACGACCTCGTTTTGTCGAGCTACCGTTGGCGCGACGGCGGCAATTCTCACACGATGAACTCTGCCGCCCGCGTCGTACATGTGCAGCTCCATTCGTTGGGCCTTTCCCGTGCGGGCTTCCTCCAGTAGCGCACGTAAACGTTGGGTGTCGCCAGGGGCAAACCAAGCGGCCAGCGCTTCTTCTATCGTCCCCATCACAACCGGGTGCCCAAGAAAAGTTTGCGCGCTCGATTCAGCGGAATGCCAAACACCCGGCTCCTCCCAGCGCCAATGCCATACCAGGTCGGCAAGCACGGTAATGCCTTCCACAGTCATGACCGGTTCTGCCTCGGCAGATGTGGGCCCCCTCTTCGCGTGGCTAAGTTTTTCAGCATCGACCCTAAGCCCTTCGGAACGCGTACGATCGTTCCCTCGTTATGGGGTGCACTGGCCCTATACAACCATCGGCAACACGGATAAAGTGTAAAGTTGAGAGGCTTTCGTGAGGCTACGTTCTCCCCACGCTCTGGCGACTTTGAAGTGCCCGCCCCAGACCACGTGGGCCGTTTTTACACGAGCATAACGAAGTCTCTAGGATTCTTCCGTGTCGCCTCGCCACCACGACACCTTGCGCACAAGGCTCGGCAAGTCTCGCTCCTGCCAAACCTGCTCGAAGACGCGCCGGTAACTCGTAAAGCGAATTTTCCACTCTCCCGCCACACGTTCGTACTCGTCTTCATAATAAGCGGCACCCTGCAAGACCGTGCCGCTAGGGCCGTCGATCACAAGATCGTCGAGCGCCCAGCAACCTCGCGCTCGATCGGGCCCGACGAAGGAAATCTCAGGGTGGTGGCAACGATGGAGCGATAGGCGTTCCGTGGATCCCAACACCTCGCGCAAGAAATTCACGATGGCATCGCGGCCACGGAACGAGTACTGACCATCTGCATATGCAGCGCGAGCATCTTCGGAAAAGCACCCCAGCAATGCATCCCATTCCTTCAAATCGAGGTGGCGCAAGTAACGAAACTTGAGCTGTTTGATGGCCTCGAGATCGACGAGCTGTTGCCAAGTCTCTGCCGGCTTCATGGGGCTCCACTCCGTTTGCAAACGCTGCATGCATCACCACCTTTACTGCACGCGCACGAGCAAGCCCTTGAGGTAACTTCCCTCCGGATGGGAAATCAAGGTTGGGTGATCGAACCCAGGGCCAAGTGTGCGCACCACCTGCACGACGCGGCCCGTCACCGCTGCAGCGCGCTCCAAGGTGTGGGCGAACCACGGCAGCGTGACGTGCTGGGAGCAACTGAACGTCAAAAGCCAAGCCTCCGGTTTGGCACGCCGAAGGGCCCAGGTGTGCAAGTCGTAGTAGGCACGCGTTCCGCGCGAGAGCTCCGGACGCCGCTTGACCAAAGCCGGCGGATCGAGAACGAGCAAATCGAACGTATCGCTCGTGTTCCGTAAGTAGGTGAACACATCTTCGACGATGACCTCATGCTCGGTGGAGAGCTGGTTGAGCTCCCACTGCTGGCCGATCAACGTTGCCGCCCGCCGTGAGCTTTCCACCGATACGACCCGCCGCGCTCCACCTGCAGCAGCATACACGGCAAACGCGCCGGTGTAGGCAAACGCGTTGAGCACATCGCGCCCGAACGCCAGCTCGCGCGTGAGTGCGCGGTTGTCGCGTTGGTCCAGGAAAAAGCCGGTCTTTTGTCCCGTAACGATGTCCACCCAGAAGCGGAGATCGTTCTCGCGGATCGCCAGAGGCAAGGGCGGGAGTTCGCCCCAAAGGCAGCCCTCGGCATCTTGGAGCCCTTCCTCACGCCGCACGGCTCCGGTACTGCGCTCGTAAATGCAGCGCACCTCGACCATTTTCGGTAAGGCGCGAACCAAGACGGGCTTGAGGCGCTCGGCCCCTGCGGTGAGGCACTGCACCACCACAGCGTCGCCATAGACATCGACAACAAACCCAGGGAGGCAATCTCCCTCGCCGTTGAGCAGTCGGTACGCAGTCGTCTGTCCGCCACGCAGCACCGGCTCGCGAAGTTTGAAGGCCACGGCGAGACGGCGCAGGAAAAAGTCCTCGTCCAAAGCCTCTCGCTCGCGCGTGAACACACGCACGGCAATCGTGCATCGTGGATGGGCTGTGCCATACCCAAGAAAGCTGCCGTCGGAAGCGCGGATCTCGACCACTTCCCCAGGCTCGGTGATCGCCTCAGGATTTTCGAGTGCTCCCGCGAAAATCCAGGGGTGACCTTGTTTGACCGCGCGCTCACGGGTGGGTTTCAGCCGCAGGACTGGGAAATCCATGTTCCTCATCCTGCTAGCAAAGGTCACACGCAATTGCGTGCCAACTCAGGGCAAAGCGCCGGCCAGTCCGTTGGCTACGAAGGGCGTCGTAGCTCATGGCGATTCTGCTTGGACGAAGAACCAAGCATGATCGTCTTTTCTGGCTACTCGATCACGTGCAGCTCCACGCGGCGATTTTGTGCCCTTCCCTCGGGCGTATCGTTGGGTGCGATCGGACGCGATTCCCCGAAGCTCACGGCCTGGACTCGCTCGGGCGCGATCCCCTGGGAGACCAAGTACGCACGGACGGCTTCGGCGCGGCGTAGCCCTAGGCGCAAGTTGTACTCCTCCGAGCCCACTGCATCGGTGTGGCCCTCTGCGCGGACCGCAATGTCGGTTTCGTCGCGCAGAATGCGGTACGCCTCGTCCAAAACCACGCGCGATTCAGGCTGAATCCGTGCCTGATTGAACTCGAAGTGGATACTTCGCAAGACAACCTTCCGCTTGCTCGGCGCAGGCAGGGGCTGAGGCGTGGGCACGGCTGCCGGCGCCTCGGCCACAGGGGGTGGGGCCGCAGCAACAGCTTCCTCGGGGGCGCGAAATGCGTACCGCGCCGAGAAACCGTAAGACATCCAGCGGATGTTTTCGGCAAACCGTTCCTCGGGAACCTGCCGCGGCCCCAAGTCTTCTGGCCGCGGGCCCATGTACGCGTACTCGTAACGGGCAAAGGCACCAAGGGAAAGCCGATCCGTCACCTGGTACTCCATTCCGCCCCCGCCAAAGACACCCGGCGCACTTTGACTCAGCCGCCCGCTGGTACCCACGTAATACCCGCCGCTACCGTACACAAACGGAGTCAAAACGCCCAGTTGGGTATGCAGCGGATACTGCAGCCGAGGGCCCCCACTGAGAGCCACCATCGTGGTTTCTTCACGTCCCTGGCCCGGCATTCCGGGGAACGAGCCACCCTGGCTAAAGAAATAAAAACTAGGGCTGACCTGGAAGCCAACGTACGGGTGAAGCTCCACTCCCACATAGGGGCTCACGACGAAGCCCAAGTTGACGTGACCGCGAAAGTTGCCGTTGAGCGGTTCGGTAAGGCCAACGTCGGCCCCTAGATAGGGTTCGTAAGCCCACGCTGGGACTTTTCCCAACCACACGAGGCACACGCATAACGTTAGCAAAGACCAATACCGGCCCATGCAGCTCTCTCCTTCCTTCTTCACCGACCATGCCCTACCCAGGGGCGTACTTTCGCACGTTACTGGAATTCGCCGGCTGCTTCCAGCGAAAATTCGTCGCTCGTACCGCGTCGCGAAGTCCGTTTTGCGGTTCCACCGCCAACACGACTGTAAGGTCGCACATGGAGCACACGGAAGTCACCACGTTCAGGCGACGCCTGGTTACCGGTTGCCGCACTGCCAACAAGAGGAGCCTTTGCTTCACGCCCCTCGAGACAGTCGCGTTTCGCCCCGCATGTGGTAGGTTCGTTCCGCAGTACGAGGAGGATTCGTGCATGGATTGGCAAAACATTCGTGTCACAAAGGGCGTGGTCGCACGCGTGACCCTGAGCCGACCCGAGCGCCGCAACGCGTTGTCGATGACGATGATGCGCGAACTGGTCGATGCGTTTGACGCGCTTGCTGCCGATTCCGACACCCGCGTGATCGTTCTCGCGGGTGACGGCCCGGCATTTTGTGCAGGCCATGATCTGACCGAAATGCGATCGCGGGATGCAAGTTTCTACCGCGCGTTGTTCGATCAATGCACGTGCCTGATGGAAACCATCCAACGGATTCCCCAGCCGGTCATCGCACGCGTTCATGGCATTGCCACCGCTGCCGGCTGCCAGCTCGTGGCCAGTTGCGATTTGGCCATCTGCGCCGACAGCGCCAGCTTTGCCACCCCAGGTGTACGCATCGGTCTCTTTTGCAGCACCCCCATGGTTGCGTTGACTCGCGCCATTGGGCGTAAACGTGCCATGGAAATGCTTTTGACTGGAACGCCAATCGATGCCCCGACCGCTTGTGCTTGGGGTTTAGTGAACCGCGTGGTCCCGGAGTCGGACTTGGACCAAGCCGTGGAAGAGTTGGCTCAACGGATTGTCGAAGCCAGCTCCTTTACCGTGGGCTTGGGAAAACAGGCTTTCTACCGGCAAATCGACCTCGACCAGCACCAGGCGTACGCGTACGCCAAAGAAGTGATGAGTCTTAACGCCCTTGCCAGTGACGCTCAGGAGGGCATGTGCGCTTTCATCGAGAAGCGCCATCCTCGCTGGGCTGGCCGCTGAGCAGGTACAGAAAGTGGCGTATGGCGGGTTCGCAAAGATCGAGTGAGGCAAAACGGATGGGTGTGCCCGGCCCTTCAGACCGGCCGGTCGCAGCATCGGACCGTGTGACCGAAGCGGCCCAAATGAGCCCTTACTTGTGGGCGCTGCTCGGGATGCTCGTTTCGGCCACGGTTTTCGACGCGTTCAACGTGGCCATTCTTTCCACCGTCGCCCCACAAATCCAACAGTTGTACAACCTCAACCACACGCAGTGGGGTTTGGTCAACCTGGTCATTCGCATCGGTGCGGTGGTTTCGTTTTTTGTCCTAGCCTTGGCCGACCGCTTTGGTCGCCGCCCGATCATTACGCTCACTATTTTCGGTTACGCGCTGTTTACCGGCCTTACTGCCTATGCGGTCGACGTGTACAGCTTTACGCTTTGGCAGTTTTGTGCCCGGATTTTTCTTGCTGCCGAGTTCGCTCTGGCACTGATCATTATCGGAGAAGAGTACCCGACACGTTTTCGGAGTTTCGGGGTCTCTCTCCTTGCGGGCATGGGAGCCTTCGGGACCATCCTCTCCTTCCTGACCGCACGATGGGTCCTGGCTCATTACGACTGGCGCACGATGTATTTGCTCGGGCTGGTCCCGGTTGTGCTGGTCGTCCTCGTTCGCCTCGGAATGCGGGAAACCCGTAGGTTCGAACAGCTCCGGAACGACGGACACTCGAATCGCTCGTGGCGCGAGCAGTTAGCCGCCTTCAAGGTTCCTTTTCAGCGGCGCTACCGGACGCGGTCTCTCTTGGTCACCTTGATCTGGAACTGCAATCACATGGTCACCTCTCCCGCAGTAACCTTCTGGACGATTCACGCGGCGCGGAACCTCCATTTCTCTGCCCAGGATTACACGGTGGTCGTCGCTGGTGCCTACATTGTCGGCTTCTTGGTCGGTGCCCCGTTAGCCGGCTTCTTCATGAACCGCTTGGGGCGGCGCTTATCTTGCGCCCTGTACTACTTCGGAGCTGCTGGCTTTATCTTCGCCTTGTTCATGGTACCGATACCCAGCGTAGCGGTGCAAACGCTGCTCATGTCAGCTTGCATTGTGTGCTTTCTCGGGGCGAACTCGGTAACCTCGACGTATGCGACCGAGCTTTTCCCGACGGAGATTCGGGCCACGGGTTACAGTTGGACCACGAACTTGTTCGGCCGCGTCACAGAAATCGTCACTCCTCTGCTCATCGGCATGCTGGCCGATCGCATTGGCATCCCTCTCTCGGTGGGAATCATGGCGATTGGACCCGTGATTGGAGCACTCCTTGTGCTTCGCTACGCACCGGAAACCCGCGGCAAAACTTTGGAACAAATCGCACAGGAACTCGACCAGGCTGCTCTGGGCCAAAGCCCGGGGTCCCACCGCAAGGCTCGTTCGTGACGCCCCAGCTCTGTAAGCCCGCACTCCGGCGACCGACTTTGAAACCGTACGCGAAGATTGGGAATGTTTCGCCGCAGGCACCGAAAGGGAACGCACACAGCCGAACGGCGCTAGTCGTAAGCCACCAGCAGTTTTGGATTCTGCTCGGCGTTTGACCAACCGCCCTCCGACACTGGGGCGTGCATCGCGCTGGTGTTCTTGCCAGAGCAGCACAGAGGTGGAATCGGGGAGAATCGGTTGAACTCCCCGGGGTTGCTTCGCGATCAACGGGCCGCGCCGCGCACGGCAGGCAACAACGGGCCCAGAGCCAGGAGAACAGCCCTGTGATTGTCGCTCTCCGATAAAAGCAGCTCTTCAGGGTTTTTCGCGCGCCAGATTGGCTCGTAGGGCAGAGAGAACGTTTTCACTTCGATCACCGGCTGAATGCCGCCAGCAAAAAAGTACAACTCCTCGTTGTTCAGGTCACTCACCCGTGCATGGAGGGAGAGAACGGTGGTCCACCCCGAATTGCCCATTGCGCTCAGGTAGTCTTGTATTTTCGCTTCACGCCCGTCCCATTTGACCAAGCCGTCGCTAAAAGGCGCTCGAACCATCACCACGGAGAGCCCTAAGAATGCGTCACAGCCGTGAATCTGGCGCGCGAGTTCGCGCTGCCGTTTGACCACGGAGTGTACGCGGTCCATGTCCACCCAACCAACTTCCGGGTCGACCACGCCGCCCACGTCGGCAACGGCGTGTTCCAGTAAACCTTGCGCATCCTCCTCCGACAAAACCACCGCCTTCAACCCAGCACCCCTCAACTCCTGCGCGGCCAACCGCCCAAATTCCTGAGCACGATCCTCGAGCTCCTCGATTGGCGCCGACGTCGGGAAGATGCACACCGTGTGCGCCCGCAAGGCAAACTCCTCTGCGGGGACCCGCCAGGGGTTTGCCTCAGGCATGCGCAGGGTTGGTGGAATCGGCCCGCACGCTTGAGTCGCGCAAAGGAGAATCCACGCCGCCGCATAGAACGTCTTGGCCAGCGAAGAAAACCTCTCACACCTGGACGCTGCCGTGCCCATGCGGTTTTCCTACGTCGGATGCTGTGCCGTACACTTCTGTGCCGTGCGGTCACTTTAGTCAACGCCCAATGCGCCTCTGCATCCCCTCGCGGGGTGCCGAACGCATCACTTCTTGGTTGCGTTGCCACCAAAAGGCGGCCTAAGACTTTTTGCGGGTGTTCCGTGAATTGTCGTGGGGACGTTGCCGGTACACTATTTCATTTGCCACGGCGGATGTTGTTCGCCGCCGCAACGGTTCTGGCGCTTTCAGGCTGTCCCCGCCCACATGTCGAACCCTTCGTGGGAGTGCCTGCGCCGCAAACCCCAGAGGAGCGCAAGCTGTGGGAGAAGGCGGAAGAACTGAGCCAAACCTTGCAGAAGCGCATGGTCCTGCGCGCCGACGCCGACCTCGACCACTATCTCCGCGCAGTCACCTTGCGTCTTCTACCCTTCTTCCACTTGGAGTCGCAGTCGGTTGCGATCGGCGTTATTCGCGACCCTTTCTTGAACGCCTTCGTTCTCCCCAACGGCAAGCTTTTTGTGTCCGAGGGCCTTTTGGCACAGCTCGACAGCGAGGGAGAGCTGGCCTGCGTGCTCGGGCACGAGATCACTCACTTTGCCGAACGCCATGCGTACGCCCAGAGCTTGCACGACCAGCGCGCTGTCAGCACTGTACGCAGCGTCTTTGCCGTGCTCCTGTATGGCTCTGGCGGCTTGGCCATACTACTCCCAGGCCCTTCGCTCGTGTTCGAACTTCTCGGAGGTCCCCACGCCTCCTTGCTATTGTGGCAAGTACGGGGCTTCGCACGCGAACTCGAGTACGAGGCAGATCGGCGCGCGTGGGAAGCCGTACGTGCAGCCGGTTACGATGGCGCGGCGTGCCTAGAGGCAATGCAGCGTCTGTTGCAAGAAGAACAACAGCTCGCCGCCGAGCGTTTGGTGGAAGAACCATATTTCTACGGCAACCACCCGGCAACGACCGACCGGCTGCAGCGCGTGCAAGCCTGGCAGCAAATGAACACGACTGGCTCTACCGCTTCACCCGCTCGTTCCAGCGACTCCACCTACCATGAACACACGGCAACAGTGCGCCTCGAAGTAGCGGCAACCAACATGAAACTTCGGCGCTTCGAGCGAGCCCGTTTCCTGATCGACCAACATATTCGCGCATTGCCCAACCGACCCGACGGCTACGTGGCGCTCGGCGATTGGCATCGCCGACACACGCGGGAACGTAACTTGGAGGCAGCAGCCGAGGCATATGCCCATGCACTCGCGCTGGATGCTCGCTTTGCACCTGCCCACCGGGAGGCTGGCCTGCTTTGTCGCGAACAGGGCAACCTGGCCTGTGCGCGGAAACATCTCACACGCTACGTCGAGCTGGCACCGGAGGCATTGGACCGGGCCATTGTGCAAGGCATCCTCGAAGAAATCGAGCAGAGTTCACGATGAGGCGGCCAAGGCGACAGCAACGCTTCCAGTGTTCCGCACCATTCTTGGTGTTTCTCCTCGCCGTGGTCAGTGGGTGCCCGGCCACCAAGGACTTCGACCCCTACCTTGTACCGCGCGAGGAGTTCCAGCGCGTAGTGCGAACCATCGGTATTTTGCCTCCCGGAGTGGCCGTGTCGGGATTCCGCCGAGAGAAAGTTGCCAGCGATATTGAGTTTGCGCTGAGCGACCTATTGCGAAAACGGGGATACCAGGTCGTCGGCAGCGATGTCGTGGGACCGGTTTGGCGCCGCTATGCAAGCCAAATCGGTGGGCTGTTCAATCCCCTCACGGGCGAGCCCGATCGGAAGAAACTGGAGACCGCCCGCGCCTACGTTGCACGCGACCTGGCCCGCTCCCACAACGTGGATGTGTTAGCGGTCACCTGGACCCGCGAAGGTAGCCTGATGCTGCGCACCGGAGAGCCACCCTGGCCTCGGTTCGACGACGAGGTCATGGAGTTCCACGGGCAACCAATCTTGGACATGCCGCAATGGGTTACCGCAATGTGGCTATATTTGGAGCTGATCGAACCCGACGGGCGCGCGCTTTACAGCGCAAGAGTTCCGGTGCAATGGCTGACTGTGTTCGTAGCCCGCTCTTATTACCGCCGGCCTGAACACGAACTCTGGCCCACCCACAAGGTACACACGGCCGTGCGCCGATTGCTCGTCCACTTGGAGCCTGCCGCTTCGGCTGCCACCCCCGGATCATCAACGCATTAAGTTGGTTGACCAGACAGGGGGGCGGCAGCCAGCTCTGACCCGAGTTGTGCGTTGCCACGGTACGCCGCATCCAGAATTTCCACGGGATGCAAAACTGGTAGGGGAGTTCCAACACGTCGCAGCGCTGCTCGGATTTGGATGGAACAACCCGGATTCGCCACGGCGACAACCTCTGCACCGCTTGTTCGGATGTTTCGCGCTTTCCGTTCTCCAAGGCGCCGGGCAAGCTTCGGCTCGAGAATGTTGTAAGAGCCAGCGCTGCCACAACAAAGGTCAGCTTCTTCAAAAGGCACCAGTTCCGCGCCCGCAAGCCGCAACAAACGCATAGGTTCCTCGCGGATTCCTTGCGCGTGGGCCAAGTGGCAGGCATGGTGGTACGCCACCCTCCAGCCGAGCGGACGACTCGGGCGAGGTAAGTCGAGGCCGGACAAAAACTCTGTGGCGTCGCGCACGCGCGAGGCAACCCTTCGAGCGGTCTCTTCCAACTCTGTACCCTTCGCCCAATGCCCGTAGGAGCGCAAGAAGGCACCGCAACCGGCGGCCGTAACCAAAATGGCGTCCACGGGCTCTGCGAAGGACCGGACGACAGCACCTACCGATGCCGTGGCGCGAACACGATCACCCTGGTGCGCCGCCAATGCCCCACAGCAACCTTGTTCTCCTGGTACGAGCACGTCGCAACCATTGTCGGTCAGAACGCGAACCAAAGCGGCTTCTACTCCAGGGAACAGGACCCGAGCCACGCAGCCGCGAAACAGGGCCACGCGATAGCGCCGCGTGCCCCGAGCGGAAATCAGCGTCGGGGGATCCCACTGCTGCCTGCTCTCTCGTGGGGGAACCATCTCCGCCAACGGCAGCTTCCGCAGCAGCTCGCCAAGCCCAAGCCGATCCGCGATCCTTACGGGCCACAGCAGCGCCGCCAGGCGGTGTGGGTAGGGAAACACCTCGAGCACGAAGCGCCGCAGCAACCTCTCCCGCCAGCGGCGGCGGTAAGATTCTTCGAGCGCCACCCGCGCACCCTCGATGAGCTCGCGGTAATGCACGCCAGAAGGGCATGCCGTCTCGCACCCAAGGCAGCCCAAGCACAGATCCAAGTGGCGCACCGCGTCGCGCCCAAGCGGCATGCGCCCTTCTACCAGCTCGCGGATCAAATGGATGCGTCCCCGCGGCGAATCCGCCTCATGCCCGAGTTCCAAGTAAGTCGGGCAAGCGGGCAAACATAAACCACAGTGCACACACTCTAGTAAACGCGCCATGGGCACGTGGGCCTGTATCCCTTGGCTCCCTACCGCTTGGGCCATTACCAGTGCCTCCAGTAGCGTCCGGGGCTGAAAATCCCCATCGGGTCGAGTGCATCTTTGATGTGTCGAGACAGGTACAAGTGAGGAAGGGAGACGGCGTCGAACTCCCAACCTTCGGGCCACCAATCGGGCCACGCCCAGCCGCGATGCTCCTGGGCAAACTCGGCTGCCCACAAAAAGGCGCGCCGCATCAGGCTTCGCTCGCTCTGCTCGGTGAAACGCACGTACACCGTGCCCCGCTGCGGCCAGATGCACACGCTAGTGTTGTCCTCATCGAGGAAGGCTGTCAGTTCCTCCACACAAGCTGCAAGGTCGCTTGGCAGCAACGCTAGGCGGAGTCCCGCGGCCCAAGGGTGCGTGGGTCCCACGAGCGAGAAGTCACGAATTCGTCGCACCAAGCCAGTTGCAGCACCCAGGTGAGGAAACCAATGCACATCTTCCACTTCCTCCTCGAAAGCCGACTTGCCCTCCTGCACTTCCCCGGCGCTGCCAGTGTATGCCACCACAACGCCAGCGCGCTGAGGGTCGGCCACGGCCGCGCCGGACCCAAACCCCACCACGGCCAAGCCGCTCGGCTGCGGTCGTACCCGGTCACCTGCCAGCGCCTGCTCGATCGCACGGGCGAGGCTTCGGCAACCGACCCACCCGACCGCTTTTTCCGGAGGCTCTGGCAGCAACTTCCAAGTCACTTGTGTGACCACACCGAGCGTACCCCACGAACCAGCAACGAGGCGCATCATGTCGTAGCCAGCCACGTTCTTGACCACAGAGCCGCCCCCGCGCACGACCTCGCCCCTGCCTGCCACGAACGTCACACCGAGCAAAAGGTCTCGGGTCGAAAGTTGTCCCGACCGCTCCCAGCCAACCGTGGCACTTGCCACCACTCCGCCCACGGTACTCTCGCCTGGTAGGGCAACGTCGAACGGGAGCCACTGTCTCCTGGCCGCCAAAACTGCGGCCAGCGAATCCATGCGGCAGCCGCACTGTACGGTCATCGTGAGATCGTCGGGCTCGTAGCGGAGCACGCGATTCAAGCGCGACAACACGAGCGCCACATCGTACTGCCACGGTGGGGGCACTTGACGCTGTCGCGCCCCGCCGCCCCACGGCACAAGCGCAGCCCTGAGCTCCGCGCAACAAGCCACGGCGGTAGCGACCTCCTCTTCGCTTGAAGGATAGACCACGGCTTGGGGTGGCACACCGCCCAAAGCAAAACGTTGGCGCTCCGCTCGATCGGTGCAAACCGATTCAGGAGGCAATCGTGCTGCAAGCTCGCGAGCCAAAGCTTCACTCGGCACGCTCATTGCCTCATACCGGAACTTGGCGACGGGGTCGCACCACTTCGACGCAACCTCCGGGGCGCGGAAAGATTTTGCCCGGGTTGCA
This sequence comes from bacterium HR30, assembly GCA_002898795.1. Classification (GTDB taxonomy): domain Bacteria; phylum Desulfobacterota; class Binatia; order HRBIN30; family HRBIN30; genus HRBIN30. The sequence goes on along the minus strand of BEIG01000010.1, from coordinate 22,134 downwards.
GCGTTCCAACGGGTCGAAGGCTCGTCGCAGCGCCTGCATCACGATCAAGTCTTGCGGCGTGAACAGCAGCGGCATCTGGTCGATCTTCTCCACCCCCACTCCATGCTCCCCAGTAATGCTCCCGCCCAATTCCACGCATGCAGCCAGGATCTCGCGACCCGCCGCGAGCACGCGCTGAACCTCATCGGGGTTGCGCTCATCGAACAACAAGATCGGGTGGATATTACCGTCACCAGCATGAAACACATTGCCGATGCGCAACCGATAGCGCTCAGCCACATCGGTGATCCGTTGCAGAATTTCCGGCAAACGGGTGCGCGGCACTACACCATCTTGCGTGCAGTAGCTTGGAGCGAGGCGCCCGACGGCACCGAACGCTCGTTTCCGGCTTTTCCACAACTCGGCTCGCTCTTGGTCCGTCGCCGCGGTGCGAATTTCGCTAGCGCCGGCATCGAGACAGAGTTGCCTGACCGCTTTCGCTTCTGCCTGTACGGTTGCCGGGTGACCATCGAGTTCCACGATCAACACTGCACCCGCGTCTCCAGGGAAACCAAAGTGGTAAGCTTGTTCCACCGCCTGCACGATCAGACGATCCATCATCTCCAAAGCCGCGGGTACAATCCCCACAGCGATAATGGCCGACACCGCCTTCGTCGCCGCTGCTACGCTCGGAAACACCGCCAAAGCCGTGTGCCAGCTTTCAGGGTTACGCACGAGGCGCAAAATGGCGCGCGTAACCACGCCACAGGTTCCCTCGCTTCCAACCACAAATCCCCGCAGGTCATAGCCAGGCACATCGTCCACCCAGCCACCCAGCCAAACCGCTTGCCCATCCGGCAGTACGAGTTCCAGGCCCAGTACGTGATTGGTCGTGACCCCATACTTGAGGGTGTGGGGGCCACCAGAGTTCTCCGCGATGTTTCCCCCGATCGAGCACGCGGCCTGGCTGGAGGGATCCGGCGCATAATGCAAGCCAAAGGGAGCAGCGGCTCGTGTGACGTCTAGGTTGGCCACGCCCGCTTCGACCACGATGCGCCGGTTCACCGAGTCGACTTCGAGAATCCGGCGCATCCGGCTCGTGCCGATCATCACCGGAGCTTCGAGCGGCAAGCAACCACCGCTCAGCCCCGTGCCTGCGCCGCGCGGCACGAACGACACGCCTGCGCGATGCAGGAGCCGTAGGACCGCGCACATCTCCACCGTAGAAGCTGGCAGCACCACGAGCTCTGGCACCGCGCGCTCGAGCGTATAACCGTCGCACTCGTAGACCTTGCGTGCCTCGTAGGGTTCGATGAGCCCCTCGGCGCCTACAATTTCTCGCAACTGCTCGCGCAGGCGCGTTGATAGCATCACCGCACCGGTAGACCGACACGCCTGCAGATACAACCCAGGCCACCGACTGCGGGCGAGCACCCGCGGGTTAGTCACGGGCGCTCACTGAATGGGCACACAAAGCAGTCAGCTTCGAGCGCGCCTCCAGGCTTTTGCTCGGCGGTTTCCTGTAGGGTAACACCGAGGCGGCAGCACTCTTGCTCGGCCCACACGCACAGCATGCGAGCTACGATCCGATAGAATTCCTCGCGCGTGGTTTCCTCCAACGCACGCGCAAAGGGCAGGATAAAGCGGGCTACGTGGTCAGACCAAAAAGCGCGTATCGCGCGGTTCACCACGGCCACTCCTTCATCGTTTTCGGTGGACAGCGCATAGGCAAGCTTGAGAGCCAGGAATCCAAGGAACTCGAGTTCCGCCGCAAGGTGATCTTCCGTATCGCCCAAAACCTTGCCCAGACCCACACCGAAGGCCGAGTAAAAGCCCGAGATGTCGGCGAGCAATGCTGGGCGGCTCATGGCTCCCTGCAAGTTCCACGACCCCTCGCGCGGCGAGCAAGGGGAATCCCGCTCGAAAATGCGCAGGTATTCCGCCGCGAGGGAGGTGGGATCCGACGTGCGTGCGCACACGCACAATCGTTCCATCAAAGGCGCGAACTCCCTCATGCCGCCTGCGAGCTGTTCCGCCGTGGTGTCGATACAAGCTAGGGTCTCCTCGCTCGGGTAGCTGAGAGCGGTCGCCAGCAAGCGGTACATGGTTGCTTGCCTCAGCGTATTGAGTACCTTCGCCTCGTCCGACACTGCCGCGCCATCTGCCAGCGGACCACTGCCTGGCACCGTAGAATGTTCCTTCATGGTTGTTGCCGTTTCACGCTCTCGCCCTTTTGGGCACCGCCACTCCCGATCACCAGCGGAACCCATGTGGACCACGACTTTCTCGACCCAACTTCACCGTTTCCACCTTCCCAAACCGCAAAGGCGACGACCGTGCGATCCCCGCGGGCGAGCCTTGGCCCATTCAGATCGTCCGACACCAGCGGCCGCGCGATCACCACGGCCCAGCGCCCGTCTTTCCACACGCCGCGACCCACCGCGTATTGCTCCGGCTTCACCGTCATTGTGCCCCAACCTTCTGCCATCTGGTCGAGCACGGGAGAGGCGGCGGCTCGCGAAATTGGGTTTTCTACTCCAAGCGCGCCGGTATAGGCCCGCGCATCGGAGACGGAGAGAACCTGATCAGGGTAAACGTCTGCCCACGCGTTTGGGTAAAGACTCTGCACCGTCGGTGGGCCGCGGTCAATGTCGCGCTGGAAAGCGGCCCGCCATTGCATGATGTTCACGCGCCCACCGGGATTGCCCATCATCGGCGAGGGCGCCGGCCCGTGCGGGTCTACGGGTAGCTCCACCGCAACTTGGTCACCAAAGTTGTCCAGCACGATGTGGTTAGACTCGGTGGGATCCGCCCACTCCAGTCGGAACGCGAGCCATTGGGCGTTGTGAGCCGCCCGAACCTGGAGCTGTCGCACAGCGGCATCAGGTTTCTGGGGGACCACGATCGTTTGCGGCAACAAGGTCACGTCCACCGGCCGAGCGTCTCGCCAAAGCGGCGCACTCGGGTCGACAATGGGATTAGTTCCGGGCACCGTGATGGCAACGATTTCCGCCACTTGTTGTCCAGGGCTCAGGGCTGCCAGCCCCAGGGCTAGAGCCCCCGTTACAACCGACAGCAGTCGCCGTTTCATCGTTGCCCTCCTCACGTGATGTTCGTCCGGTAAGCGTCGTGCGCCCGGTCGTACGCCTCGCGAATGACCACCGGTTCGTGCAGCGGCACCCGCACGAGTTCCTTTTCCGTCGCGTCGTAGCCAACAGCGTAGTCGCCATCGACTCGGAAGTAGTGGATGATTTGCGGTGTGGAACCAAACAAAGTGAGAGCAGCAAGCAACTTCTTGTCTTCGTGGAGCTTGCGGTAAAGTGCGATGGCTGCGTCCACACCCCAGCCGAACATCTGCCGCAAGAATTCTGGCGGCACATGCACCGGTGGGATGTAGTAGGTGTTCGGCTCGAGGCCAAACTGCGGGTACAACGGCAGCGCCAGTTTGCGGACGAAGACCAGGTAATCGAGGGGATTGTCCTCATCGGGTGCATCGTGTTTGCCAAGAAAACCTTGCAGCCGGATCTTGCCGATGCATGCAATGGTGCACTGAGTTTGTCGGCCTTGTTCGATGGCAGGATAGCAACCGATGCATTTCTCGCTCACGCGGGTCACCGCGTTGAAATACGTTTTCTTGTACGGGCAGCCCCGAACGCACTCACGGTATCCGCGGCAACGGCTTTGATCCAACAGCACAATGCCGTCTTCCGGACGCTTGTAAATCGACTGCCGCGGACACGCCGCGAGACAGGCCGGATACGTACAGTGGTTGCAGATCCGGGGCAGGTAAAACATCCACTGCATGTGCGGTAATTGCAGGTGCGCGCCCTGCGGCATCGTTCCGGCGCAGTCGTCCTCGCCGATGTTCGGGTGGGCATAGTCGATGTCCTCGGGCAAGTAGCCAAGGATCACCTCGCCCGTCGGGGCGGCGTCGAACAAGGTCTTGCCCTGATAGACCGGCCCGGTCATGTCCTGCACGCCGAGCGCTTCGAGGATGCGAACATCCCAGCCAAGCGGGTAGTAGCCGTACGGCTTGGTTTCGACGTTGTTCCAGTACATGTACTCCTGCCCACGTCCAGGGGTCCACGTGGTTTTGCAGGCAACCGTGCAAGTTTGGCAGGCGATACACTTGTTCGTGTCGAACACCATGGCAAACTGCTTTTGCGGGCGGTGCCCCTCGAACGGGTAGTCCATTTCGCGACCAATTTGCCAATTGTACACCTTGGCCATCGTCTCCTCCTCAGGCCTTACGAACCGTGACAAAGGCGCCCCGCAAATATTGCTGCAAAGCAGGGTTCTCGTTGCTGGGGCGCAGCCCCAGCGCCACCGGCCGCCATAGACCTTTACCGCCGATGCCGCCGTCCTCTGCTTTGGTGATCTTACACATCGCTTCGCGAGGGGCACCGGTCACGCAGTGGACATCCGCTTGGAATCCCTTCGTCACCTCATGCACGAACAACTTGCGGGTGATCAGCGAGTTGGTTTGGTGTGTGGGGTTGAGCCACGAACGCGTCAGCGACTGGTGGGAGCCGTAACGGAAAAACGACTGGTAGTTGGTCTCCGGGTTTTTGGCCAAGCCATCGGGTCGGGTTTCGTGGCCTTTGACCGAACCCGGGGTTGCCATGTACCCGTTGTGCCACATGCGGGTGATACCCCGTGGTGTGCCCGGGTAGTACCGCGCGCGACAGAGGAGACGGGCAACGTGATACTCGGCCTCACGCCCGCGTTCGTTCCAGCCGCGGAACGGATTGTCTTGGGGATCGCCATCCACCCACACGTAGTCGCCGTCATTGATGCCCAGTTCCCGCGCATCCTCTGGGTTAATGTCGATGTAAGCTTCCCCCACATGGGGAGAGCGCTTGTCGCGACGGTACATATCGCCAAACGGCCCGAAGAAGTTGGACATCAGGTCCGTATCGATCGGTGTGGTGTGGGATCCGTGCCGGTACTTAGGCGTGTGGAACACGTAACGAAAACCCAGCGGAAGGTTCGGGTGTTGCGTCTTGAGCAATTCCTCCGGTGCCACGATCACGTGGCGCGCTTGACGTGCAGACCAGTCGCGGCGCCCGGGGTCGAATCCGTAGTCCTCGGGGGTTTTCGGGCGAATCGCGGGGTGTGGTCGGGCCACGATCACGTTGGGGTCGTAAAATGTAGAGTCGACCGGCTCCCGGTACACGATCAAATTCTCGCCCGCTTCGATGAATTCCGGCTCGCCCCGATAGAATTCCAAACGCCCGGTGCGCGTGTACCACGGTTTTGATTCGTGCACTTGTTCCCAGGAAAAAGTTCGCGGATAAGTGCGGGTATTCATCAAAGCCGGAATGCCTTGGGCGGCCAGGGCTTCGAGTTGCTCGAACCGATATCCCTTCGTAGGCGCGCTACCGTCCAGTATCCGCTGCAAGTACACCTCCACCTTGTTCGCACGAACAAAGCGCCAGTAATCGGCGAAGCGCCGGTCGCCAGTGAGTTGAGCCAGCGCTTCGGCCACGCCCGCGTACGTCTCGAGATCGCTCACCGTGCCGAACGTGCGCTTCAGGGGGGTGCGGGGAAAGACTTGCAGGAACGGGTTGGTGTTGGAGGCCGTCAAGTCGGGGTACTTCAGTTCGAGCCAGGAATCGACCCCATAGACGATGTCGGCGTACTCGCACGAGCCTGACCACCACCACTCGTTCACGACGACGCATTCCTGGCGGCGCAGTGTGTTGAACACCACGTCGTAGTGGTATTTCGCGTTGGCAATTTGCGAGTTCGAGTTACTCAACCAAATCGCCTTGGTGGGCGTTGGAACATGCGCACTGGTCGTGAACTGTTTGTTTCCTTCGCGCAGGATGCGCTCCCCTGCGGCGTAGTAGTGCAACGACTCGTAGCGCGTGTATGGTTTAATGTGCGGCGGGCCTTGCGGATCCAGTTGCGGGTCAAAAGGATCCTCTGCCGCGTAACGAGGCACGCCAGACAGAAGGGTGGTGCGGTACGTCCCTGCATACGAACCAACGTTGCCGCCGTGTTGGCCAATCGATCCCGTTAACGATGCCACCAGGAAAACCGCGCGATCTTTTAAGTCGTTGTGGAAAAACTGGTTCGGACCCATGCCCATGGCAAACAAAGTCTTGCCCCGGTTTGCCGCGATCTCTCGGGCTAAGCGCACCACCGCGCTGGCGGGGGCCCAGGTGATTTTCTCGACGACTTCGGGAGTCATGGTTTCCAGGAGGTACTGCTGGAGCAAGTCGAACACCGGCCGTGCCTGCACCGTGGCCCCATTGGCCAACTGCACGGTCACCGTGCCCTCCAAGGCAGGCTCCAGCCCCCGCTTGCGGAAGTGTTCCCCAACATGATCGCGGGAAACTGCGACGGGGCCGTTGCTCTTCGTGTCCCATACCACGTAATCGGCAAACTCGCCTCGCAGATTTGCCGGGATCTGGATGCCATTTTGCGCTGGAGTCGGTGGGGGCTTTTCGCCCGCGGCCAAGACCTTCGTCCAATTGGACAACTCCGACTCCTGGTAATTGGGGAAGACATCCCGGGCCAGCAAAGGCTCCAAGGTATCCAAGCGAACCAGCCGCGGAAGGTCGGTATACTGCAGGACAAAATCCCGGTCGTACAGTTTCTCTTTGACGATGACGTGCGCCAGTCCCAAAGCAAGTGCCGCATCCGTTCCCGGGCGGATGACCAACACTTCGTCGCCTTTGTTCGCCGTGGCCGAGTATTCCACGGTGATGACTACTACTTTGGTGCCGCGCTGCCGCGCCTCGGTCATCCAGTGGCTGTCGGGCATCTTCGTGGTAATCCAGTTCATTCCCCAAACGAGGAGCAGGTTGGCGTTTTCCGCATCGAACAACTCGAAGTCCGAGGTTTGGTCACCGTGCACCATGGGATGGCCCGGCGGCAAATCGGTATGCCATGAGTAGGAATCCCACAGGCCAGCGCCCTTGGCCTGATCGGGCCCCACCTTCCGCACGTAGGCGTCGAGCAAGGCCATCAGGTTACCCATTCGGTATGTGCCGACAATCCGGGTGGCTCCAAGTTTGGCCATGCCGCCGCGAAACTTGAGGGTGCGCACACCAGCACCCTCCGTTGCCTCGACCATCGCAGGGTCGTAGCCCTGCGCGAGGAGTTTTCGTTTGCCGTCCTCGCCGCTGTAAGTTTGGGCAATGTTGAGCAGTGCCCGTGCGTGCAACGAAAATGCCTCCTCGAAGGACACTTTGACAAAGCTATCCCACCCGCGCCGCATGAGTTCTGCCGGGGGCTGGCCCGTCTTTGGGTCGCGCGGGAAGCCCCGCTCGACCCAGGTCTTGAAGCCCTTACGAACGAAGGCCCCGCGCACGCGCCGGTCCCCGTACAGGCGTCGACCCATCACCAAGCCCTTTTGGCAACAACGCGGATCCCACCGAGGCGAAGCACGATTGCCGGCTAAATCCGTAGCCTTCGAATAACCGTAGGTGGGCTCGATCCGAACGACCACGTCGTTCTTCACAAATGCCCGCAGCAAGCAGTTGTGGGTGTCGTTGGGCGCACACAAAAAAACGAACGAGGCATCATGCCGGAAAATGTCCCGGTACAACCTCTCCCAATCGCGGTTCGGGTACGACTCCAACGGATTACCCACACGAATGGGCGTGAGAATGCGTAAGCCCGCCAGCAATTCCCTCGGCGTCAACGCCGAACCCAGCCCAGCCATTGTAGCAAGTTGTAAAAAGCGCCGGCGGTCGATCATGATCCGTGCCTCCTTTCGCTGACCGCGGCACCCACCGAGCAACAAGCATACCGCTACGGCTGCGGTGCAGTGGTATCGGGAAGGCTAGGCCTTTTTACCAACCGTGAGAAACGCCGGGTGGTACGGCCGCACGGGAAAGAAGGTGCAATTCGCTCAGTAACGAGCGGTGAGTTCTACGTACCCGTAGTCGAGCTGTTTTCCGGCAAACGTGCGCGACACCACGCTTTGGCCGAAGGCGTGGCCGTAGTAAGCATAAACTTGCACGCGGGAATGCACTTGATAGCTGGCGCCGATGTCGACCAACTGCGCCAGCTCCCGATGGCCACCGGTAGGCGTGCCCGCAAAGCCAAAGATACGATCGTTGCTGGCTCCGCCTCCCGCGTACCAAAGGTCAGCGGCATCGTTTACGCGGAGCCAATGCCAATCGGCTCGAATCGTGAGCCGCGCATGAGGTCGTAGCAGGAGCTGCGCAAACAAGTCCTCGATATTCATGAGGTTGAAAAACGGCGTCTGCGCGTAAAGTCGCGCGGTGGGCAACAGTTGAAAGAACGTTCCGTGCTCGCCATCGGTAGCGTCGGCATCTCCAGAGCTTTGCGTGTATCCGATGCGCGCCCACGGCTCGGCCGGCAGGAAGGGCAACTGGTAGCCCCCTTCGAGCGACCAAGCCCAGGCGGCGTGGTCGAGGTCGCCCCACCGGCCCCGCTGCACAGCAAGCCAAGCGAGGTAGTCGGCCTTACCCGGCCCTGCCGGAATGACTCCCAACGCGTGGAACCCCACGGTGTGGATGGCAATCCGTTTTCGATCGTTCACGCGCGTGCCGGCCGGGCGGTTATCCACTTTCACCGCTCGATCGCGATCGTCTTCGTAGTACAACCAAAACACGCGACCATCCAAGGGGAATAGGTTCGGCTGTTCTTTCCATGTCAGAGCCGCGCCAGCCAGGCCGATTTCGTCGAGCTCGGGGTTAGCGCTAATTTCGAAGCCGCCTTGGGTTGGTCGGCTGGCAAAGGCAGTGAAATTCCAGCGGGGTTCATCCCAGCCTAGCCGGACGCCGTCGAAGCTCCGGGTGACATGGGTATAGCCAAATGGGCCAATCAACCGTTCGGCCACTCGCGCCCTTTTGAGCCACGCCAACGACGGATCCTTGGGCACCGTTTCCAAGCCGTCACTCAGCTCGAACCGCCCAAGGGCGATGCTCGCGGGCGGAAGTACCTGCCAGTTTCGCAGAGTCAAGAAACCTCGCTTCAGGAACACCTCGCCCTGGTTGTGGCGCCGCGTGTGTGCAAAGTAGATGGCTCCTGGGCCTAAGTTTCCTTCGGGTGGGGGCAAGCTCGCGTCGTCCGGCAAGCCGAGCAACTGCGTATACTGGCCCTCGAGCACCACACCGACCACGCCATACTCGTACTCCGCGCCGAAGCGCAGTTGGTTGGCGTAAAAGGAGTACCGTTGCGCTCCTGCGTGACTTCGGCCCGGAGCGGGCCGGAACCAGTCGACCACCTCGACGCGAATCCGATCGCTCAACAACGGTCGCACCGGCAGGCGTTCGCCTGCCCCACCTTTCGTTTCTGCCCACAGCCTGCCCGCTAACGCGAAGCAGATTCCGCATGCTGCACCCAGTACGGCTAGTTTGTGCTGCCATCCCCTCGTCATGACTTTTGGACCCTCAGCTTTCCTAGCTTTCACCGTGCCCAGCGAGCCCGGAACAAAAATGCATGCGTTTCGCTCTTCCGATTCCGACGCTCTAGAAACTCGGTGAACTCGGCGGCAATCGGACATGGATCGGACCCACCCTCGGTTCGCTTCTCGTAGCTAAGCTCCACCCTACACGATAGAATTTGATCCATGGAGATCAGCCGCGGAGCTTCGAAATTCGTTGCGGGTCTTACGACTCCTTACATCAACACCATTCCCGTGGAGGAGCAGCCACCATACCCCGGGGATCTCGAGATCGAGCGTCGGATCCGAAACATTATCCGCTGGAACGCGATGGCCATGGTGGTGCATGCCAACAAGGAGTACCCCGGCATCGGTGGTCACATTTCCACATTTGCTTCTGTCGCCACGCTGTTCGAAGTGGGTTTCAACCATTTCTTCCGTGCCGCCTCTCCCGATCATCCGGGGGATCAAGTGTTCTTTCAGGGGCACGCCTCTCCTGGCGTTTACGCGAGGGCCTTTCTCGAGGGGCGCCTGACCGAGCAGCACTTGCTGGCATTTCGACGGGAGTTCGCCGAAGGGGGCGGCTTGGCCTCCTATCCACACCCGTGGTGCATGCCCGAATTCTGGCAATTTCCTACTGTATCCATGGGGCTTTCGCCGATTACGTCGATCTACCAAGCGCGATTCAACCGCTACCTGCGTGCGCGCGGCCTGATCACGCACGACGGCGGGCGAGTTTGGGCTTTCCTCGGGGATGGCGAGATGGACGAACCGGAAGCCGTCGGGGCGCTCACGTTGGCCGCGCGCGAAGAACTCGACAACCTCACCTGGGTGATCAACTGCAACTTGCAACGGCTAGATGGCCCGGTGCGGGGCAACGGCAAAATCATTCAGGAGCTCGAAGCCTTGTTTCGCGGTGCCGGGTGGAACGTGATCAAAGTGATTTGGGGCAATGACTGGGATCCACTGCTCGCTCGCGACAAAAAGGGATTGCTCGTCCAGAGAATGAACGAGGTCGTGGATGGGCAGTACCAAAAGTACACAGTGGAGTCCGGCGCCTACATTCGCAGCCACTTCTTCGGTGTGCATCCGGAATTACTCGAGATGGTGGCCGATCTCACCGACGCTCGGCTGCGCAAACTCCGGCGAGGCGGGCACGACCCAGAAAAGATTTACGCAGCGTACAAGGCCGCCACGGAACATCGCGGCCAGCCCACGGTGATTTTGGCCAAGACGATCAAAGGGTACGGCCTAGGTGAGGCAGGCGAAGGACGCAACGTCACGCACCAGCAAAAGAAATTGAACGAACGGGAACTCCGCTCGTTCCGTGACCGCCTCGGCATCCCGATTAGCGACGCAGAACTTGCGGAGACCCCCTTTTACAAACCGCCCGAAGATAGCGAGGAAATCGAGTACCTCTTGGAGCGCCGCCGCGCCCTGGGAGGTTTCGTCCCGAGCAGACGCAGCCACACGATCAGCTTGCCACCGCCTCCGAGGTCCATTTTCGAAGAGTACTACCAAGGCTCGGGAACCCGCGAAGTGGCCACAACGATGGTCCTAGTACGACTGCTGCGGCAACTCATGAGCGACCCCGAGCTCGGGCGGTTGATCGTTCCGATCGTGGCGGACGAAGCCCGTACGTTTGGCATGGACGCTCTGTTCCGCAAGTTCGGCATTTACTCTCCCAAGGGGCAACTGTACGAGCCGGTCGATTCCGATGTCGTCGCGTTTTATCGCGAGGCAACCGACGGCCAATTGCTCGAGGAAGGCATCACCGAGGCGGGCGCCATGGCCTCGTTTCAAGCCGCCGGAACGGCGTACTCCACCCACGGGGTCAACACCATTCCTTTCTTCTTCTTTTACTCGATGTTCGGCTTCCAGCGGATTGGAGACCTGATCTGGCAAAACGCCGATGCTCGCGGCAAGGGTTTTCTCATCGGTGCTACGTCCGGACGCACGACCTTGGCTGGCGAGGGACTGCAACACCAGGATGGCCACAGTCATGTGCTTGCCAGTACCGTGCCCACAGTGCGGGCGTACGACCCAGCCTTTGCCTATGAAATTGCGGTGATTATCGAAGATGGACTCCGCCGCATGTACACAGAACGGGAAGATTGCTTTTACTACATCACGGTCACCAACGAACTCTACCGCCAGCCACCCATGCCCGATGGCGTACGCGACGGAATCCTGAGGGGGTGCTACAAGCTGCAAGCCGCCGACCCCGTGGGCGATTGGCCCCACGTGCACCTGTTTGCCAGTGGCGCCATTTTGCGCGAGGCCTGGCGGGCGCAAGACCTGCTGGCCGAGCGACAAGTTGCCGCACACGTGTGGAGCGTCACTAGTTGGACCGAACTTCGGCGCGATGCGCTGGCGTGCCGGCGCTGGAACATGTTGCACCCCTTGTCGCCCCGGCGGCAGTCTTACCTCGAGCAGCTTTTAGTGGACGAACCATACCCGATCGTAGCGGTAAGCGATTACATGAAGGTGCTCGGCGACGCACTGGCGCCATTTGTGCCCAATGGGCTGTTCGCTCTCGGCACGGATGGTTTTGGCCGCAGCGACGAGCGCAAGACCCTGCGTCGCTACTTTGAAGTGGACGCAGAGTGCATTACCGTCGCAGCTCTGGCGCTCCTGGCAGAACGCGGCGCGATTGCGCCCGATGCCGTCGCTCGCGCGATCGAGGAGTTCGGCATCGATCCTGACAAGCCCGACCCTGCTCGCAACTGAACGGATTACTGAGGAACCGGGCTAGCTACCGAAGCGCCCCGGCGTTTGGAGCGAGGCTCGTACGCACACAAGGGCTCTTCGGCCAAGGGGTCGCCGTACTGCGCGTAGGCGCGGGCCCGCGAGCCACCACAGACGCGGACGAATTCACAGTCACGACACTTGCCATGCCATTTCGTTACGTCCCGCAGCGCCTGAAACAGCGGGGCCGTGCGATAGATTTCCGCCAGCGAGGCTTGGCGGACGTTGCCAGCAACCAAAGGGAGAAAGCCGCTTGGACACACCTCGCCAATGTGGGAAATGAACATCAGCCCGCGTCCGTCAGTAACCCCGTGTACGGCACGAGGCATGGAACCGGGGACGTCTTGCGGAATTGTTCCCAACAGGGGTAAGACGCCCGCCGCTTGGCGCCGACGCTCCTCCGTTTGGCGTTGGAGGACGTAACGGCGATAGTGAGGGGCGGCAGTGGTCCGCACTTGATACGGAACCCTTTGCGAAAGCTCGTAAAGAAAAGCAAACACTTCTTCGAACTCTTGCGACGTAAGCTGGTCGCATTCTTGGGCACGGCCCACACGCACGAGGAAGAACAAGCTCCAAGTGGCAGCCCCCAAATCTCCCACGAGTGCAGCCATCCGCCCGAGTTTGTGTAGGTTGCGCCGTGTCACCGTGGTGTTGATTTGCGTGGCTAGTCCACAATCGCGCGCAGCTTTCAGCGCAGTCACGCTCCACAAAAACGAACCTGGTTGCTGGCGAAAGGCATCGTGGCTTTCAGCGTCGGGGCCATCCAGGCTCAGGCCCATTCGCCGCACGCCTTGCTCGCGAAAACGCCGGACAACTGCCGGCGTCAATAAAGGCGTGCCGCTCGGCGTGATGGCCACATTCAAGCCAAGGCGAACCGCATAGTCGATCAGTTCGAACAGGTCCAGTCGCCGCAGGGGATCGCCACCCGTGAAAATGAACACTGGGCTTTCGAGGTCACGCACCTGCTCTAGAAGACGCCGACCTTCATCCGTGGAGAGCTCGCTCGGGTGTCGCCAGCGCTGTGCATCTGCCCGGCAGTGCAGACAGCGAAGGTCGCACGCTCGGGTGACTTCCCAGATCACCGTGAATGGCGCGCGATCCAAGTCGACGGAAAACTTCGTTGCAGCTTTGGGCGTGGGCACGACGAACTCCAGGGGGAAGTGCCCTTCAATTCTAGTGCCAGAGGCCCGTGCACTGGAACACGCCATCAGCGGCACGAGCGTTTCTCAGGGTCGCCTTTTCGCTCTACCCGGCAGCGCAAGCTTTGCGAGAGGAACCCGCAGGTAGCCTTAAGGTTCCGTATACCCCACCAGTTCGTACCACCGGGACAAAGGGAGCAGGTGGTTTAAATGGTTCCGCAGGGTCCCCTTGCTGCGGAGGATGCGATAGGTTTCCTCCAACGCTCGGGCCGCACTGAGCATTGGGGCTAACGGTGTGACGACAATCTGGAAGCCGAGCTCGAACAGCTCGGTCGGGTCGAGGAGCGGCGTGCGACCAAATTCCACCATGTTCGCAACCTTCACGCCGGGCACTTCCCGGCCAATCCGCTGTAACTGCTCCTTCGATTCCGGCGCCTCGACGAAGATCGCGTCGGCTCCGGCTTCGTAGGCCGCGTTACCACGACGCAAGGCTTCTTCGATGCCCAGCACGGCAAGAGCATCGGTGCGCGCCACGAGAAAAAGTTCGTCGCCCAAGGGGTGCGTGCGTACGGCACGAAGCTTGGCCAGCCACTCGTCGCACTCCACTACTTGCTTACCGCGCATATGCCCGCAGCGCTTCGGCCACACTTGATCTTCCAGGAACAAACCCGCCGCGCCAGCCTGTTGATAAAGTTCGACGGTACGCTGAACGTTGACGAGCCCACCGTAACCGGTATCGGCATCGACGAGTACGGGGCGATCGGTTAGCCGGCAGAGGCGCCTAGCCGTGTCCGCCATTTCCGTCTGGGTCAGATAGCCAAGATCTGGCTCGCCCAAGAGCGACGCGGCCACGCTAAAGCCACCGATGAACAATGCCTCGAACCCGGCTGCGTGGGCTAGCCGTGTCGAGATACCGTCGTAAACGCCACCCATAACCAGCGGTTGGTGGACGCTCAAAAGGTTTCGCAGTCGTTCTCGTCCATTCATGACCCAGGTCTCCCTTTCGCCTTCTCGCCGTCAAACGCCAAGCCCTACCCCGCGAAAGTCCGGCACTGCTGCCCGGTAATGTAGGAAACCCGCCTGGTCAAACAGTGTCGGAGCGAACTCGGCGCAGTTCTAGCAGCCGAACCTGCACTGGCCGGCCGCATTCGACCTCCTCGAGCTCCTCCTCCCGGACCGAGAACCCCCTGCCCCTTGCTTCCTCCAGCCAAGCTCGATCGAACACGCGCACAGACTCGGCACACAGCACACGACCATCGCCGGCCAACCCACGCTCGGCCAATTCGAGCAAGGCTTGCTGCAAGCTCGCATCGTACGTGACATCTGCGGCGCAAATCAGTGGAAAACGGCCGCGTACCACGAACTGCCGCGCATCCCCTTGCCAGGCGTGTATGTGCAAGCCGTTACGACGCGCATTGAGCTGGCAAAATCCCACAGCGTCACGGTCGCGGTCGAACGCGAACACTTCGCCACCCATTCGTGCGAGCACAAGGGCAACCAAGCCAAGGCCACAGCCCACCTCGAGGCAGCGGCCCGAAACGACCTCTGGATGCTCCACAACGTACCGAGCCAATGCTCGGCTCCCTGGCCAAAGATGCGCCCAGTAGGGAGGTTCGGGCACGTGAGCATCGCGCAAGAGGGCCTCCGTATCCACCAGGCTTGCCAGATTGGCAACGGTGGCAAACTCCAACGCCACCGCACCATACTGCCACCGGTCCCACCGCAACGCGTAACCACCCCAAGCGGCGGGAGCTTCGGTTTCGGTGCGCAGTGCCGCCGGGTCCTGCTCCTTGTCCACAACACGCGGATCGCCCGCAGCCGGAGCCAAAGTCATGTCGGAGCGAGCGCCAACTCTCGCTGGGCAAACCGGGCAAAACGCCACAAGGCCAGTGCGCGAGAGCACCCTTCCGCCCGCATCGAAGCGATGAAGCTCGGTAAATCGCGCAAGCGGAACGTTAGAATACCAGCTCCCCACAGCGGCCCATCCGGAGCGCCTACGCGAATCTCGCTGAGCAGCGTGACTTGAGCTCGCACCGAGGGGAAGGGAGTACGCAGCACCTTGACGCCCGTGAAAAAGTACTGTCCACCATCGTCACCAGGGAACGAGAATGTGTAACGAAGAAGCTTCGCGCCCTTTTGTCGGTCGGGAACGTACATTTCCAGTTCGCCACGCGTGATTGGCTGCGCTGTAGCTAAGCCGGGGCAGGTCACCGTCCCCAAGAGCTTCGCAGGGTGACGAGCGTCGGCCAAGAACCTGTCGAAGTCCTCGATCACGACTTCCAGCTCAGCGACGAACGTGGTCCCCTTTGCTCGTCCCTGGATCGCCCCTACCTCGGGCGTCGGGGCTCCCTGAGCTACGGGACCCTGCATGCGCTCTCGAAATCGGAAGCGAATGGCTGGCACATCCATGCGCAAGCCTTTTACGAGAGGAGCCCACCCCGGCGCAAGTCTCAGCCCGAGTTCGACGATGGAAGCGCCCCAAGCTCCTGGCAAACCCAAGAGGCCAACTCGTGCCGTCGAATTTTCCCTGTCGGCTCGCGAGGCAACTCGGCAACGAAAATCACTTGCCGCGGGCACTTGTAGTGCGCCAGCCGACTGCGCGCAAATTCGATCAACTCGCACTCCGAGAGGGAGTGCTCGGGGCGTAGTTCTACAACCGCAACGACGCGCCGGCCCAAGTCTTTGTCGGGAACTCCCACGACCGCTGCATCGGCGACGCTAGGGTGCAAAAGCAACGTTTGCTCCACTTCTGCAGGGTACACGTTCGCACCGCCGCTCAAGATCAAGTCGGTCCGGCGGTCGACCAGGAACAAGTATCCATCCTCGTCGAGATAACCGAGATCGCCAGCAGTAAACCAGCCGTCGCGAAACGCCTGCGTGTTCTTCTCGGGAGCGTGACGGTAAGCAAAATTCATCTGCGGGCTCCGCACGTACACCAAACCCACCTCGCCAGGAGCACATTCGCGCCCCTCCTCGTCCAAGATGCGCAGTTCGTGACCAGGCCAAGGCTTACCAACGGAACCAGGCTTTTTCAGCCACTCCTCGGCGGTGACCCGCGTAAAGCCAGTTTCCGAGGCCCCGTAAAACTCAACCACCGAGTGCGGTGGAAAAAGTTCCATGATGCTGCGTTTAACTTCGATCGGGCACGGCGCTGCAGCGTGCAGCACTAAGCGAATCGAGCTGAGGTCGTACTGCTGCCGAGTCTCCTCTGGCACCTGCAAGAGGCGCACGAAATGTGTCGGCACCATGAAGGTGGTTGTCACTCGATACCGCGCGATGGCCTCGAGCGCCGCAACGGCATCGAACCGCGGTAACAAAACCACGCTGGCACCGACCAGCAAGTGCGCCTGGGCGTAACTCGCGGGTGCGGTGTGGTACAGGGGGCCGCAAACCAAGTGCACGTCGTTTTGGGTCAGTTGCCACATGTCGGCCACGGCAGCTAGCTGCCGAGGGCTTTGTGCTGGGTCGATGACCCGCTCCACGCCCTTCGGTCTCCCAGTAGTTCCCGAGGTATATACCAGCACATCGAACCCTCCGCCTGGGAAGAAGTCCTCCGCCTCGTGATCGGGCTGTGCCGCAATTTGTTCTTCGTAACTTTCGCCTCGCCACGGCGGTTCCTCACCTACTACCCACAGGGTGATCGCGTTAGCCAAGCCTGCTGCCGTCAAAGCGGCATCGAGCTCTTCCTGAAGGGCATTTTCTGCAATGATCAGGCGCGCATCGGCGTCGCGAAGCAAGTAGGCAATTTCGGGAGCTTTGGCGCGATACCCCACAGGAACGACACGTGCGCCAAGCTTTCCCACCGCTTGCATCGCCTCCAACCACTCCGGGCGATTGTGCAGCACCAAAGCGATGGTGTCTCCCTGTCGGATCCCGGCAGAGCGGAACGCGTGTGCAAGCTGGTTTGCCCTGCGGTACAAGTCGGCGTAGTTTAGCCGACGCCATGGGCTTTCGATCGCGACCGCGTCCGGGCGGACCCGCGCATGATAACGCAAGCCCAATTCCTGGCGCCCCGTAGGCTCTTTTTGCCACCCGCTCGGTCCTCTGCTCACGTCACCGTAGCCAACGCTGCCCACGGCGAAAAATCAAGAGCGGGAACCAAATCGGCTCGACCGTTGTGTTTTGCGGAAAAGTCCTTCCCCTGGCTGGACCAGCAATGCCGCTCCCAATCCTTCTAGTGAGACCGCTAGTGATTGCGCTCCCCGCGCCCTGAGTGGTGTGTTCTTTGACCCTCAAGCCAGCAGGCTTGCCAATGCCGTAGGCAAGGCTTTGAAGGTAAAGGTCCCTTTCAGGAGCAGTTCGCGCACCACCGAAGCATAGAAGTGCTCCTCGCGGGGCGGGGCAGGGTCGAGGGCAATGAACAGGGGCAGTTCAGCCGTTCCCTCCTGCTGCCGCAGCGTAGCAACGGCGCGTGCGGCGCCTGAAGTCGTTGGTGCGAGGTGCAACACGGCGGCCTCGGGTGCGATGATCGTGGTAAACTCCAGGGCTTGTTTGCCGTCGAGAACAATCGAGGTGGATATGCCCGCTTTGGTGAGCGGCTCGCGCAGCTTGTTCATGGCGTCCACGTCTGGACTAACCGCAAGCAGCTTTCTCAGCTTCGGGCGGAGCCAGCCCAGGGCAGAGAGCAGGCGTTGTGAGTCTAGAGGCCACAGGTCGAATTCCGCCCGGCCGAAGCAAAACCCTTTGTCACCCTGCGGCGGCATCACATAACCCAAGATCCGCCAGGGTCTCCACGCTTCCTCCGAGCGTAAGCGAAGCAAGATTCTCCACGCCTGGGGGCCAGCCCCGAGGTTGATCAACACGCAACCACTGCCTGCGGGCGACAAGCGTCGCACCGCCTCGTCGTTGGGGGCCACCACTCGCACCTCGAACCCTGCCGCCCGCAAGGCAGTGCTTGCCTCTTCTGCGCGGCGGCCCGCGTCGAGCACGAAAAGCTCGCGGACCGGTTCGATGCCGTTTTCGACCACGGCTTCGACTGCCGCCGCACAATCCTCTGGTGCCGGCTGTTGGAGCACGGCGCCTTCAAGTTCGGCGCTGGTCAGGCTCACCACGCCAGCCTTCTTGGCCTGGGCGTTCGTCACCTTCGTCCGGCTCGCCGCATCTTGCGCGCGCCGCAATGCCTCCAGCAGTTCTTCTCTCTCCTGCTCTGCTTGCTGGAGTGCCTGCTCCCGCTGTTGCAACCGCGCTTCGAGCTCCGTCAACTTGGTGCGTGCCTCTTCCAGCGCAACCGTCAACTCCACCTGTTGTTCCTGGGTGGCGAGGTTTTCCGCCTGGAGTCGCTCGTAATCTGCCCGCAACGTACTCACCAGTGCACGTTCGTTTTCCAAGGCTGCTTGCTGTTCCGCCAACAACTCCTCGACGCGTTTGCGTTCGTCGCCAATTTGTTTCAACTGTTCTTCTAACCGCCGCCGTTCGGCTTCGAGCTCGGCCAACAGTTCTGAACGTTCGCGCTCAGCCCGCTCGCGTTCCTCTTCGAGTGTTTTCCGCTGCCGCTCGCTCCGGGCAAGTTCGCTCCGCAACGAGTCGATTTCCGCCTGCAATGCTTCTAGCCGCTGTGCCGTTTCGCCGAAGCGGGCTAGCTCGGCTTCGCGTTCTGCAGCTTGGCGACGCCACGACTCGGCCTGGTCGCGTAGCTGTTGCAATTCGGCTTCCAAGGCCTGCCGCCGTTGTTCGCTTGCTGCAAGTTGCTCCTCGGCCGCGCGCAGCCGTTCAAGCAACTTTGCTTGCTCCACACTCCGGCGCTGTGCCTCAGCCCGCCACGATTCAATCTCGTTCTCCGCTCGGCCGAGTCGCTCGTTGAGCTGTGCGCGCCCCTGGTTCAACTCAGCGATCTGCTTGCGCAAGTGTTCTACAACGTCTTGCAGCTCGCCCACGGTGGCGGCGTGTGTCTGGGCTAGGTCGCGCGTTCGTTTTTGATGCTCCGCAAGTGCCCCTTCCAGGAGTGCTTTTTCTTGCTGCAATGCTCGGTAGTCAGTGCGCAGCCGCTGCAAATCGCGCGACAATGCCTGAACCTGCTCCCCTTGCGAAGCGCGGGCGCTCGCCAGTTCCTCTTCGAGTCGCCGCTGTTCGCTGGCCAACGTATCGTACCGTTTCTCGTACTCCCGGATTTGGGCCTGTAGTTCGGCCTGCGCGTGCAATGCTGCACTCAATTGCCGTTCCCGCTCTTGCAAGCAGCCCTGCAGTTCCTCCGCACGAGTTTGGGCTTCGCGTAACGCTTGCTCTGCGGCTCGTGATCGGGCTTCCAGGGCGGCAAGCTGCTCGGCCGCCGCATGCTCCGCGCGACTCGTCTCCGTGACCGCTGCTTCGCGCTCCGCTTGCAACTGCGCAAGCTGCTCTTGCAAGCCTTCGAGCTGGGCTCGCAGCTGCGCAATCTCTTCCTCTCGTGCTTGGCGGGCTTGCTCTGCCTGTTCCCATTGGCTCCGGGCCGTGCCCCATTCGCGCTCCCAAGCCGAACGTTCGCGGGCAAACTGCTCTTGGAACTCTCGCAGACGGTTTTGTAAGTCCTGCACCTGAGCCAACGCTTCGCTGCGTTCCTGCTGGACGGTGGCCAGCTCGTGGGAAGAGCGGGCCATTTCCGCGCGCAATCGCTCCAATTCGCCCTCCAAGCCTCGCAGTTGCTCAGCTTGAGCCCGCACCTGTGCGGAGCTTTCTGTAAGACGCTGTTGCAGCTCCGCGATGGTGTGCCGCGCCTCGTCGAACTGCCTTGCACGCTCGTCGGCAATGCTTTGGAGCGAGGCGAGCTGCGCCGCCTGCGCCTGCGCCTCGAGAACGCGTTGGGCCAGCTTCTCCTCCAACCGGAGACGCTCCGCTTCGAGCTGCTGCACGGTCTCCCGCAGGGAGGAGAGTTTGCGATTGGACTCTGCCTCCGTCTGGGCAGCCAGGTTGCGGACCACCGCCAGTTCTTCGGCCATGGCGGCCCGGGCACGTTCGGCACTCTCGGCTTCTCCTCGCACGCGAGCGAGCTCGCTCTCGAGAGCGACCATTCGCTGCTCCCATTCGGTCGCCGTGCGGTGCTCCGCTCTGCTGGCCTCAGCGCGGGCCATCGCCAGCTCGGCTTCCAGCTCGACGACGCGGGCCGCCAGCGATTCCGCCTGCGCTGCCAGCAAAGCCCGGTCAGCCAGTTGCTGGCGCAAGCTCGAAAGCTCGCGTTGTAGGGCGTCCGTCTCGCGCTCCCGCTCCTGCCAACTGCGTTCGAGATTGGCGTGCTGCTCGCGCAAACGAGCCAACTGCATTGCTACGGCTTCTGCGTCCGTGCGCACGGCAGCTAATTCTGCCCGCAAAGCAGCTTCCACGGCTTCAGCCCGCTGTCGCTCCTCGGCCCACGAGGCGCGCATTTGGGCAGATTCTTCGCGGGCGATCGCGGCTTCTCCCTGTGCCGCTTCCACTGCCTGCTGCAGCGCGACGATTTGTTGCCGCCGTTCTTCCGCCACCTGTTGCCACTGCTGCAATTCTGCCGCTAGTTGTTCCTGACGTCGTTGCACGAATTGCAGAGATTGCTCGCGATCGATCAGCCGTTGGATGAGTTCGTCGCGCTCTCGTTCGGCCTCGGCTACACGTTGCTGCCAATACGCACGCTGCTCTTCCCAGCGGGCACGTTCCTCTTGGAAACGAGCTTCGAGTGCCTGCCGCGCCTCGTTGGCCTGCCGCCAACTCGACTCGCGCTGGCGCAGCTCCTCGCTGAGGCGTTGCCGCTCGGCCACGGATTCCTCCAGGCGCTGCCTTAGGTCCTGGATCTGCCAGGACAAGCTCATTGCCTCGGCCCGTGCCCGTTGCAGTTCGAGGCGCAAATTGCGGACTTCCTCCGTTTTGCTCTCGGCTTCCTGGGCCCAACGGCTGGCCGTCGCTCGTGCTTGTTCGAGTTCGCGAGTGACGGACATGGCTTGGGCTTCGAACTCCGCTGCCAAGGCAGCCTTTGCCGCCTCGAGCTCTGCAAATTGTCGTCGCAACGTGGCCAATTCTTCCAGCAATGTCTGGCGCTCTCGGGCGGAGTTGCTCCGCTCTTCCTCTAAATGGGCGAGGCGAGCTGCGGTTTCCGCTCGAGTCACTTCGCTTGCCTCGAGTTCACCCCGCAGCCGCTCGAGTTCGGCCTGGGCCGCCGAGAACTGCGCGTGGAGCCGATCCCAGGACTCTTGGCCTTCGCGGAAAAGACGTTGCTGTTCCTCTAATTGGGCGCGCAACGTTTCTACGAGCCGCGCCATCGAGTCGGCTTCTTCTCGGGCGGCAGCGACTTCCTTTTCCCAGGCTGCCGCAGCTTCTGCAGACCGTTGACGCTCTTGCTCTAAGGCCTGACGAAGGACTTGGTTTTCCGCCATCGCAGCAGCCCGCGCGGTTTCACTGTCGGCAAACTGCGCGTGCGCTTCTTCCGCGATGCGGCTGAGCTCGTCCCATTCCGCCCGCAGTGAGCGTAGTTGTTCGCCGAGCGCGTCGCGCTGCACGGTAACGTTACGCAATTCCGCTTCCAGGCGGGCCAACGCTCTGGCACGCTCGGTTAGCTGCGCCCTCGCGGCCGCGGCCTCGTTTTTCCACGCGTCCCGGTCAGCCTCGAGTGCAAGGCGCTCCTCACCTGCGTCCCTTCGCAAGCGGGCAAGTTCTTCCTCGAGGGCCCGCCGCTGTGCATGCAGGGATTCGATTTGCGCCACCAGGCGGTCGCGCTCCTCGCAAACGGCCAGGGCAAGAGTTTGCCACTCCGCCAGTTGCGCCTCGGTGCTACCCGTGCGCGCTTGCAAGGAATCCCACTCCCGCTGCAGATTGCCAAGCGACTGTTGGAGTGCCTGAACCCGCCCTTCAGCCAAGCGCAACGTGCGGGTACGCTCCGTTTCTGCGGCGACCAAGCGGTCCTGCAGTGCGTCGACCTCAGCGCGCAACCGTGCGATCTCGGCTGCGTCTTCGGCGTCACGACTA
>BEIG01000009.1 GCA_002898795.1 bacterium HR30 | reverse complement strand
CAGAGGATTCACGAGGAGCTACAGCATGGAAGTGATTCTACGAGCCGAAATTCCCAACTTGGGAAGAAGCGGTGACATCGTAAAAGTGCGTCCCGGCTTTGCCCGAAACTACTTGATCCCTCGCGGACTCGCCGTTGTTGCTGATCGCCGTAACCGTCGGTTGCTCGAACACGAACAGCGCGTGGCGGCAGCGAGGTACGACCGGCAGAAACGTGCCAGCGAAACTCTAGCGCAAAGGTTGACGCAAATGCGACTGGTGGTGAAAGTGCGGGCCGGTGAGGAAGGTAAGCTGTTCGGATCGGTCACGAACCTCGACCTGGAACGCCTCCTCGCAGAGCAGGGGATCGCTGTCGAACGCCGCCGCATCCGCTTGCAAGAACCAATTAAAACCCTCGGCGAACACTCGGTGCCGGTGCATTTACCTGCGGGTGTAGTCGCGCACCTCACTGTAGTTGTGGAACCCCTGACCTAACCCGGTCAGCTTTCGGCCGCGCAGCTCCCAGGGGCAGACTCGAAGGCCCGCCCGGGGAAGTGCGTGTGGCACTTGTCTTATCAGGATTCCTGGTTGCTGGCCGCCCAAAAATGGTAGCGGTGTATGCGCACGCGAACGACCGGATTTTCCTCGAACGTGAGCGGCATTACTTGGTAGCCGGCGTACCTTTCCCGCAAAAGGTCGATCGCGGCAGCCCACTCGGTAAGGTCTGTCACCATCTCGGCACTTCCGTGAACCAAGACGAAGGCTAGCAGGTTCCAGTCCTCCTCATAACGGTCGATGACCAGTGCCACGTGGGGGTTGTCACGGATGTTCCGTAAACGCTTGAGATCCCGTGGCTTTTTCTTCGGTTTCCGATCGATCACGAAATAGAAGCAGCCCGATTTGTACGCGTAACAAATTGGGACTACATGGGGGATGCCGTGGCCGTCGGCTGTGGCCAGATGGGCCACGCGGCCACGTAACACGAGTTCCAGCGCTGCGCTATCAAGGCTCATCGGGCGGCAGTTCTCCCAGAAAAGTTGCTTGAGCTTCGGCAACAAGCTGCTGCGCTTGCCCGCTGTACCGTGGGGAAAAGTGAAACGTTCTAAGTTGTCGCACGCCGGCAAGACGGGCTAATGTGCCTGCTTGACGGGCCGTGAGATGGTAACGCTTGCTCGCCTCCTCGCGATCTCGATCCAGAAAGAGGGATTCACAGAAGAACAAGTCAGCGCCCCGAGCCAGTTCCACAATTCGTCGAACATTGTCCTTATGGAAAATGGCATCGACGACGTAACAGATCTTTGTGCCCGGTGTCTCGAGCACCAATTCCCGGCGGAGGTCTCCTAGGCGAAATTCCCGTGTGTGTTCTTTACCTTGCTCACACCACCGAGCGCAAATGAGCGTGTCTTCTGGGGAGGACTCGCGAATCCGTTGTTTCAGTTCGCTTAGCCACGGCCCGGGAGGAACGCCCAACTGGCGCAAGGCATCGGTGCGAATGTTCAGTCGGGTCGGCTCCTGGAGCGCAAAGGCTAAGCACGGGATACGGTGGTCGAGAATAGCCGCCTCGACCCAGAGCGAAGCCTCCGAGTGCAAGAGTCCCTGTAATGGTTGCTCCTCCAACTTTTCCGCCTCGAAGCCGGTTCGGGCGCGGAAGCGACACCGGGAGATTTTGTCGCGATCAACCTCGTGCACCAATAAGGAAAAAGAGTAGTTCTCCACCAAATTCCAGGTGTACCCCTGCAGTTTGCCGGCCACGTTGCGCGTGATACCCGCGGGGCCGTAAAGAACAAGTTCCGCGTCTCGGGCCAGAAAAATGCGCAACAGCCGATCAAAACCAATGAAATGGTCGAGGTGAGTGTGCGAGACAAACACATGGCTCACCCGCGCAATTGCAGCACCAGGGATCCGCTCGAGGTTGCCGAGGTCAAAGAGGAGCGCCCGGCCCAGCCAACGTAGAGACACGTACAGGCCAGGGTCGCCGAAGGGGCCGTTGATCAGCCGCGGGACAAAGGCTGATTTCACCGTTCGGACTTACCTATCGGCTTGGAGCTCGGCGAAAACGAGGGCCGCGGCCTCGTTGACCATCTCTTGCAGAATCTCCCGGAGGCTTTTCTGCGGGTCCTCGAGTTTGTTGACCAAGGTGGAGAGCACAGCAAAGTACCGCTCTTTCTGGTCCGGCGGCATCGTACCCAGCCTCGCCTCCATGGCCGCGATAAAACGTTCGTGGGTCATGACGATGTCGCTGTCTAAAACCCGTGCCATTTGATCTCCGAAGTTCCTCGAGGCGCCCACGGGGAGTCGAAATATCTTGCTGTAGTGCAGGTTTCAAGGTAAGCGGGCCTCTCTGAGTATGGCGCGCGAGGGGTGTGTGGTGTGGAGGATCCTGGTTAGAGCCTTGTTGGTCGCTGGTTGGGTTTCTTTTGTGAAACCTGCGGCGCACGCGTTTCGCTTGGAATGGCAGGGAAAACGCCTGGAAGTCGGGGTGGCCGCCTCAGTACGCGAGGTGCTCGAAGAAAATAGATCAACGCAACGCGAGCGTACGCAGGGTAAGCTGCGGCTTTCACCCCGAATGGACTGGAGCAAGAATTTTCGTCTGGCTGCCAGTGTTTCTGGCATGGTCGGTGGACCAACGATGCTCGCCCGGCGCGGCGGGGTCTTGCACTGGCGGAAGGTGTTTCAAAACCGCTCTCCAGCGGTCGACTTCGAGGAGGTTTACGTCGATGCAAGCTGGCGGAGTCTCGATCTACGTTTAGGGAAACAGCGAGTTGCTTGGGGCAAACTCGATCGCTTTTCGCCTGTCGACGTTTTTAACAGCCTTGCCTACTTCGACCCATTTCTCGTGGAGGAAGGCGAGCGCCGAATTGGCATTCCTGCTGTTTCCGTTACCTACTCGGCGCCTTCGACCGGTTGGTTCACGGACCCACGATTTACAGCGATTTGGGCCCCCCTGTTCGTACCGTACAGGTTCGCAGATGCACGTTGCCGGTTGGTGGACTCGGTTAAGTCCGTTTGCGAGGCCGAACGGTGGTTTCCCCCCGCTGCAGTACCACCCCCAAGCTTTGTCATTCCGGAGGGCGCCCTCCCGATGCCGGGAGGGGGGCTAAGCCCTTCGATGGCAGTTCCTCTATCCTTCCAAGTACGGAACGAGGCCCCGCGGGCCACGTTACGGGATGGCTCGTTCGGTGCACGGCTGGGTGCGACCGTGTGGAACACTGACGTGGCCGGATACTACTACCGGGGGTATGATCCGCAGGCAGCCTTTTCTTTTCGCGCGTGGGCGACGGGGCTACCCGATCCGAACCCGGCAAATCCCTTGCGTGTAAAAAACCTCGCTGGTCACACTTTTCTGCAGCCGGCGTTCAAGTCTATCGACTTAGTGGGCTTCGACGCGGCCCAGTCACGCGGTGATTTTGTGTTTCGCGCCGAAGCGGCCTTCATTAGTGGGCGACCGTATGTACGCGAGGTGCGCAGCTTACTCTCTGAGTCGCCTGCATTTGCAGGGGAGGTCCTCCGGGCTTTGCAAGATCTCGCACGCGGTGCAGGGGCCACGCCCGTCGTTCTTCCCGAGGCATCCGTCACGCGAAACGCTGTCGAGTGGGGCGTCGGAATGGATTACCAGTTTCATGGGTGGCTTCTGATTTTGCAACTAAACCAGACAAACTTGCTGAACAACGACGCGGAAACGCGCTTACTGATTCGCGATGTGGAGACGCGTTCGTTTCTCACATTGAGAAAAAACTTCCTGAGCGAGCGGCTGCGGACAAATTTGCAAGGCGGTTATGGAATCGACAGCAGTTACGTATTTGCGCGGCCACGGTTCACTTATCAGTGGAACGATTGGCTTTCGAGCGAAGTGGGATACTTGCTGATTGCTGGGCGTAGACGATCGGTCGTTGGTCAGTATCGGAGAAACGACGAAGGCTGGGTCAGTTTATCCGTACGTTTCTAGCCGGAAGGCAGTCTGTCAGCCTGGTTTGAGAACGGATTTGTCATTTGCGCGGTTGCGGCATCTCACCCCAGATCGGCTAGGAGAATGCTGGCTACCCGCCGGCCAAGTTCCACTGCGTAGTTAGTCCCCCGATCCCAGGGATACACCTGGCTCATAGAAGCAAAGTACAGCCCCCGGATCGGCGTACGCACGTCAGGAATGTTGCGGGAGTGTCCGACGGGCGGGATGGGTTGGGCGTAAGTCGTCTTGAACAGCCAGGACTTTCGGACCCAACTCGGATCAAAGGCAGGGTTGAACCGCGGAAAGGCCTGGATGAACCGTTCCAGGAGCTGCTCGTGCGACAGGTGGAAATATTCATGGTTGGGATCCAAGTAGTCCCCGCAATACACCAGGTGGTCACCCCCGAAATGCTCGGCAGATACAAAGTTGGTATGTTCCACCAAAGCCAAGAATGGGAAGCCAGCCGACTTCGGAAGGTTGTGCCAGTAGTAGCGGGTCAAGGGGCGGTCTAACGCTACGATGAGAACCACGGCGCCGAGGGAACGGAGCGCTCTCAGCTTTTCGCTGTAATTGGAGGGTAAGGCCGGAATCATGCGGCTTGCCAGAGCAGGGGATGACGTGCAAATGACCGCATCGAAATGCTGCTGCTCTTGCAGCGTTTCGACGGTTAGTCCTCCCGTCGCTCGCGGTGAGATGCCGGTGACTGCAGTTTTCATCCGGAACTGCACTCCCTGGCTTGCAAGCAAAGCTCCGAGGCGATCGAAGAACGCTTGAAATCCGCCGGAAAAGGTTCCGAGCCGTGTGGTGCGCGACTTGATTCTGGCCCAGAACCAAGCCATGTTGACCGTCTCAGCATGTTCGACGCCGAACTTTCCCACCAACATCGGCTCCCAGATCGCTTCGTAGATGCGGCTTCCTGCCCACCGGCGTAACCATTGTGACGCGGGTACCCGCTCCAACGGGCGCCACCAAGGTGTCAAACGAAGGTAGAGACCTACCAGCCCGAAGCGAACTACGTCGTGCGGCGGAAATCGTCGGAAGAAAAATCGTGCCGCCGTGTAAATAGAGTCCGCCGGGTAGAAATCGCCTTCATGATACAAGACAGTGTACGGTCGAGGAAACAGGACATCCCTTTCCCACCCGAGTTCGCGGATGAAACCGAGGATGGCGCGGTCTGATTGAAACCAGTGGTGGTAAAATTTTTCTACTGACCAGTCCCAGTGCGGCTCTCGAAAGCCCCCGGCGAGTCCGCCCAGACTCTCCGACCCTTCGAAAACCGTGACGGATTGCCCGGCCCGGACAAGGTCGTAGGCTGCCGCGAGACCGGCGGGTCCTGCTCCCACGATGGCAATGTGCATGCATTCCCGATAGCAGGCATCCTCAAGATTTGCTTCCCGCCCACCGCTGTGTTCCCTGGTTGCGGTCAGCCTTGGCGATGCAACAGTAAGGGAGCCAATGGTGGAAAAACGCAACTGGTTTTTGCGCAAGGTCTGGCAAACGGTTCGTGCCTACGACATGTTCACCCGCGGAGAACGCGTGGTTGTGGCCGTGTCGGGCGGGGGAGATTCGGTTGCGATGCTCCTCGCGTTGAAAAAGCTCGCACAGGCTCTGGGGCTGGAACTCGTGGTCGCCCACCTGAACCACCAGCTTCGAGCTTCGGCTCGCGAAGATCAGACGTTTGTTTGCCAGTTGGCTAGGGATCTCGGGCTGCCCGTCGACACGCGGGAACTGCCTCGCGAGCTCTTGTCAGGCAGCAACGTCGAAGCACGAGCCCGGGTGCTCCGGTATGCGTATTTGCGCGAAGTTGCCCAGCGATTTGATTGCACCAAGGTAGCTACCGGTCACACGCGGGACGATCAGGCGGAAACCATCCTCTTGCGCCTCCTTCGTGGAACCGGACTGAGAGGATTACGAGGCATTCTGCATGTCCGCAGTGATGGGATTGTTCGCCCCCTGATCGATTGCAGCCGTGCAGAAGCTCGCGACTTCCTACTCGAACTTGGTGTGCCTTGGCGCGAAGACGAAAGCAATCGCGACCTTCGCCTTCTCCGTAATCGCGTGCGGGCAGCGCTCATTCCCGAGCTGAAGGCGATGCAACCCGGCTTTTCGGCTGCGGTTGCCCGCTTGGCTACTGTAGCCCGTGAGGCGGTGGACGCATTGGACGCGGTGGTCAACGAGAAATTACGTAGCGTCGAGATGGCGGAGGGACACCTAGACCTTGCCAGTCTCCGTGAACTACCGCCTTATTGGCGGGGAGAGCTCCTGCGTCTTTGGCTCCGGCAGCAAACTGGCACGGTGCCGGAGCCCGCGCTTGTGAGAAAACTGAACACCGCAGTGGAATCGCGCACACAGCCGTTCGTTGTTCTCTCAGGCCGTAAGGCGACTGGCTATGTCTGTACCCGTGGAGAATATCTCATCTACGTCCCGCAAGATCAGGTTTCTCGGATTGCCGAGGACCAAGACTGGAGCGCGGTGACGCTCGAGCCCGGGCGGTCGTATTCCATGCCAGGCGGCTGGCTTTTTACCGTGGAGATGTGTGTCGAGCCGCAACGGGAGCTGGACGAAATGACGCGCGACGAAATGAGCGCGCTTGTCGACGCCGATGCCCTGAAAGGGTCGCTCGTTGCCCGCCCAGCGCGCCATGGCGATACGTTGACCCCCCTGGGTATGAGGGGCAAGCGGAAGTTGCAAGACGTGTACTGTGATCGGCACGTGGCGCGCCTAGAGCGTTGGGGCCGACCGATCGTGGAGGATGCCGGGACCATCGTGTGGGTTCCGGGAGTGGTTCGCGCTGCGCACGCTCGCATCCGCCCAACCACACGACGTGCTTGGCACCTGCGTGCCACCCGCCTCGGAGTAGAGCGCTCGGGCTAGCGGCGCCCCGAAAGAGCGTTGCTGCTAGAAAATGCATGTGTTACCGTGCAAGCTGTTCCCGGTAGGTAGCGAAGTCCCTTATGACGAATCAGTTCTCGCGTAATGTAGCCCTGTGGTTGGTCATGGGCTTACTGTTTCTGCTGCTGTTCAACGTGTTCAGCCGGCAGCAAACGAAAGAGCCTGAGGTGATCTTTAGCGACTTCGTGAACGCGCTCGACAAAGGCGAGGTCGCTCAGGTCACAATCCAGGGGCAGAGCATCCGGGGCCGGTACACATCCGGTGAGCGATTTAGGACTTTTGCGCCGCAAGACCCTGATCTCGTCAAGCTGTTGCGTGAAAAAGGGGTGAAAATCGAGGCCCGGCCCGAAGAGGGCGAGCCATGGTACGTCATCTTGTTCGTTCAGTGGTTCCCCATGCTTCTGCTCATTGGCGTGTGGATCTTCTTCATGCGCCAAATGCAAATCGGCGGGGGAAAAGCCATGGCCTTTGGTAAGAGCCGGGCGAAGATGCTGACCGAAAACAGCCAACGAGTAACTTTCAGTGATGTGGCCGGAGTGGACGAAGCCAAGGAAGAGCTCGAGGAAATCATCGCTTTCCTGAAGGACCCGAAGAAGTTCACCAAACTAGGAGGCCGCATACCAAAGGGTGTGTTGCTGGTCGGACCCCCAGGCACAGGGAAAACGCTGCTTGCACGCGCGATTGCCGGTGAGGCTGGAGTGCCGTTCTTTTCGATCAGCGGCTCGGACTTTGTGGAAATGTTCGTCGGTGTCGGGGCATCACGGGTCCGCGACTTGTTCGTTCAAGGAAAGAAGAATGCCCCCTGTATTATTTTCATCGACGAAATCGACGCGGTGGGACGGCACCGGGGTGCAGGGTTGGGCGGCGGACACGATGAGCGGGAGCAGACACTGAACCAGCTGCTCGTGGAAATGGATGGCTTCGAAACCAACGAAGGCGTCATCTTGATCGCAGCGACTAACCGGCCGGATGTGCTCGATCCCGCTTTGCTTCGTCCGGGACGCTTCGATCGGCGGGTCGTGGTTCCGCGGCCAGACGTCAAGGGTCGCGAAGGGATCCTACGGGTGCACACTCGACGGGTCCCCATCGCTGACGACGTGGACCTGGCGTTACTTGCGCGTGGAACCCCAGGCTTTGCGGGTGCAGATTTGGAGAACCTGGTCAATGAGGCAGCCTTGCTGGCAGCCCGCCAAAATAAGGACAAAGTCAGTATGGCCGACTTCGAGTTGGCCAAGGATAAGGTCCTCATGGGCGTGGAGCGGAAGAGCATGATCATGAGCCCAGAGGAAAAGCGGAGCACCGCTTATCACGAAGCTGGGCATGCGCTGGTGGCAAAACTGCTGCCTGGGGCTGATCCAGTGCATAAGGTGTCGATCATTCCACGCGGGATGGCCTTGGGAATCACTCAGCAGGTGCCAGCAGATGATCGCCATTCTTACTCCCGGGAGCAGATTCTGGCTCAGATTACGGTTCTGTTCGGAGGCCGGGCTGCCGAGGAGCTGGTTCTTGGTCAAATTACCACCGGCGCAGCGAACGACCTTGAGCGTGCCACGGAGTGGGCCCGCAAGATGGTGTGCCAGTGGGGCATGAGCGAGAAACTTGGCCCAATGACGTTCGGCAAGAAGGAAGAACAGATCTTTCTCGGTAGGGATTTTACCCAGCTCCAAGATTACTCCGAGCACACCGCGGTGGAGATTGATAATGAGGTGCGGCGCTTGATCAACGAATGTTACCAGCGGGCGAAGGAGCTGCTGGCTGAAAATCTCTCCACGTTGCACCGGCTTGCCGAGAAACTTTTGGAAAAAGAGGTGCTCGACGGCGCCGAGATTGACGTCATTCTTCGCAGCCAGCAGGAGGCCAGAGGTAAGGCAGCGGATGAGGGCTGGCGAGCAAGCGCTGGCGTCACAGCGTAACAGGAAGTCTTTGGCCCGAGGCTGGGTGGTCCCTCCCTCCTTGAAAAGGTTGGGCCGCGCCGGGTAGTCGTTCCTTACCTAAGAGCACCATTCCCTGATGCTCGGATACTCCTGAACGAGAGTAGAGCATCATTTGCTCCCCACGCAGGCGAATCGCCGAACGCCCTGAAGAGGGGGCAAGAACCGCAAATCGGAGGGCCGCTTCCCTACGTATCATTGTTCATGACGCTGGCGAAAAGTCTGTGGCGCACCGCGAAGGCTCCTCAAGCCAGTGTTGCCTCCGCCTAAAAGTCAACTCTGGAATCGACCAGACACTCATACGAACGCTCGTGCCGCCGGCGCACATACGCACGCGAAGGCGCATGGTGCGCCAACGCGGAACCGAGCTGGCACGACGGCGATGGCAAGCTGTGGAACGTCTACGCCGCTATTGGCGTTTTTGGCGGGTTCCACGGGCGTTGCTGCGTCTTGCGCATAGGTGTGGGCGGTGTGGTGGCGGATTACGACGGGCAGAGCCCGAGCGGTCGCAAGTTCGTAGCTGGTCAAGTGGATGTGTTGCTAGCATGTTGTCTCCGCGGGTGCGGTCGCTCGCGAACGCACGCGATTTCGTTGAGATGTTCGCCCTAGCCGACAGTGGAATGATCTCGGAACCTTGCTTCGCGGAGGACGAAAAGCTGCTCCAACGACGTAACCTTGCGTGGGGAACACTCTCGCGTGATGACCGGGGCGGGCAGTTTACAGATGCTCGGGTGGGCTAACCTCAAGAGGTTTGTGCCAATGCCAACCCGGGAAGCGGAAGGCATGGGAAGCGGGGGTTACGTGCAACGGTCGCCACACCCCGGCGGCACACCATGGAACAACAACGCGACCCCGTGGCACTACCCCAAGAGCCAAAAGAACCTGGAAGAGTGCGAGAGGATGAGGCTTCGTCAGCCGTGTTGCGAATTCCCCGAAAATGCCAAAGGATGCGATAGTGATGGTCTTATTGACCACAAACTCGGAGCACGGGCGAGCGCCCGGTTGGAGCAGGATGGCAGATAGAATGCGGCGGCGTTTTCACGGATTGCGGTCTCTAATCTCGTACGCGACTCTACACTGCCCTCGTCCAGGAGTTAAGGGAGAAGGCTCCGATGCTTGATTTCTTGGCAGCTCTTCGCATTCAGGATGCCATCGATATTTTGCTGATCTCGTACATCATCTACCGCATCATCGACCTGATCCGCGGCACGCGTGCGGTGCAAATGCTCATCGGTCTTGGAATCGTCTTTCTTGCCTTCTTGTCGTCGCAGTATTTCGAGCTCTACACGCTGAATTGGATTCTGGATAACTTCCTGAGCTCTATTTTGCTGGTCATCGTGGTCATCTTCCAAGACGACATTCGTCGGGCGCTAACCCAAGTAGGCACGCGCCCGTTTTTGGGAACCACAAAGTGGATCGAGCCGGGAGAGTTGGAAGAGATTGTGCGAGCCGCGGTGGCCTTGGCCAGTAAGCGGATTGGGGCGTTGATCGTCCTGCAGCGGGAGGTGGGGCTGAACCAATACATCGAAGTCGGAACGAGACTCGATGCCCGCGTCAGTAAGGAGCTAATTCTGAGCATCTTTCTTCCCAATTCGCCGATACACGATGGAGCGGTGATCATTCATCATGGTCGCATCATCGCTGCCGGATGTTTTCTGCCATTGACGACCAATCCGCACGTGAGCCGCACGCTGGGCACTAGGCACAGGGCAGCCATTGGTCTCACTGAGGAGACAGATGCGGTTGTGGTGGTCATTTCCGAAGAGGAAGGTGCGATTTCGTTGGTGCGCGAGGGGAGGATCACGCGCGACGTCGATGCGGGAACTTTGCGCACGACGTTGCAGAAATTGTTAGGCGCGTGAAATAAGAGAATTCATGGCTCATGCCTGGGAGCTCGTGCGCCGCTTGTTCGCAAGCCTCTGGAACCCTCACCGCTGGTGGCAGGCACTCACTCATAATGTTTTACTAAAACTCCTGTCGCTGGCGATTGCCTTTGGCTTATGGAGTTTCGTGAACTTCGGAGAACGGGACACTGTTGAGACCGTGAAGGTGGCATTGGAACTGCGGAACCTCCCGCCTCACTTGATGATCACCAGTCCCCGTCCCGACTTTGTGGAAGTGCAGCTGATTGGACCTCGCACGCTACTAGGAAGAATCGACCGAAACAGGCTGGCCTTCCCAATTGACCTGAATGGAGTGCGACCTGGCCCGGCGGTTTTTCGCCTGAGCCCGGAGTCGCTCGTCTTGCCTCGCGGCGTCCGAGTGCAACGGATCGCACCGGCGCAGGTCACGCTGGAAGTAGAGCGCGTCGGGCACAAGATCGTGCCAGTGCGGCTGAGGCTCCATGGCCGCCTGAGGCCTGAGTTCCAAATGGCAGAAACGAAAATTGCGCCTGAAATGGTCGAGGTTGCGGGGCCCGCTTCCACGATTGAGGATGTGACGGCGGCTTATACCCAGCCCATTGACGTGAACAACGTCGAGGCAGGAATTTTCGAACGGGAGGTGTCGCTGGAGCCAGCGGGAGATTACGTGTCCTTCAGCGCTACCCGCGTCATCGTGCAGTTGCGGATCGAGGAAGTGATTACCACCAAGGAGCTGCGGCGTGTCCGGGTAGAGGTTCGGAATGCTAGGAGTGTGGCGAGGGCGACCCCAGAAACGGTCAGGGTCTTGTTACGCGGACCCAAGCGGTTGTTGCAAGACCCCAGCCTCGAGGAGCGGCTCGCGTACATTGATGCCGCGGGAAAAGCCCCGGGAAGGTACCGCTTACCGGTGTTCTACGAGCCGCCGGATCGGGTGGAGGTGGTCTCGGTTGACCCAGCAGAAGTCTCGGTACATATCAGCGGAGCGGCCGAGCGCTCACGCGCTCGGCGTTAAGCAGCCTGCGGCAGCAGCCGGCACGGTGAGTGGGATGGACCCTCGAGACAAGTCGGCCGTCGGTTCGCGACAGCACGTTGCTGAACCGGTAGGAAGATATAATGAATGTCGTCATGCCCCAACTTTTCGGCACCGACGGAATTCGCGGAATTGCCAATAAGCCTCCCTTGGACCCTACCACAGTCGTGAGATTCGGTCAGTGCTTGGTGCGCTTTCAAAAAAGCCGGGGGCTTGACCAACGGACCTTGTTGGCGCGCGATACACGAATCTCTGGCCCGATGCTGGAGGCTGCGTTGGTCGCGGGAATTTGCTCTGAGGGGGGCGAGCCGTTGTTGGCCGGAGTCTTACCAACCCCAGCATTGGCGAGAATGGCTTCCTACGTAGGATGCGAGGGCGTTGTCATCTCTGCTTCCCACAATCCCTGGCCATACAATGGCATCAAGTTTGTGGGTGCAGACGGCTTCAAGTGGTCACCACGGGAAGAGGAAGACTTTGAGGCTTTGCTTCGAGATGTTGGGCAAGAGCTCGGGGTTCCCACTGGCTCCAAGCTTGGCGGACGTGTTGGGTCGCCTCAACCGCTTCCCCATGCGGCAGAGTGGTACGTCAACTCGCTTTTGCAGGCATTGGACGGTGCCGGAAGTCTTTCAGGGCTTACGATAGCGGTGGATTGTGCTAACGGCGCAGCCGTTCCGGTTGCGGTGCAGTTGTTCCAAGCTTGCGGGGCGGACGTGACAACGATTGGAGTGGCGCCCGACGGCTACAACATCAACGACAATTGCGGTTCTTTGTTCCCCGAGCAATTACGGAATACGGTACTCGAGCTTGGGAGTGACGCCGGAGTTGCTTTCGACGGCGATGCCGATCGGGTGGCGTTGGTGGACGAGAGGGGATCGGTGTTGGATGGGGACCAACTTCTGTGGATCCTTGCTCGCGATCTGGACGAACGGGGAGCACTCAAGCGACGAGTGGTTGTCGGTACCGTGATGTCGAATTTCGGGCTAGAGCGGGCCCTGGCCCGCCGCGGAATACAACTGCTGCGCACCTCTGTAGGTGACCGCTTTGTGGTCGAGCAAATGCGAGAGGTGCAAGCTCAGTTGGGAGGAGAACCGTCTGGGCACATCGTCTGGCTCGATCATGCCACGACCGGCGATGGCCTTCTCACCGCGCTGGCGGTGCTGCAGATCGCGGTGGCTCGACAGCGCCCGGTCAGTGAGTTGTGTTCGGGTTTGGAATTATTTCCCCAGGTCCAGGTGAACGTAGAGGTGCCCAACCCCCGCCAAACGCTTGCCGACGATGCTGTCCAGCGGGTCGTGGAGGCCGCGCGCCAAGCGCTCCAAGGTGTGGGCCGCTTGGTTGTCCGCGCCTCTGGAACGGAGCCCGTAATTCGAATCTTGTTGGAAGGGGAAAATCCTTCCGCCCTGCAACTCTGGTCGGAGAGGATCGCTTCACAGGTCCGGCTGGCTTCGGGAAAGGCCGATTGAAACGTGCCATGGCGGTCATGTTGGTCACTGCGGAGCAGATGCGGTTGCTCGACCGTCGCACCATCGAGGACTTCGGAGTACCCAGCTTTACGTTGATGCAGCGGGCTGCCGCTGGTGCCGCGGAGGTGCTGCGGCGCCGTTTCGCGCCGGCTCAGCGCCGTCGAATTTTGGTCGTGGCCGGAAAGGGCAACAACGGGGGCGACGGCATGGTGTGCGCTCGTCTGCTGGCCCGCAGGGGAACGTCGGTTACCGTGGCGCTGTTGGCGCGGCCCGAAGATTTAAAAGGAGATGCCGCCCGTGCGTTCCGAGAGCTTCGTGAAACGAACGTTGCCATTTTGACCAATGTAGACCCGCGCCAATTGGTGAGCTTGCTTCCCCAATCCACGCTGTTAGTGGACGCGCTTCTGGGGACAGGATTAAATGCCCCGGCACAAGGGGCCATGGCCGACGCGATTGTGGCGATGAACAGTAGCGGCCGACCGATTTTGTCCCTCGATGTTCCATCGGGCTTGGACTCCGACTGCGGCGCACCCCAGGGCGTGGCGGTGTGCGCTAGTGCCACGGTTACCTTTGGCCTCACCAAGGTAGGACAGGTGATCTATCCAGGGCGCGCTTTTGTGGGGCAGCTCGAAGTGGTGGATATCGGAATCCCCGAAGTTGCCGTCGCGGACGTTTCCCCAAAGTCTTGGTTGCTCGAACCCGTGGACATAGCACGTCGGTTACCCGTGCGTGCGCCCACGGCTCACAAAGGAACATGCGGGCACGTCCTCGTCCTTGGAGGCAGCGTGGGGCGGACCGGAGCCGCAAGAATGGCTGCGGAAGCGGCCTTGAGAGCGGGTGCCGGATTGGTCACCCTAGCTGGTCCAGCTTCCTTGCA
The DNA here is from genome assembly GCA_002898795.1 of bacterium HR30. GTDB lineage: Bacteria > Desulfobacterota > Binatia > HRBIN30 > HRBIN30 > HRBIN30. Next base: position 37,057 of record BEIG01000009.1, on the reverse strand, counting down.
CGCCACATTGGCTGCGCATTGCCCGGAAGTGATGACCTTTCCTTTGCCAGACGAAGACGGCAACCTGCGTTTCGACGAGGGTGCTTTGCGGAGGGCTTTGGAAGGGAAAAACGCGGTTGTACTAGGCCCAGGCATGGGCACTTCCGATGAGTGTTTGCGTGTGGTGAGATTTATTCTCGAACGCCCGGACCTCCCGGTTGTTTGCGACGCCGATGGCCTGACTCTGCTTGCACGGCTGCCTGGAGCTGCGGATTATAAAAGGCCCAACTTGGTACTAACCCCACACCCAGGAGAGTTTTCCCGGCTCACGGGAAAAGCGGTGGCAGAAATTCAAGCGACTCGCCCCCGCCTGGCGCGCGAGTTCGCTGCGCAAAGAGGCTGCACCCTGGTTCTCAAAGGGGCCACCACGCTAGTTACAGAGGAGGGCGGCACGCTCTGGGTAAATCCTACCGGCAATCCAGGTATGGCCTCTGGCGGCATGGGAGACGTTTTAGCTGGCTTGATCGGCGGCTTTATCGCCCAGGGGCTTCGAACGGTCGATGCGAGCCTCGTGGCCGTGTTCGTCCACGGCTCTGCGGCGGATGCCCTGAGCCGGGACTATGCTGCCGTTGGCTACCTCGCAACCGATGTCGCTCGAGCGGTTCCACGACAACTCGATGCATTGCGTGGGTACCAGGAATCGCTAGTTAAACGACCATCTGCGTGATGGTCGGTGACGTTACTCAATTTTATCCGCTCGTAACCCTTTCGCTAAACGGCGAGCACGCCACACGTGCGTTAGGCGCGGCTCTGGCGAAGGTTGTCAGTGCAGGAGATCGAATCGGCCTTTGTGGGCCGCTGGGTGTGGGAAAAACCGCTCTTGTGCGTGGATTGGCGGAAGGTCTCGGCATAGGAGCAGACAAGGTTCGCAGCCCGACATTTACCTTGGTGAACGAGTACCAAGGGGGCCGGCTCCCCCTCTACCACATTGATTTTTATCGACTCGACGCCACGGAGCTCGATTTGCTCGCATTGCGGGAGGTCCTCTATGGGGACGGTGTTGCTGCCGTGGAGTGGTGGGACCGGGTTCGCGGCGAGTCCTGTAACGTGCGCGTGGATTTGCATTTCGCTACGGGCACGCGGCGGACGGTGACGGTTACCGCTTTTGATTCCAGATACCGACACTGGATCGATTCGTTAGAGGAGCAAGCGCCAGCGTGGCTTTGATCGTTCAGAAGTACGGGGGAACTTCCGTGGGAAACCTGAACCGCGTTCGGGCGGTGGCCGAGCGGGTGGCAGCAGCGTGGCGGCAAGGGAATCGTGTCATTGTCGTCGTTTCTGCCATGGCCGGGGAGACCAACCGCCTGTTGAAACTAGCCCACGATTTATCGCCGCACCCATCCCCGCGCGAAGTCGATGTGATCGCTGCGGCCGGAGAGCAGGTGTCGGTCGGTTTGGTTGCCATCGCCTTGAAGGATCTCGGTATACCTGCGCGTTCGTTGCTGGGCTTTCAGGTCCCGGTGGAAACCGACGGGGTGTTCCAAAAGGCTCGGATCAAAAGAATTGACGCCTCGAAGTTGCTCGGGATCGTGGAAGGTGGCGAAGTGGCAGTGGTCGCTGGATTCCAAGGTGTCGACCGGTGGGGAAACCTGACCACGCTCGGCAGGGGTGGCAGCGATACCAGTGCGGTGGCGATTGCCGCCGCGGTCAAGGCCGACGTCTGTGAAATTTACACGGACGTAGACGGGATTTACACGACAGATCCCCGAATTTGTCCTGCGGCGCGTAAACTCGAGAGGATTTCTTTTGACGAGATGCTGGAGCTCGCCAGCCTCGGCGCTAAGGTTTTACAAATTCGGTCAGTCGAATTCGCGAAACGGTATGGAGTGCCATTGTGCGTGCGTTCGAGCTTCAACGACGAACCTGGTACTTGGGTTGTTGCCGAGGAGCCGAGTATGGAAGATGTATTGGTCTCTGGCGTAGCGGCGGAGCAAAATGAAGCGAAGATCACCTTGCACCGCGTTCCGGACCGTCCCGGGCTAGCTGCTCGGATCTTTGGCCCAATTGCTCGGGAACACATCGTCGTCGACATGATCATCCAAAACGCAAGTGAGGATGGATTTACCGATGTGACGTTCACGGTTCCCCGCGCGGATCATGCCCGCGCACTCGCGATCGTGAGTGACGTTGCAAGAGACATCGGGGCTACTGGAGTAAGTTCCGATACGAACATTGCCAAGATTTCCGTGGTTGGCCTGGGGATGCGCAGCCACGCGGGTGTCGCGGCGCGGATGTTCGAAGTGCTGGCACGTGAGGGGATTAACATTCAGATGATTTCCACCTCGGAAATTAAAATCTCCATCGTCATCGACGCGAAGTACACGGAGCTTGCCGTGCGCGTCTTGCACGCCGCCTTGGTCGAGCAGGGGTTCGGTGAGGAGACGCCATCATGACGCAGCAGCCAACAGTGGAGCTGTACGACACCACGTTGCGTGATGGGTGCCAGGCCGAGGATATTTCCTTCACGGTGGAGGACAAGCTGCGTATTGCGGAGCGGCTAGATGATTTTGGCATCAAATACATCGAGGGCGGTTGGCCCGGTTCGAACCCCAGAGATGAGGCGTTTTTTCGGGAGGTGAAACGGCTGCGCTTGAAGCAAGCCTCAATCGCGGCTTTTGGCTCGACCTGTCGCGCTGGGTTTCGGCCACACCAGGACCCGATCTTCCGTAAACTGTTGCAGGCGGAAACGCCCGTCGTGACGATTTTCGGCAAGACCTGGGACCTGCACGTGCGTGATGACTTACGAATTCCCCTGCCCGCAAACTTGGATCTGATTTACGAGAGCATCGCATATCTAAAGCGACACGTGGATACGGTTATTTTCGATGCGGAGCACTTCTTCGACGGGTACAAGGCCAACCCTGAGTTTGCTTTGGAGTGTTGCCGTGTTGCCGCCGAAGCAGGCGCGGACTGGATTTGTTTGTGCGAGACCAATGGTGGTCGCATGCCGGATGAAGTTGCCGCTGGTGTCGACGCGGTTCGGGCTGCGATACCGACTCCCCTGGGAATCCATTGTCATAACGATTCGGAACTGGCCGTGGCCAATAGCTTGATCGCCGTGCGCCATGGTGTGCGCCAAGTTCAAGGAACCATTAACGGCATCGGAGAACGATGCGGTAACGCGAACCTTTGTTCCGTGGTCGCGAACCTTCAGCTCAAGATGGGTTACCGGGTCGTGAGCCCAGCGCAATTGCGCCAGTTGCGGGACCTATCCCATTTTGTCTGGGAGTTGGCCAATTTGGAGCCGAATAAGCGGCAGCCTTACGTGGGCCTCAGTGCCTTTGCCCACAAAGGCGGTGTCCACGTAGCTGCCGTGCAAAAAAATTCGCGCACGTACGAACATATCGATCCTACTCTGGTAGGAAATCGGCAGAGAGTTCTCGTGTCGGATCTCTCGGGCAAGGGGAATATTCTCTACAAGGCGAGGGAATTCGGACTTGATTTGGAATCCCTCAAGCCATCCGTTCGCCGGCTGTTGCAGGAAGTCAAAGAGCTGGAGAGTCGGGGTTTTCAGTTTGAAGGGGCAGAAGCCTCGTTCGAGTTGCTGTTGCAGAAAGGACTGAATGGGAAGCGCACGCGTCACTTCCGTCTCATCGGTTTCCGCGTGATCGACGAAAAACGCACGGAAGACGAGCCCCCTCTCTCCGAGGCCACGATCATGATCGAAGGGCCTGACGGAGAAGTCGAACATACCGCGGCGCAAGGCAACGGACCGGTGAACGCTCTGGACAACGCGTTGCGCAAGGCCCTGCGGAAGTTCTATCCGGAAATCGACGAGGTCCAACTCCTCGACTATAAGGTGCGTGTCCTGGGCGGAGGAGAGGGCACGAAAGCAACCGTGCGCGTCTTGATCGAATCGGGCGATGGCAAGGATCGTTGGGGCACCGTCGGTGTGTCGCACAACGTGATCGAGGCTAGCTGGCAGGCGCTGGTCGACAGTATCGATTACAAACTCTACAAGGATCGAAAGCAAAAGAAGCGGCCACGAACGGCGGTGCCACCTCCGGCGCAAGACTGAAAGGGCGCGGGTCGGGCCGTCGGCGGTCTGACCGCTCGGACACTCGATCGATGGTGCCACGCACGGATCGCGCTCCTGAACGGCGAAGAATTTACTTGGATTGCAACGCAACCACGCCCCTGCGAGCAGAAGTGCTCGCGGCCATGGAGCCGTATTTTTCCGATTTGTACGCTAACCCCTCGAGCGCCCATTCTCTCGGAAGCCGAGCCCGTACGGCCGTAGAAGAGGCGCGGGAAACGGTTGCTCAGATTTTAGGGGTGAAGCGCTCTGAGATTGTCTTTACCAGCGGAGGTACCGAGTCCAACCACCTGGCCCTTTTGGGGGCGGCCGCAGCCTTGGATCCTGGTGTCATCCTGAGTACCCCGATTGAACACTCCTCTGTGCTCCGTGCCCTTGATTACTTGGCCGATCAGGGATGGGATGTACGGAACGTGGAACTGTTACCCGACGGGCGGGTCGACCTCGAACAGATGGAGCGGCAACTCGAGCCGAACGTCCAGCTAGTTTCGGTCGGCTGGGCGAATAACGAGATTGGAACCCTCCAGCCCGTGGCCGAAATCTTCGCGCTTTGCGAGACACGGGGAATCCTTTTTCACACCGATGCGGTACAGGTGCCTGGTAAGCTCCCTTTCCACCGTGTTCCCGCCCACTTGATGTCGTTATCGGGGCACAAGTTTGGGGGCCCAAAAGGTGTTGGTTGCCTGGTGGTTCGAGAGGGAGTTCTCATCCGCCCACTGTTTCGAGGAGGCTCTCAAGAGCGGGGCCTACGGGCTGGAACAGAGAACGTGCCTGGGATCGTTGGGTTCGCCGAGGCGCTGCGGATCGCAGCACGAAGCGCCGAGCGCTTCGTGGCGAGGGTGTGTCCGTTGCGGGACCGCCTGTGGGAACACTTGCGGCAGATTCCCGGGGTGCAACGCCACGGTGCTGTCGGCGAGAATGTGCTAGCGAACACCCTAATGGTGACGGTCGATGGGGTTGCAGCCGACGCCTTGATCGCTGCGCTCGATCTCGAGGGGATTTGTGTGTCTGCTGGGTCGGCCTGCGCGGCCGGGGCAGCCGAACCTTCCCACGTGTTGCTGGCCCTCGGAATTCCTGTGGAGCGTGCCCAAGGGTCTGTGCGGTTTAGCCTGAGTGAGGACGTAACCGAATCGGAGATCGATTTTGTTGCCGAGTGCTTTGCCAAAGCGGTTCGGCGGATCCGTGCTGCGGAGGAAACCGCGCGCCAGGGGTTCACGGCATGACTCGGGTTTTGGTGGCAATGAGCGGCGGGGTCGATAGCTCGGTGGCGGCCGCGCTGTTGGTGGAGGCTGGTTACGACGTGATTGGGGTCGCGATGCGGTTATGGAACGGGCCGAGCGACAGCGGGTGTTGCTCCCTGGACGACTTTGTCGACGCGCGACGAGTCGCGGCTCGATTAGGCATTCCTTTTTTTGTGATGGACTTCTCCGACCTGTTTGAACGCCACGTGGTGCGCCCCTTTGCCGAAGACTATCTGCGAGGCCGCACGCCGAACCCGTGTGCTCGCTGTAACCAGTTTGTCAAGTTCGACGCACTATTCAGTCGAGCACAGGCGCTGGGCGCGGACTTCCTTGCCACGGGCCATTACGCCAGGCTCGTGCGTGGCCCAGAGGGTGAATGGCATCTCCACACTGCGCGCAGTCGCGACAAAGATCAATCTTACTTCCTCTTTGGGCTGCCGCGGCAGCGACTAGCACAAATCCTCTTTCCCGTGGGCGACCGAACCAAGCAGGAAGTGCGAGCATTGGCACGGGAGAAAAAACTACCGGTAGCGGAAAAGCCGGAAAGCCAGGAAGTGTGTTTTGTGCCACGCCGGGACTATGCCGAATTTGTCGAGAAATACACCGGCCAGGCAGGCGCGCCAGGTCCCATCGTAGATGAGAATGGGGCAGTGCTTGGCGTTCACGACGGGATTCACCGTTTTACCATTGGCCAGCGGCGGGGACTGCGTGTCGGCGGGGGCAGACCGCGCTACGTGGTGGATCTTGATCCGAACACCGGCACGGTGCGGGTCGGGGACCGAACGGCCACCCTTGCCCAAGGCTTGCGGGCGATCCAGGTGAATTGGCTGGTATCGCGCTTGCCCGAGCCAGGTGAGCAGCTTACGGTGAAGATTCGTTCCCGGTTCAATCCCACTCCAGTGGTAGTGGAGTCGGCAGATGCGACGACGTTTGTCGTTCGGGCTCCGGGTAGGTTACAGGCAGTGACGCCAGGGCAGGCGGCGGTGTTGTACGATGGAGATCGGGTCGTTGGTGGAGGCTGGATCGATGCTCCAATTTGACCCGAAAACAGAGGTGGGCGCTCTCCGCGTAGCCATTACCACCTTGGGCTGTAAGGTGAATCAGTACGATACTGTGGCCATTCGGCAGGCACTAAGGGAAAAGGGTTGCGTGCTGGTCGAGTTCGACCAACCGGCCGACGTTTACATCGTGAACTCTTGCAGCGTTACGGACCGCGCCGAGGCGGAGAGCCTGCGGCTGGCACGCCGCGCGCGAAGGATGAACCCCGCAGCGAAGGTGGTCATGACCGGATGTTTTGCACAAGTGGCACCAATGCGTGCGGCTATTTCGGAGGTCGATGGAGTTGTGGGTCTCAATCGCTTGCCAGACCTGGTCGACTTCGTCCTCGGGCACGCACAAGACCGTGTTCTCGTGAGCGACCTGCGGCAGGCCCGTCAGGTGCGCACCGTCGGGCCTGGTGTCGATGCGAGCCGGACCCGCGCCTTTCTGAAAATTCAAGAGGGGTGTGACCTCTTTTGCTCTTTTTGCATCGTTCCCATGGCCCGCGGCGCCAGCCGTAGTGTGCCGCCTCGAGAGATTATCGCCCAGTACGACTTCCTGGCCTCTGCCGGAGTGAAAGAGGTGGTTCTCACAGGGGTTCATCTCGGGAGCTGGGGGCACGATCTGTCGCCGCGTTTGGAGTTGGCGGACATAATCGAGATGCTGCTGGAGCGAGACCGCGTGCCACGTTTACGCCTGAGCTCGATCGATCCCCCGGAAATCACAACTCGCCTTCTGGCATTGTTCTCTTCTGCTTCACAGCTTTGCCCCCATTTACATGTGCCCATCCAAGCGGGTGTGGATTCGGTCCTCCGCCGAATGCGCCGCCGCTACGACACGGCGCTGGTTCGAGCCCGGCTTGAGGAAATTCGAGCACGATTGCCAGATGCCGCAATTGGTACCGACGTGATCGCCGGTTTCCCTGGAGAAACGGAGGAGGAGTTCGAGCAAAGCTTGGATTTTCTCGACTCTTTGCCGCTGACTTATTTTCATGTCTTTCCCTACTCCGTTCGGCAGGGGACCACGGCGGCTAAGCTCCCTGGCCATCTGCCCCGCGCGGTTGTGCATGCGCGAGCCCGGAAGCTACGGAGGCTCGGGCAGCAGAAGCGCGAAGCTTTTGCGCGAAGGTTCCTCGGCCGCTGCCTGTCCGTTTTGTTCGAAGAGGGCAGCGGAGAACCGGGTTGGTCGGTAGGCTACTCGCGCAATTACCAGAGAGTGCGTGTACCTGGAGAAGTCCCTGCAAACTCCGAGGTGCCGGTGCAAATCCAGTCCATGGTTGCGGGGCAGTTGATTGGCCAATGTCGACCCGAAAAAAAGTAAAGCCACCTGCTTCGGAAGTATCCGGGCTGGAGCTGAAGCTAGGGTATTCGTTTCGCGATCGGGAGCTACTCGAAGCAGCCCTGACCCACGCTTCTAGTGTCGTCGAGCCGGGACCCCGCCGGATGGAACAGCTTGAGTTTTTGGGCGATGCCGTGTTGGGTTTGATGTTGGGTGACCTGCTGCTCCACCGTTACCCTGCTGCCTCCGAGGGAGAGCTTTCCCAGTATCGGGCAGCGCTCGTGAACACGCAGAGCCTGGCGCGGAAAGCGCGTATTTTGGGATTGGATCAGGCGTTACGTCTCGGTCGTGGTGAGGAGAAGTCTGGGGGCCGAAAGAAGGATCGTATTTTAGCCGCAAGCTACGAGGCGGTTCTTGGAGCGATCTATTTGGATGGCGGATGCAAGGCGGCTCGGGCCTGTGTTGCTCTCCATTTCGAAGAAGACATCGACCATATTCCCTCCCGGATCGAGTTCGATGCGAAGACAGCATTGCAAGAAATTTGTCAGGCACGTCACCGTATGACGCCTCGGTACGTGGTTGTCGATCAAGGCGGGCCCGACCATGCGCGTTGGTTTGTTGTTGATGTCGTACTAGGAGATGAGGTTCTGAGTCGGGGCCAAGGAAAAAGTAAACGGGCGGCACAGCAAGACGCTGCGCGGAACGCGCTGCGTCTCCTGGGCGAAGGCCACGGCGGGCAGGTCAGCTAAGAAGGTTCTGTCTGCACGGGCTCTATCTGGCTCCGCGCTCCAACGCGTCGGCCGTGCCATTCGGTGCGACGACCCAAAATAAGCAACTAGTGGCCGGCTAGTAGCCCACGGGAGCAGGAAAATAAAAGGTACCAGCCAGGGCGACAACACGGTCGTGAGAAACCCGCGAAAAATCAGGGGAGCAAAGAAGCAATCTGGCATCACGCACCCTGGCCTGTATGGAAAATTTTAACGACGCAAAGGGCAGAAGCCCGCCGCGGCCGGGGGCAAACATGTAACGAACGGCCTCGAAAAGTGCGGGCGGCGGCCGTGGGTCGAACCAGCTACCCTCTGAAGAACAGCGAGGAGATTGGCGGAGGAGCGGCGGAAACCCAGTGGGAAGCGGGGCAATGCGGACTTTGACCTTAAAGGGTCGGCCGAGAATCGACGGGGCGGCCCCACTCCACGATAGTAGCGTCAACGCGGAAACGCAGAACGCTTCCCCCAACGCCGAGCAGCAGACGTGAGCTGCCTCAGGTCGGGCCACCGCCGCAGCCAACATACGGCGAAGGCCGGTAGAAGAATACCGGAGTACTTCTTCTGCCAGAAGGAAAGGCTCCAGAAGACGCCGGGAAAGAACCATGAACCGCGAATCCAGAAAGCAAATGCCGTCAATAGAGGGAGTGCTATCGCCAAGTCATCGTGGACCGAGGAAAGTCCCTCGAGTGCGACAAGAGAGCTACACGCCCAAAGGCCGCGTGTTTCACGAAACTTGCTGCTCTTTGACTGGAGCCCACTACGTGCACGGCCGACAGCAGAGGGCGCTCAGGCGTTCATGAGGGGGTACGTGGCAACTGTGGCGACGATGTGATTGCTGCCAAGTTCGGAAATCAGGCGGGTTTGTGAAAGAAAAAGAAAACGGGGATCGTAACCTGTGCGACCTTCTGTCCGCTGAGCTTGCGAAAGCCAGTACGCTGGGTCGCCCGAAACCTTGCTCGAGTTTTGGGGACACGATTTGCCTGGTGGTAGTCCCAGCTTTTTCCACAAATGGAGTAGGCGCAGACCTCGCGAGAGCGACGCGGAAAGACAGAATTGAGCGGCAGGGATAACGCGCGCGGGGGTACCAAAAACCAACGGGTGGTTGAGAACCCTTGGCTCTTACAGTGCTGAGCGCGGTGTCCGGCGCTCACCGGGCGCGAAGCACGCGCGATAGCGAGACGACAAAATGCGAGCAAAAGTCGGGAAACCTCGAAGTACTCGAAGTCGTCGCACCCTGGCCTGCCCGCAATAGGGGTACGAGAGCCGCGGAAAAGTCGTCGCCGCCACGAGTGCCACACCAGCGGAGGCGAAAAAGGGCTTGGGAGCGCTGATCTGGGCGTGAGAATGCTACATGCTGTAACGCCGTGTTTGGCGCGAGCGGGATATGAAGCAACGGTGTGGATCTTCTATTCGAAGCCCCATTCATGCCTTCTTTCGGGTCCGGAAGTCCTCCGGCAGGCTCAAGGGTGCGGGATGTTTTACCCGTGGGTTTGTTCTTGACAAAGGAGCAACTCTGTTGGAATAGTGGACACCGCTCGATAGGGAGAGGGAGCAAGAGCAGCCGGTGAAACGGTGGGAGTTAAAAGGACGACAGGAGGGAGCGCATGACAGTACGTCGAGGAGTGGCTCTGGCAGGAGCTGCGCTTAGCTTGCTGCTGGCCGCAGGGACGACCCGCGCGCAAACGGCCCAGTTTCCACAACTTGCGCGCTCGTTTTCTGCGTGGTTAGTGCGGGCATTCGATCAGTGTACCCCGGGTGGCCTCTCGGTGGTAAGCCCGGGATTGCCGCAGCAAGGTTGTTTGAGTACCGCCTCTGGGGTGGACAACCAAATGACCATGGATTTCGGAAAGGTTCGCATTTCGAAAGGCAGCGGGAAAATTAAACTCTTTGGCCGCGGCATGACCCCGGGCGGGCGAGTTAAAGTGCAGTTAACCGTTCGCGTCACTAAGACCGGAGTCAACACGAAGAATCCCACGAAGAGCAATGCGCGGGTGACGTTTGCAGACCAAACCGTGGTCTGTGGCCCTCCTCCATTTGGCTTTGTGATTGTCTACCCGACTGGTGCTCTTGGCGCCTCAATTGATCTGGCAGACTGTCTGAGTTCTTACCCTGGGTTGGCCACCGGAAACATTGAGATCGAAGAGGTTGCCTTGGTCAACGTAGACAACTCGAACAAAGTGTTTGCCCGTCCTGGGGTGCTCCGATGAGGCAGAGAAAACTGAGGGAGGCGGCAACCATGATCCGGTCGGTGAAAATCCAAAGTGCTTTGCGGTTGGTTGTACCATTGGTGATGGTGAGCTTCGTCGGGGTCCTGGCCAGCACAGTGGGTGCACAAACCTTACCGAGCTACCCGAAGAAAGCTCCGGCGTTCGATACGTGGATGGCTCGGGCATACGACAGTTGCACGCCATCGGGGCTTACCGTTGTTTCCCCAACGAACGTCCCCAATACCGGGTGCCTTAGCTCCAATTCGGTTACCGACAGCGTATTGCCATACAATTTCGCGCGGTTGCGTGTCGCGAAGTCTGGTAAGATCCGGCTTTACGCCAGAGGATTAACGTTCGGCGAGAGCGTACGAGTGCGGTTGAACCTGCGAGTGACTCGGCAGGGCGTAAGTACGAAAAATCCCACCAAGTCTAGTACTACAGTGACGTTTGCGGATGTCACGGTCGATTGCCCTGCGTCGCCGAATGCGTTTGTTGTCCGGCCGAATGGCGCGATTGTGGGTGCAACCGATTTGAATTCTTGCCTGCAGCCATACCCGAATTTAGGTGGAGGTGCAGGTACGAACAATATTGAAGTGCTCGGGGCAAGCTTGATCAATGTGGCAACGGGTAAGGAATTCGCCCGAGCGGGTGTGCTTCGTTAGTGGTGAACGAAACGTGAAGGTGAATTGAGATATATAGAGCGCGAGGGAGGGTGAGAATGAAAAGGTTTTGGCTAGCGTCTGCGATGGCCTCAGTGGTGTTAGGGTCCGGCGTAGCTTACGCACAGGTGACAGGATTTCCGACCAAGGCAATCCGCTACTCAACGTGGCTTGCCCGTGCCTTTGACAGTTGTACGCCGAGTGGCCTAACGGTGGTTTCACCAACGAATTTGCCCAGCGGGGGATGCTTCGCGACCCAATCTGACCCGTTGCCACCACCGGGGGGATCGAACCCAGCAGGAGCGACCATGACGTTTGGCCGTTTGGATGTGCGTCGCTTCCCGGGCACTGGAGGGCAGGGTAAGGTGAAGTTGCTCGCGTTCGGCATGCAGAATGGCCAGCGGGTGAAGGTGCGGCTGACGCTGCGCACCACACGTTCGGGTGTCGGCACGAAAAATCCAACTAAGAGCAACCAGTTGGTAACATTCCAGGATGTAACCGTGGATTGTCCTGTCGGTCCAACGAACTGCTTTGTGGCAAATCCACGTGGCGTCGTTTTGGGTTCCATTTTGCTCGACCAGTGTTTGAGCCAGAACTCCCAGCCTACAGGTTTGGCCAAACAGAACGTCGAGATCCTCGATGCAGAGGTCGTCAACTGTGACGATGGCAACGTCGTGGCGCGACCGGGTATTTTGAACTAGCCGAGTTAGCTGGGTCTAATCTCGGTAGTTTGGACGAGCGAAGGGCGTCAGGAGCTATTCCTGACGCCCTTCGCGTTTTTGGGCTGTGAACTAGAAAGCGTGTTGCCCGACCAGGCGCCACGCCTCTGCGTTGGCCTGACGCTTCCAGCTTCATGGCGAGGCTTGCCAGCGATAGATGCTGAGGTCGATCTCCTTCCAGGTTGGCGCAGCCAAGGGGCGATTTTGAAACGGACTGGACCAGGCAAACCGATACCGCAGATGTGGTCGCCAGCCGCCGTTAGCTGGCGGGTTATAGGGCGGTAAATCCCCCGGGAGCAGAAAATAAATCGGACGGCCTACCCGAGCCAACGCACGCAGGAGGTCAGCGACAAGCCAGTCTTGTGGGTTCGTGACGTAGTAGACCGGCGCCTCGCTGGTTGCCCACAACAGAGGGGCGATACTCAGCGGCGCTAGGGATCCGTGAACCAGTAGAGCTGCGGGGCGATCTAGGGAGGTTGCGAGCATCTGAGAATGGATGGCCCCACCGGTGTAGTATTCTTGGTTGATCACGGTGAGTAACCTCGGCACTGGCGCGAACAGCGCTAGCAACAATGTGGCCGACAGACACAAGGTTCCCAGCTTCCGTGGTAAGGGACGACAAAGTTCCGTAGCCCCCCAAACGAGCGTTAAACAGAGGCCAGGGATCAGCACCGTTGTCGCCCGGCGCAGCACCCACAAATCTGCCGGGGTCGCCTGCGGACCGAGGAAGAAAACAAGACCCGATAGGACAACGAGGCAAATCACGAGAGTCTGAGCCAGGGACGAAGCGGCAGCAGCGGCTACGAAAAGCCCGGCAAGCCCGAACATGAGGAGTAAGCCGCCAGACCAATCCCACAACAAACTCCACTCTGCGGTGTTCCTTGCCCAGAGCTGTACCGCGGCGGCGAATGCGACGGCAACCGCCACGGCGAGTACCTGGGCCCGAACCGTGGTAAGTTTACGACCACCTCGGTTGCTCCACACGGTGTAAGCGACCAGGCCAGCCGCTAGCCCAAAGAGAACAAGAGATCGGGTCGTGGTTGCTTGGCTCGCAAGGAAATTGATGAGATTTCCCCAATAATGCGTGCGCCAAAAGTAAGCATGAAGTAGGGCGTGGCCGCTTAAAAGAAACGCCGGAAAGAAAGCCCAAGCGAGCCGAGTTCCAGGCGGTGAAAGGATGGCAGCTAGGGTAAGCCCCGTGCAGACCAAAAATGCATTTTCCAGCCGGATCAGCGCCGCACATCCGAGTGCAAGGCCAGCGAGAACTGCTTGGACGGTGCTCGGTCCTGCGCCCAACGCAAGAGCAACGCCACACCACAGGAAAAACGCTGCAGTCACTTCAGGCATGGGAAAGCGGCAGTAAAAGAACAACACAGGCTGTACTGCCGCCAGAGTCACGACCGCCAGGGAAGAAGGTGGTGATAATTGAAGGGAGCGCGCTACGCCGTACACGGCGACAAGTGCAAGCACCCCGAAAACGCCAAAGACCCACTCAGCGGCGCTCGAACCTACAAGCGTGACAGTCAGAGCAACCCAGGGAACGATACCATGATGGAACGCCGGCAAAACTTGCGCACCGTCAAGCGACTGTAAAACGTAGCCACCCTCCAGTCGTAAGTAGGGTGGCGAGCCGCGATCCATTGCAACACTGGGGAACAGAATTCGCCGCAGATCGATATCCATCAATCCCACAGTGGGGTCGCTCACCTCGAAACTGCCCACCCGTGCCGCGTGAATCCCAGCGGCCAAGTAGCCAGTGGCATCTCCTGAGGCAAAACGAGCTTCAAAAGGAGGAAGGAGCCACCACGCCGCTGCAGCTCCGACGAAAAGGAGCAGCAGATCCTCCCTCCCATATACTGGCTTGGCTTTATCCCGTGAGGCCCACCAACCGAGAGCAGCGACCGAACTCGTTACGGCCGCAAAGGTGAGAGGCGACCACACACTTGCTTCCAATAAGACGAAACCCACCAAAGTGGCCGTGACCACGCTGACCGCTAGTTCCAGAAGCAAGGGCGGCACGAAAAACGCGGTCGGCTTCCGGGCGGCAAAAATCCAAGCGGACCAGGCACGACCTGGCAGGTAAAAACTCAAGGCACCGAAGAGCATCACGCGGATCACGACCCCAAGGTTTTCCCACATTGACCGCTCCGGAACTCTATTGGGCAGAGGTGTTTGACTCGTGCCACTGCTAGTGACAACCTGTTCGAGGCAAAGCGCCTATGACACCACGGAAGCTCATCATTCAGATCCCTTGCCTAAACGAGGAAGAATGCCTGGCGGACACGCTAAAGTCATTGCCCCGTTCTATACCCGGAGTCGACATCGTGGAAGTTTTGGTGATCGACGACGGCTCGCACGACCGAACAGCAGAAATTGCTCGCCAGGAAGGCGCAGACTACATCTTGCGCTTTCCCAACAATCGGGGGTTGGCTCGGGCCTTTCGGGCCGGGTTAGATGCCTGTTTGCGGCTTGGCGCCGATATCATCGTGAATACCGATGGAGATCGCCAGTACGACGGTGCCGATATCCCGGCGCTCATTCGGCCGATCCTCGAAGGCCAGGCGGATATGGTGGTCGGGGATCGCGACCCGTCTACCCTGCGGCATTTCTCCCGCGGTAAGCGGCTGTTGCAGCGCTATGGAAGTTGGGTCGTTCGCACCCTCTCCGGTACTAGCATTCCCGACACGACCAGTGGCTTTCGCGCATTTAGCCGCGAGGCCGCGCTTCGGCTGAACGTAATTTCTGACTTTACCTACACCATCGAGACGATCATCCAGGCCGGGAAAAAGCGCCTTCCCATTACCCATGTTCCTGTTCGTAGCTATCCTACCCGCGAGTCGAAGCTCTTCCATTCCTTATGGGAGTACGTGAAGCGATCCGCATCCACGATCGTACGAATCTACGCGCTGTACGAGCCGCTAAAAGTTTTTTCTTACTTGGGAGGGCTGCTGATCCTGGCAGGCTTTATTCCTGGTGTTCGCTTCTTGTACTACTATTTCACGGGCACCGGCGGCGGACACATCCAATCGCTTCTGCTCACGGTACTCTTGATTATCATCGGCTTTCAGACCGTGCTGATCGGCTTGGTGGCCGACCTGATCGCAGGGAACCGTAACTTGATCGAGGATATCCTGTTTCGTTTGCGCTGCTTAGAATTGGGTGAACGGTTGCCTCGTATCGAAGAAGTTGACCGCAAATACTCTGAGGCGCAGCGCCGTCGGGGGAGCGGAAGTTGAGGGAAAGCCGGACGGAAAAGCGCAACGTCCAAGTGTGCTTTTTCGGTACGTACCCTGCCTCGTACACGGTAAGCCGCATCTTGGTACAGGCCGCGCACGCTGCTGGCTTGGTGGTTCACCATTGTCATGACAGTTTTCGGGAAACCCCGTTGGTTTCCCGCGAGCTCATTCGCCCCGCAGCCGTTGTCACTTACATCGCACGTTATGTGCGTTCGGCCTCGCGGCTTTGGCCACTTCTGCGAAGGTGTCCTGCGCAAATTTTGGTGGCTGGGTTTCGTGGCCAGCTCGACGTGCTGTGGGCGAGTCACTTGGGCTACACCCGCGGTCGGCGCCTCGTGTTCGCCCCCCTCGTTACGGTGTTGGAGACGATCGAGGATCGGATGGTGGCGCGCCATTTCCCTCCTATCAGGCGATTCCTGGCCTGGCTCGATCGCCAAAGCCTGAACTTGGCCGATCGCGTCGTGATCGACACACACGCCCATGCTGAGTATCTGCGGAGCCGGTTGAACGTGCCGCCGCAAAAAATCCGCGTGTTCCACCTTGGCGCTGACACCAGTCTGTTCCGATATGCCCCCCCGAGATCTCGTAGTGAAACTATGCACGTTTTGTTTTACGGCTCCTTTCTTCCACTCCATGGAGTGCCGGTCATCCTCACGGCAGCAAAGCGGTTACAAGGAGAGCACAACATCCGCTTCACGTTGTGCGGCAATGGCTGGCAATGGACGGAAATGAAGAAGCAGCTCGATGCAGCTTCGCTGAACAACGTTACCCTGCTGGGTTGGGTAGACTACGGAACGATTCCCCAACTGATCGCGCAGCACGACGTGTGCTTGGGGATCTTCAGCGACAATCAGAAAGCCAGGATGGTTATTCCCAACAAGGTGTATCAATGCGCTGCGATGGGGCGGCCGGTGGTGTCTGCGGATAGCCCGGCGGTGCGCGAGGTTTTTACGCACGGAGAGAACATTGTCCTTGTCCCCCCCAATAATCCCGAAGCCTTGGCCGAAGCGCTGATTGACCTGTACCGTCATCCGGAGACGCGGGAAGTCTTGGCTACCAATGCCGCCCAACTGCTGTCCGAGCAATTTTCGCCCTCAGCGCAGGCCAAGCGGTTTCTATCGTCGTTTGTCGAAGCACTGGTATGAGCGAAAGCGAACTCGTCGGCATTTGCGTCGTTACGTGGAATGGGGGCGCCCTCGCCGTCGACTGTATCCGGGCTGCATTGGCGCAAAGTTACCACGAGTCCTTTGTCGTGGTGGTGGACAACCATTCATCCCCCTCCGATCGGGCTGCGTTACGAGCCTGTGCGAAGGGAAACTCGCACATGCACGTGGTTTGGAACGATACCAACCGCGGATTTGCCGCTGCCGCGAACCAGGCGGCTGAGGTAGCACTTGGACGCGGTGCCCGTTGGCTTTTGCTTCTCACTCAGGATACGGTGTTGCCCGCCGAAGCTTGCCAACGCTTGCTCGAAGTGGCGCAAGCCATTCCAGGGCTGGGCATTGCCGGCCCAACCGTGGTGGACCAAACAACCGGGCGGGTGTTGTCGGTTGGGGAACGGGTTGCTCCTTGGTTGCTTGCCGTTCCGCGGAGCCTGGTACGTTACCGCTTCGTTCGGCAACCGTACCGGTTCGTAGGTGGAGTCGTGGGGTGCTGTATGCTGGTTTCAGGAAGCTGTTGGCGAGAACTTGGCGGTTTCCGGGAGGAGTTGTTTGCATACTACGAAGAGGTGGACCTCTGTTTGCGCGCACGAAAAAAGGGGTA
Source organism: bacterium HR30 (assembly GCA_002898795.1). Lineage (GTDB taxonomy): Bacteria > Desulfobacterota > Binatia > HRBIN30 > HRBIN30 > HRBIN30. The sequence continues at coordinate 20,073 of BEIG01000009.1, read as the reverse complement.
CAAGGTTGCACTCGTTCCCAGCGTTCGTGTGGCTCATCGAGGCTGGCGAGGATTTGCCGGCAGTTTTACAGCGGTCAGCGCCGTGTTGAAGTCGCGCAATTTGGTTTTGGTTGCTCGGGAACACCTGCGTCCGTGGCACTGGTTGCTGGTTGGCCCGGCGATGATTGCGCTCTTTATTGGCAGCGTCCTTTTGCACGCTGCTCGAGGGCAATGGCGCGTGGTTCAACAAATGTGCCACGGGCTTTGGCTGGGGGTGAACGGTTACTCGGGCCCACCGCCGGAGTTGGCTTCTCGACCCGTGCCATGCGCGTTGCCATAGGGGCAATTCTAGGTGTGCGGGGCGGGCCGGCGCGTTACGCTCGGGAGCTCATCCGAGCTTTGGCAGAAACGCCGGGATCGCATGAGTTGACGGTCGTGTGCGACCAAGCCGCGATGCTCGACGGTGTGGGACAGGCAGTCAAAGAGGTGATCGAAATTCCCCTCCGGCGCCCTTGGGAGCAAGGGCTTTGGGAAGAACGCGCGGCCATAGCGTTGCGCAAAAAACGAGTCGACCTGTATCACGGAACTAAGGGAACCTTACCCCTATGCCGGCGGGTCCCAAAAGTTGTAACGGTGCACGATCTCGCGGTGTTTCACCAACCAAAGTCGTTCGCTTGGTTGCAACGCTTGCATCAGAAAACGTTGGTACCGCTCTCGGTACGCATCGCGCGCCGTGTGATCACCGTGAGCACCCACGCTCGCGAAGACCTGTGTGAAACGCTGGGAGTATCGGCGACAAAGGTGGTCGTCGTGCCGCTTGCAGCGGGAGAGGTCTTCCGCCCGGACGCATCCGAGAGGGACAAGCTCATTTTGCAAAGCCTGGGAGTTCCATCTCCGTACGTTCTCTACGCCGGAACCTTGCAGCCCCGGAAGCATGTGGAAGTGTTAGTAGAAGCTTACTCGCGCCTGAACCTCGGAGGTGTGCATTTGCTTTTAGTGGGTCGCCGAAGACCTGGCTACATGCCCGAATTTCTACAGCAGCTCCCGGCAGGGGTACGTTACCTGGGTGAGGTGCCCGACGATGTCCTTGCGGCACTCTACCGCAACGCGCTCGCATTCTGTAGCCCCTCCGGCTACGAAGGCTTTGGTCTGTCTTTCTTAGAAGCCATGGCATGCGGGTGTCCCGTGATCGCCCCGCGCCATACCTCGATCCCGGAGGTACTTGGTCCGGCGGCCCTGTACTTGCCGAGGCTTGACGCGGAGGCCATTGCCGAGGCGCTGCAGCAGGTTTTGAGCGACCCGAGCGTGCGTGCGCAACTTCGAAAATTAGGCTTGGAACAGGCAAAGCGTTTTTCTTGGTCGGACACCGCACGGCGGACATTAACCGTGTATCACGAGGCATTGGATGCATAGACCAGCGGAAACCCGGCCGAAGGTGGCCGTAGTCGTGGTCAACTGGAATGGCAACGAAGACACGTTGCAGTGCGTGGAAAGCCTCGAGCGCGTGGATTACCCGAACGTTGAAATCATCGTTGTGGACAACGGGTCGCGGATTGACCCGACACCTGTGTTGCAAGCGCGGTTTCCAACGGTGAAATGCCTTCGGCTCCCGCGAAACTTGGGATTCACGGGGGGTAACAATGCCGGAATTCGCTATGCGCTCGATGCAGGTGCGCAATACGTTTTCGTGCTCAACAACGATACCGTGGTGGAACCCGACGTGCTTTCCAAGGCCGTTCAGGTTGCCGAGCAAGACCCCCGCATTGCGGCGGTCGGAGTGAAGATCTTGGCCTGGGACGATCCCTCGCGTATCTGGGTGGCTTACGGGTACGTAACCTTTCGACAAGGCTTAGTGCGACTCGTGGGATACTACTGCCCTGACGACTTCCGCTTTAACCAGGAGCGTGACGTCGAGTGGGTGCCGGGTACGGCGATGCTCTTGCGCCGCCAAGCCCTCGAAGACGTGGGGCTCTTCGACGATGCCTACTTTGCCTATCACGAAGATGTTGACTGGTGCACGACTGCCCGCCGAAAAGGTTATCGTATTGTTTTTGCCCCGGCGGGCCGGATTCTCCACAAGGGCCACGGAAGCTCTGGAGGGCGTGGATACGTCAGCATCCGGCAATACTTGGCAGGGAGGAACATGGTCCTTTACGTGCAAAAACATGGCAACGTGTTTCAGCGGGCGAAGTTCACATGTTTTCAGCTCGGGACACTTCCGTTTCAGTACCTGAGGCGATTTGTCACTGGAGAACAAGCTGGCGTGATTCTCAAGGTCCGAGGAATGATTGACGCCTTGCGTGACCGCCCCATTCCTTTCGTCGAGCTCGGCCTACGAGAGGAGGAGGACCAGTGAGTTTCAAGTATTACACGGTCGATACCGGCATCGCCGCCAGCCAAATTTTCTGGAGCTTCGACAGCGTGGCCGATCACGTGGAACTTTGTGACTATGAAACCACGTTGCCTGTGTTTCTTCGCGAACTGCCGCGCGATAGCGTGATCGTGGACGCAGGCTGTGGGCTCGCCCGGTGGGTGATTTACCTTCGGCGCCGCGGGTTCAAGGTGATCGGTACCGACTTGGCCCGTGCGGCGCTCGTTGCTGCCGCCCAAAACGGTGCGCAGGGGTGGGTGTTTGCGTCGGACACCTTGCGCTTACCCCTACGTGACTGCAGCTTGGGCGGCGTGATTTCCCTCGGGGTGATCGAGCACGACGAAGCGGGGCCTGCACTGGCTCTTCAGGAACTCTACCGTGTACTCAAACCCGGGGGCGTGGCGTTGGTTTCGGTACCTTACAACAATCCGTGGCGGCGGTGTGTGATCAACCATCTACGGCGGCTCCGGGACTGGCAGAAGCGCCGCAGCGGACTCAAGCTGCAGTTTGCCGAGTACCGCTTCAGCGGACGCGAATTACGCCGGTTCTTGGAACAGGCTGGCTTCGTTGTTCAGCGCCTATACGCAGACGACTTCCATTTGCCACTGGGCAAGGGACTGTGGGTCGACTCATCGTCGTTTTTCGGTTACCGCGCGGGAATGTTCGAGATGAAGCCAGGCCATAAGCGGTGGGAACTGAATCGCCGCGGCCGGCTGCTACAGCGCGTTGCGTTTGCCATTTCTCCATGGTTGGTAGCCGGTGGAGTGCTGGCGGTGGCTCGACGCCCCGAGACATGAGGAAAACGCGGGATGCGCGTCGCGGCGGTCGTGGTGAACTGGAACCGAGCGGATCTTACCCGTGAGTGCGTCGAAAGCATTCGAGGAGGGCGGCTCGTACCTACTTGGACCGTGGTTGTCGACAATGGATCCGTTGAAGACCCACGGCATGTGTTCGCAGATACCGCTGGTTCGGTTTGTTGGGTGTTCCTTCGCGAAAATCGCGGCTTTGCCGGCGGCGCAAATGCCGGAATGGAGTTTGCCCTGCGGCATGGAGCGGAAGCGATTTTTCTCGTGAACAACGACGCCGTTGTGGACCCAACATGCCTTTCGGAACTGGTGAAAGCTTTGGAGCGTGATGGCAGCTTGGCCGCGGTGGGCGCGAAGACGTTGACTCAGGAAAAGCCCCCGAGAATCCATACGGCGTATGGGGTGCTCACTTACCACGGTCCTCTGGTGCAGCAGCGCGGTTGGATGGAGCCGGACGTCACCAAGTTCAACGAATTCGCGTTCGTGGACTATGTCAGCGGTTGCGCCATGCTTCTTCGCCGGGAAGCGCTAGAGGAGGTTGGGCTCTTCGACCCCGAGTTTTTTGCTTACCATGAGGATTTGGAATGGTGTGTCCGCGCAAGGGCCAAGGGCTACCAGGTCGCTTACGTTCCCACGGCAGTGGTGCGCCACCGCATGCACGCGTCGACCAACGGTGGAGGTTACTTGAGCCCTATCACGTACTTGTCTGCCCGGAACGCGATCTTGTTCGTGAGGAAACACGCCAGCTTGCGCTTGCAAACCAAGTACGCGGTGCACTTGGCTGTCAACTTGATGAAAGACCTGCTCCTACGCTGGCGGCGGAAGGAGCTTGCGGGTTTCCGGCTACGTTTACAAGGTGTACGGGACGGTTTACTGCACCGACCCGTTCCCCTGGAGAGGCTAGGTTTGGCAAGCCGCGCTACATGGCATGGAATGCAGCAGGAACAGAGAGAGGATGGCTGAACCACACGTCGCGATCGTGATCCTGAACTGGAACGGTAAGGACGACGTCCTACGTTGCCTCTCCACACTGACGCGAATTCGCTACCCCAACTGGAGCGCAACTGTCGTCGATAATGCGTCGTTCGACGGAAGCGTCGAGGCCATTCGGCAGCAGTTTCCTTCGCAGCGAGTACTCGTCATGGAAAAAAACCTCGGGTTTTGCGGGGGAAACAATCGGGGAATTGCGGATGCCCTCGATCGGGGGGCGGATTATGTCTTGCTCCTGAACAACGACACGGAACTGCATCCGGAGTTGGTGAGCGAGCTTGTGCGCGTAGCTGAGAGCGACTGCCGAATTGGTGCCGTAGGAGCAAAGAACATTTTGCTCGAAGACCACCAGATTGTTTGGGGGGCCTATGGGGAACTCAAGTACCACCGCGACCTGGTGCATCTCGTCGGTTCGCGCGTGCCTGATGGGCCGGAACTGACCGTGGTGAAGGACGTGGATTGGGTGATCGGTAACGGGATGATGATGCGGCGAGAGGCCATCGAAACTGTTGGGGGCTTTGACGAGAACTTCTTCGGATATCACGAAGACGTCGATTGGTGTGCCCGCGCCCGCAAGGCCGGTTTCCGCATCGTGTACAACGGACACGCCATCATCTATCACCGGGGTTTTGGGGCGGCGAATCCGGCTCGGCCGCGACCGTTCCCCGTGCTTTACTTCCTCGGGCGCAACAGCATCCTGTTCGCGCGAAAACATGCTACCGTGCCGCAACTGTGCAAGTTCGTCACGCTTTTCTTCTTGGGCGTTAGTTGGTGGATGGTGGCGGGAGTTTTTCGCGGCGATCGCCTGAAATCGTACTTGTGGCTGGTGCGCGGGTTTCTGGATGGAGTTACGGGGCGTTTACCGTTGCGGGAGTTAGGGCTGCAGTAACTTGAGCGCTACTACGGAAACCAAGCCTTGCGCGTTTGCCGCAAAGGAACAGCAGCGCTCGGGACAATCTGCTCCGCAATGATTCTCTCGACTCACCAAGGCAAGCACGCATGAGCCGACAGTTGTTGCGTAACTCCTTTAGTGGCCTCAGTGGGATGGCGCTGCACAAGCTTGTCCACTTGGTCACGATGATCGTGCTTGCTCGCATGCTGGGGGCAGAGCAGTTTGGAATTTACGCCTTCGTAGGGGCCATGGTGTTTTTTTTCGGCTTCCTCACGGACCTGGGTATGGAACGCGTGCTCACCCGTGAGCTATCCGCGAAACCCCACGAAGCGCGAGTTCTGTTGGGAACGGCGTTGTGGTTGCGGCTCGGCTTGGGCTTTCTCGCCGCTGGCATCGGGGCCTTGGTGGGATGGGTGTTGGCGCTCGATCGGGTTACGTTTGTATGCTTGGTGCTCGCTTTAGCGACGTTGCCGTTCGGGTTCGATTTGTTGGCCCGAGCTTATTTTCAAAGCCGTTTGGAAATCCGTCATTACTATCGCATCACCCTTGCAGGAAGCGCGACATTTCTCCTGCTCGTAGGCTTGTGCTGGTGGTGGCAAGGCTCGGTGGTTGCCGTGTTCGCGCTCGGGCTAGCGAACGCTTTGCTGTTTTCCGCACTCTTCCTTCGCGCTGTACTCCTCCGCGTGGGCATTTCGCCATTCGCGGAGCTGGGGAGGGCGCGGAGCTTGCTCCGGGAAGGGTTCCAAATTGGCTTGTTGGCCCTGTTGTTTATGACCGCATTAAGGGTCGATCAAATTCTGCTCTTTCAATTGCGTGGTGCGGAAGAGGCGGGGCAGTACGCAGCCGCCGTGCGCCTGACCGAAGCGCTGGGGATGTTTTCCGAGGCTGTCATGCTCTCTCTGTTTCCATTGTTAGCCGCGAGTCACCGCTCGAATCCCAAGGCGTTCCGCCATCGGTATCAGTTAGGCTTCCGCTATTTGGCGGCGACAGGAACCCTGTTGGCTTTAGCGTGCAGCTACTTAGCGCCGGACTTGCTCCAGGTGGTGTTCGGGCAGAAGTACGCCGCGGCGTGGCCAGCCGCCGTGTTTTTGAGCTGGAATCTATTGTTGAGCTACCTAGGAGCGGTTTACGTCAACGTGTTTCTGATCGAATGCTGGTACCGGTTGTTGCTGCTCGTGAGTGCGCTCTCGGTAGCGGTCAACATTGCTTTCAATCTGCTGTGGATCCCAGCTTACGGTAGCGCCGGAGCCGCAGCGGCCACGTTGCTCAGCAGTGCCGTCGGGTTTGCCTCTTGGTTTGTTTTTCCCGCCACCCGGAGTGTTTTGGTGGACTGCGTACGGTCGAGTGCTCCGGCGATAACCGCTGGAGTGTTGTCTGCGTGTGTAGGGGTAGCGTTGCTACAGTGGCGTGGAACGCACTTCGCGCTCCTATCGCTCATTCTCTACGTGGTATTGCTCGTTGCGGTGGGTGGGCTGGCTAGGTCCGATCTGCGGCGACTGTATGCCAGCTCTCCATCGGTGCCTGGGTAGCCGCCGAAGCCGCGGAGGGTCGGACAAATGTTCCCTCCCAAATCGGCACGCCACGTCGCAAGCCCTTTCGCTCGAAGGCCGTCGGCGTTGCGCGAGGGGGAACCGGCAAGGTACTCAAGGGAAGACCGCTCCCTTCCAGGTATTCTTGGATCTGGTCCCACACGAACAACACGTCCGTCGCTACGTACACCCGGCCTCCGGGTACTAAAGTTCGCGCGAGTTCCCGAGTGAAGCCCGGAGTAAACAAACGTCGCTTGTGATGACGCCGCTTCCACCATGGGTCGGGGAAGTACACGTGGTAGGCGGTCACGCTCGCGTCTGGAATCAGTCGAACCACGCATTGTGCGGGAGCGTGAACGACGCGCACATTCCGTAGGTCCCGCTTCTCGATTAAGGCGGTCAGACGTTCTGCTCGGCTGCGTGAAGCTTCGATGGCGTAAAAGTTCGTCTCCCCCCTTGCCGCTGCTTCCGAGAGCAGAAAGGTTCCGGTGCCGGGGCCAATTTCGACTTCGACTGGCGCGGAGCGTCCAAAGATGGCTGCCCAGAACTCAGTGCCCATCGTCACCTGCGAGTAGTCGCCCGCCATCCACGGGTAGGACAACGCCAGTAATGTAGTTGTTCCGACACAAGAAGAGCACGGCCTCCGCCACATCTTCGGGTGAACCTGGCCGCCGGAGCAACGTTCGATCAATTTCGCGTTGTTGCTGCTCTTCGGAAAATCCGGGCGGAAACAAGATCGGTCCGGGTGCCACGGCGTTGACCCTCACCGCAGGTGCCAGGTCCTTGGCCAGCGTGCGGACCATCGCGACCACCCCAGCCTTAGCGATATTGTACGCCAAGTACCCGCGCCACGGACGCAACGCCGCCACGTCTGCCAAAGCCACGATGCTGCCGTTGCCGTTGTTTCGCATCCACACCCCGAAAGTGCGTGACACCCAGAGGGCAGCAAACAGGTTGTCATCCAACATGCGTCGGCAGACGTCATCGGAAAATTGATCCACCGGGGTGCGTTCGAACGCCCCAGCATTGGCGACGAGCACGTCGACCCGCTGAAAGCGCTGCACCGTGACCTCCAGAAGTTGTTCGGCCTGGGCTCGAACTGCGAGGTCTGCCTGGTGTAGGATCACCTCCGCGCCCACAGCGTGAGCGAGATCGACTGTCGTCTGCACGGCGGGGCGCAAGGTCCGGTAGTGAATAACCACGTTGTAGCCCGCTCGCGCAAAAGCCAAGACGATCGCTTGCCCGATCCGGGCTCCCCCGGCTGTAACCACGGCTACGGGCTTGGTTCCCTCCTGTTCCATCGCGTTGCCTTAAACTGTGCGGTGAATTACTAGCCGTGGCATCATTCACGCGTTGCGAGAGGAGTGCAAGATGAGAGCCGCTGTGCTGCAAGCTTGGAACGAGCCATTCCAGGTCCGAGAAGTACACTTAGATCAGCCTCATCAAGGCGAGGTGCTGGTGAAAGTCGTTGCCAGTGGAGTGTGCCACAGCGACCTGAGCATTCAACGCGGTCTTCTCCCGATGATGCCCCCAATTATCATTGGCCACGAGGGCGCGGGAATCGTCGAAGAGGTTGGCCCTGGGGTTAGCTCGGTCAAGAAAGGCGACCATGTCGTGCTTACTTGGCTCTATTCTTGCGGATACTGTCGCGATTGCGGGCGGGGCCGTCCCCACCTGTGCGAGAAGGCAGCTATGGCCACCATGTCCGGCGCGATGTACGACGGAACTACGCGCTTCCAACTCGATGGTCAGCCGTTGCGGCACTGGTGCGGCTCGTTTGCGGAGTACACAGTGGTGCCGGAGCAAGCCGTGATTCCCATCCGCAAGGACGTCCCGTTAACGAGTGCGTGCCTGGTCGGTTGCGGGGTGATGACCGGCGTGGGCGCGGCGATGAACACGGCGCGTGTTGAACCGGGGGACACGGTTGCTGTGGTTGGCTGCGGTGGTGTTGGCCTCAACGTGATTCAAGGGGCGCAGGTGTGCGGCGCGGAGCGGATTATCGCGGTCGACTTGGTGGAAAAGAAACTCGAACTGGCGAAGCAGTTCGGCGCTACGGACACGGTAAATCCGAGCCAGGGTGACTGGACTGACCAAGTGCGGGCGCTAACCGCAGGCAAAGGTGCGGATTTTGTTTTTGAGGTCGTTGGGAATCCAAACTTGATCCAGCAGGCTTTCGCTGCCGTGCGGCGCGGTGGCAAGCTGGTGATTGTCGGCGTGCCGCCCATGGGGCAACAAGTCACGTTTCCGGCGATGAACTTCCCTCTAGAAGAAAAGGGTGTGATCGGATCGTACTACGGGTCGCCCCGGTTCCGGTACGATATGCCGCGGATTCTCGACCTTTACATGGCCAAGCGCATCAAGCTGGATGAACTCGTCAGCCGCCAACTGAAGCTTGACGAGATCAATTTGGCCATGAGCCTGATCGAACAAGGGGAAGTTGCCCGCAGCGTTATCGTGCACGGATAGGCAACTAACGGGCGCTACGGTATACGGAGAGCACAAAGGCTAAGCGCGAACCGGCGCCAGGCCCTCCAGGGTTGCCTGGATAACTTCGGGATCGAAGCTGAGGACGCTAACCGCGGTCGTATCCACTCCTGCATCCACATACGCAGCGATGCGCTCGCGGCACTCTTCGACGCTGCCAAAAATGGCTAGCGCGTCGACAAAGCGATCGCTCATGCCTTTGCGAGTTAACTCGCGGTCACCTTTGCGGAAGCCCTCGGCGATCCAATGTGCTTCTTCCTCGAAGCCGTACCAGGCCGCGAAGCGATTGTAGACGGGTGTGGCAAAATAACCCGTCAGCGCATTGCGGAAAATCTCTCGGGCCATTTGCCGGTCATTTGTGACCATGACTTGATGGCGACAGACGATCTCGAGGGTGCTGGGATCACGCCCGGCCCGCCGCGCCCCTAGGGCTATGTGTTCCCGCATCCGCGCCAAGGCTTCCACCGGAAACAGATTCACAGCTACCCCGTCGGCAACCTCGCCAGCAAGCTCGAGCATCGGAGGGCGCAACGCTCCAACGTAAATGGGCACGGGTGCCGGTGGCACCATGAGCAATCGCAGGCCACGACTCTTCACAGTCCGGCCATCGAAGGAGGTTTTCTCTCCGCGGAGGAGCATGCGCACCAGATCCACTGTTTCCCGCACGCGGGTAACCGGCTTCTCGAACGACAAGCCATGCCACTGCTCCACGATGGCGTGGCTCGAAGATCCCAAACCCAAAATAAATCGCCCCGGTGCCAATTGGGCCAGCGTAGCGGCGGCTTGCGCAAGTACACCAGGGGTGCGGGTATAAACGGGAGAAACGGCGATGCCCACACGCACACGTTTGGTGACCTGGCACACTGCGGCTGCCAGGGCAAACGGGTCCGGTCCGTTCGTATCCGCAATCCATATACTTTCGTAACCCAAATCCTCCGCCCGCTGCGCCCACCAGAGGCAGGTGCGCATGTCGGGCGGAACCGGTAGGCTGATCCCGAGTTTCCCAAGATTCATGGCTGGGCATTCCTAATCGGTGGCCAACAGAAGCACAACCATGGGAGATTGCTAATGGAATGGCAAAGAAAACTTCACGGGTTGCCCCAGGTGTGCAGAACTGACTAGAAGATCCTGCAATTTCGCCGCAAAAACTCAGGGGAGGGTTCATGCGTAATCCGCGGGATTTTTTTCGACCCTTGGCCATTGGGGCTCCAGAACCACTTAAAGAGGTGCCGGTCAAACCATCGCGCGTCATTCATTTTTTTGATCCGAGCAATCCCAAGATGGCAGCAAAGTTGCCGGAGCTCGCGCGCCAAGCAGACATTCTTCTTGGAAACCTTGAAGATGCGATCCCGATCGACAAGAAGGAGGCGGCGCGCGAGGGGCTGATTCGCATCGCTCGCGAGGTCGACCTTGGCGACACCCCTCTGTGGACCCGCGTGAATAGCCTCGAAAGCCCTTGGTTTCTCGACGACATGATCCGGATCGTGACGGAGGTCGGCGAGCGAATCGAGGTGATCATGGTGCCGAAAGTCGAAGGGCCTTGGGACATTCATTACGTCGACCGGCTTTTGGCACAACTCGAGGCACGGGCAAAATTGAGCCGGCCGATTCTCGTGCACGCAATCCTGGAAACTTCCTTGGGTATGATCAACGTCGAGGAAATCTGCGCGGCTAGTCCGCGCATGCAGGGGGTGAGCTTTGGCCCGGCTGATCTGGCTGCATCTCGGCGCATGAAAACCACGCGCGTGGGCGGCGGGCATCCCGCTTACCTAGTGCGGGCTGACCCTGACCCGAAGAACCCCGAGGCCCCACGCCCGGTAGCACAGCAAGACCCGTGGCATTACTCCATCGCTCGTATGGTCGATGCCTGCACCGCCACGGGAGCGTTGCCGTTTTACGGCCCATTTGGTGACATTTCCGACCCATTGGGGTGCGAGGATCAGTTTCGTGCTGCATTCTTGTTGGGGTGCGTCGGTGCTTGGTCGTTGCATCCAAGCCAGATCCCAATCGCGAAAAAGGTCTTTAGCCCACCGCCCGATGAAGTCGCCTTTGCTCGAAAGGTTATGGCTGCCATGCCGGACGGCCGTGGGGTACAAATGATCGACGGCAAAATGCAAGACGATGCGACTTGGAAACAGTGCCGCGTCATGGTGACCTTGGCAAAAATGCTCGCCCGCAAGGATCCAGAACTCGCAGCCGCATACGGGTTCACCCCCGAGGACTTACGGGAGCTTTGAGAAATGAGTGTTCGTTTAATCAACAGGGCCGGACGAGCTTGCCTGTGGCTCGACACTGGGTTCATCGACTTGGAGCATGGCTCGCAAGGACGCTTTCCTTCCGATCCAATGGAGGCCATTGGCCGGTGGTTCGAAATCGCCGAGTGGGGTGCTGGCCTCGCTCCTGGGGCTGCGGAAGGGCCCGTGATTGAAGAGCAGCTCGGTCCCCCTGTTCCACGGCCCAGTAAGGTGTTCGCCATCGGCTTGAACTACCGTGATCACGCTGCCGAGGCTGGCTTGCCCATTCCGGAGGTTCCTCTGGTTTTTACGAAGTTTCCAAACTGTCTCGTTGGTCCTCGCCACGCGGTGGAGTTGTCTTCCGACTATGTCGATTGGGAAGTCGAGCTTGTGGTGGTCATCGGTCGCCGTGGGCGAGCGATTCGTGCCAAGGAAGCGGCGGATTACATTGCCGGATACACAGTTGGCCAAGACATCTCCGACCGAAAAGCTCAGTTTGCCGGAAACCCTCCGCAGTTCTCCATGGGGAAATCGTACGACACTTTTGGCCCGATTGGGCCGGCAGTTGTTTCGCAAGACGCGTTTGCCGATCCAAACGACTTGAGACTGACCTGCGAGGTCAGTGGTGAAATGATGCAAGATAGCCGTACTCGGGAGATGATCTTTCCCGTCCCCGAACTGATAGAATTCCTGTCGCGTCGGTGCACTCTGGAAGCAGGCGACCTCATCTTCACCGGCACACCGGCCGGAGTCGGATCGACCCGAAAACCGCGACGTTATTTGCGCCCCGGCGACGTGATCCGCTCGTGGATCGAGGGCATCGGTGTTTTGCTGAACGAGTGCGTTACGGACGCGGGTGCGCCGTCGGGAGAACCTGTGACCAGGAAGTAAACTCTTCGAAAGGAGAGCACGAAAATGGCTACGCCGTTAGAACAGTGGGTGGACCAAGTCGCGTCGCAAACGCAGCCCAAGAACATCGTTTGGTGTGACGGGTCGGACGAAGAATACGAACGCCTCGTCCGCGAGATGGTCGACGACGGCACCTTGATCGAACTGAATCAACAGCTTTTCCCGGGCTGCTACTTGCATCGCAGCCACCCCTCGGACGTTGCCCGAACCGAACACCTCACCTTCGTTTGCACGGAAAAGAAAGAGGACGCCGGACCGAACAACAACTGGATGCCTCCGAAGGAAGCGAAGGAAAAAGTGGGTGCGTTGTTTCGGGGGGCGATGCGCGGCCGCACGATGTATGTTCTCCCGTATCTGATGGGGCCGCCTTCGTCTCCTTACGCCCGTGTTGGCGTCGAGGTCACGGACAGCCCGTACGTCGCCGTGAGTATGCGCATCATGACAAGAATGGGCAAAGTAGCCCTCGAGCGGCTCGGCTCGTCGGACGACTTTGTCAAAGGGCAGCACTCCTTGGGAGACCTGAACCCAGAACGGCGATTCATTCTCCACTTTCCCGAGGAGCGTGACATCTGGTCGATCGGCTCCGGCTACGGCGGCAACGCGTTGCTGGGAAAGAAGTGCTTCGCTTTGCGGATCGCCAGTTACATGGCACGCTTCGAGGGCTGGCTTGCCGAACACATGCTGATTGTTGGCGTGGAAGAGCCCAATGGACGGGTGACCTATTTGACCGGCGCCTTTCCCTCGGCATGTGGCAAAACCAACTTGGCCATGCTGGTTCCTCCTCCCTCGCAAAAGGGCTACCGGGTTTGGACCGTTGGAGAGGACATTGCGTGGATGCACTTAGACGAGGTTGGCCAGCTCAGGGCCATCAACCCAGAAGCCGGATTTTTTGGAGTGGCTCCGGGGACGAATTGGAAGACGAACCCCAACATTATGAAAACGATTCAACGCAACACATTGTTCACCAATGTGGCGCTTCGGCCGGATGGCACTCCGTATTGGGAGGGACTCGACGAAAACCCACCAGCCGAATGTTTGGATTGGCAAGGGCGACCCTGGACGCCCCAAAGTGAAACCAAAGCTGCACACCCGAACTCTCGCTTCACGGCGCCGGCTCGGCAGTGTCCGTCCATGTCACCTTACTGGGAGGCGCCAGAAGGCGTGCCCATATCGGCCATTTTGTTTGGCGGAAGAAGGGCATCCCTGATCCCCTTGGTGTTCGAAGCGTTCAACTGGCAGCACGGCGTGTTTCTCGGAGCTGTCTTGTCTTCCGAAACCACTGCAGCACAAAGCGGAGCAGTGGGTGTGGTCCGCCGCGATCCCATGGCCATGCTGCCATTTTGCGGATACAACATGGGCGATTATTTCGCCCATTGGTTGCAAATGGGCCAGCGCATGCCGCAGCCCCCGCGAATTTTCCGGGTTAATTGGTTCCGGCGCGATGAGCATGGCAACTTTCTGTGGCCCGGCTTCGGCGAAAACCTACGCGTGTTGCGGTGGGTGCTGGCGCGCGTTCACGGCGAAGCCGAAGCAGAAGAAACCCCGATTGGTTACGTCCCGCGAGTGAAGGACATTGACCTGGATGGAATCAACGTCACTCGAGACACCTTGCGGAAGCTCCTCGCGGTCGACCGCCTCGGCTGGTTGGAAAATGCCGGCGCCCAAGCAGAGTTTCTCAAGCAGTTTGGCGATCGGCTTCCCCGCGAACTTTGGGAGGAGAACGAAAAACTCATTCGCCGACTGCAAAGCTCGGTCACCGTTGGTTGAGGCGGACGCCCACTCTGGCGCCTGAGCCTTGCCAACGGTGGGCTGCGATCCCTGACGAAGCGCCTGCTTGAGTTGACGGTCGACCGCCTGTTTCCCGTGCCTACTCGACAAGGATGCGGAAGTGAAATCCGAACTGGGTATGGGTGCCTTGAACTCCCTGCTTCATGTCACTTTGGTTTTCCTCGCTTGAAGCGTAAGCCCCTCTGAACACCGTCCGAGACGCGAGGAGCTGCGGTGATCCTCGAGGGAAGCTTCTCGCTGTGTACAACCACGCCCTACGGGAGGAGATTTGGGAGCCGAGTCCGAACACGACCAGATCGCGCAGAATTTTGTTTGTGTCTCTTGGCGTTACCCGTCTGCCTGCGAAGATTGGAGGTCGAGAGAGCTGGCGCGCTCGATGGCAAGCTCTGGGCGCAACTCCCTACGCAACGTTTTGCCATTTCGTGTGCGCGGGAAGTCTCGGACCACATAAACAATCTTTGGCGCCTTGTACGAGGCAAGGTGTTGGCGCGCAAATTTGAGGATGTCGCTCGCGTGCGCACTGCCTTCGGGCCGCAAGATGACGTAAGACACAACCAGCCGCTTGTTCCCGTTCACTTCTTCCGCAGTGGTTGCGGCATCGAGAACGTCGGGATGTTCTTTGAGAACGCGGTCGACCTCGAACGGGGACACGCGGTAGCCGAAAGATTTGATGAGATCGTCACGCCGGCCGAGAAACCAAATGTAGCCATCTGCGTCTTTGCGCGCGTAGTCCCCTGTCAGAAACCAATCACCGCGGAAGCATTGCTTCGTTTCCTCGGGCCGATTCCAATAGCCCAACATCAACGCGGGGTCTGACCGCCGGATGCAGAGCATTCCTTCCTCGTTGGTGCCACATTCGGTGAGCGTCTCCGGGTCGAGAATCCGCACGTCATGCCCAGGCTGAATGAAGCCGGCAGCGCCCGGACGAATTGGTTTCTTGGCCGTCTGGCAAATGTAGTAGGAGCATTCGGTCATGCCCAAACCTTCGTAGATCGGCATGCCGAATCGCTCTTGCCAGCGGCGCAGAAGCTCGCTCGATAGCTGCTCCCCTGCGGACATGCAGTGGTGCAAGCTCGGTACGTCTGCTTTGGTTGCCGTGGAGCGCTCGAGAATGTGACGGTAGAGAGTCGGCACGCCGATAAACGTCGTCGCTCGATGCTTCGCGATCAACGCGGGCCAAACTGGCCCGTCGGAGCTACCCTCGTGCACGATTGTCGTGTGCCCGCGATATAACGGATCCATCATGCCCGTGCCCAGAACGTACGTCCAGTTGTACTTGCCGGAATGAAGAACTCGCTCTCCCGAAGGCAAAAAGTTGAACCAATATTCCGACGAGGGTTGTTTGCCCAAAAGTACCCGGTGCGCGTGCAAGACGCCTTTGGGGTAGCCCGTGGTCCCAGAGGTATAGACCAAATACGCAGGATCCTCGCTGCGCGTGGGCTCTGCCGGCTCCCAATGGCGCACAGCCTCTAGGGCCGGCCCTAAAAGCTCGGCAGTTCCTCGAACATGGGCACCGTTTGGCATGTGTTCGCCGACAACCAAGACGCATCGCAAGTTCGGTGCGTTGGCTTGAACGTCGCCAACGAGCGGCCACGAGTTCACGTCGAGAACAAGGGCAACCGCCCCTGAATCGCGTGCGAGAAAGTTTAGTTCATCCGCGGTCAGCAAGATCGAGCTAGGCACCGGAATCGCCCCTCGCTTCAAGGCCCCCAAGAAGACAACCGAGTATTCGATGCAATTCGGTAAGCGGATGAGGATACGATCTTGGCGCTGAACGCCCAGGTCCCGAAGGAGCTGCGCCATGCGGCTCGTTTGCTCCGCCAGTTCCGCAAACGTTAACGATGCTACCCCCCGCCGGTCGTCATCGACGATGACTGCCGGCGTGTCGGCGCGGGCTCCATGAGCGTGCGCGTCAGTACACGCAACACCGATGTTGAAGAACTCCGGGATCTCCCAACGCCAATCGGGCAGGTGGGTCACGACCATCTTGGCTAGCGAACGCGAGCGATTAAAGCCACCGACCAATCGAGTACACCGGCTGCGTTTGCTCTTGCTCGAGGCGGGAAAACCCGCCATGCTGTGGCCATGCGACGCGGTATCCGTAAGTTCCGCGCTGTGCCGTTCGTTGCCGGGGCTTTGCTCAGCGGAGCCCTTACGGTAGCGGGGTGGTGGTGGTCGGAATCGGCCGTAACCCCCGTTTCTTTGCCCGTCGGGGTAGCCGAGGTTTCTACTTCCGTCAGCGCAAATGCGAGTGCCGACGGCAAGCGTTGGGTCATCGGGCTAGACGGGTGGAAAATTGCCGTGGATGGCGGTGAGCTGGCTTCACTCCGTGTGGAAGAACTCTGGGAGAGTGCAGAGCAAGCCTTGATCGACCCAGGCTTGTCTCCCTTCGATCGGTGGATCGTGTCCTATTCGCAAGCGGCTGGACTGGATTGGGAGTTGGTGGCTGCCATTATCGCGGAAGAGTCCAACTTCGACCCAGACGCCGTTAGCGAGCGAGGTGCCGTGGGCCTCATGCAGGTGCGCCCGATTGCGGCTTCGCAGGTAGGTGAGGAACAGTTTGCTGATCCAGAGAGCAACATTCGAACGGGCGTGCGGTACCTGGTTTACTTGAATGAACTCTTTGCCGATGTGGTCGAAGGTGAACGTTTGCCGTTCGTGATCGCCGCGTACCATATGGGCCCAGCCCACGTACGTGATGCGCAGGAGATCGCTCGGCGTCTCGGCCTCGATCCCCGTCGGTGGCATGGTCATGTGGCGCGCGTCCTTCCGCTCCTGGAAATCGAGTCGTTCTATCGTTTCCTTCCGGCTGGGTATGCGCAGGGACGGAAGACCCTTGACTATGTTGGGCGCGTTTTAGCTCGTTACCAGCGCCTGGTACGAGAAGGATAAGACAGTATCTGCGGAGCACTCCCACGGTTGGAGAAAACTGGTCCTTTTCCCCAAGGCCCGTTCAGCGAACCCCTCCTCGCGTTTGAGTTTGTTCCACTGCAGCCATCGTGCTGGGTCGGATACTACCAACTCCGCACTGTAACGCTTGCTCGCGGATGAATTGACCCAGGCTGCTGACGGCTTCCGGTCGGGGATAAGTACGCCGCCAAGCAAGTCCGATTCGCCGATGGGCGCGATTGCCCGTAAGCGGCCGTACCACCGTGTGGGGGTCGCGGAGTCGCGGTACGGCTAATTCTGGAATCAGGGTGCAGCCATATCCGGCCGATACGAGGTGTCGCAGCGTCTCGAGGCTGGAGGCACGAAAGTCTGCCGCCACCTCGGCACGGCTCTGAGTGCAAAGGGACAAGGCCTGCTCTCGCAAACAGTGGCCTTCGGCAAGCAGCAGCACCGTTTGGCCTTCGAGGTCCTGTTCGCGAACGCGTTTACGCCGTGCCAGCGGATGGTGTTTTGGGGTGAGCACCCAAAACGGCTCGTCGAACAGCGCCAAAGTTTCCAATCCTTCCTCCTCGATGGGCAGGGCCAGCAAAGCGGCGTCGAGCCGGTGCGCCAGAAGCTCATCGACGAGTGTGGCCGTAACCTGTTCCACCACCGTAAGCCGGAGACGCGGAAAGCGCCTTTCCAGCGGCCGCAAAAGTTCGGGCAGTAGGTATGGGCCCAGGGTTGGAATGACCCCGAGGCGAAATTCTCCACTGAGAGGGTCGGTTTGCCCCAGGGCAACGTCCCCAATGGCGTGGATCTGTTCGAGAATCACCCGAGCACGGGCCACAATTTGTTGGCCCACCGCTGTAAGCCGCGCGCGTCGCGGATCCCTCTCGATCAGTTGGACGCCCAGGTTGTTTTCGAGCTTTTTCAATTGCGTGCTTAACGTTGGCTGAGTGACGAAGCATTTGGCAGCGGCTTTGCCGAAGTGCCCGGTGTCCGCCAGTGCAACCAGGTAGCGAAGCTCCGTTAGGGTGATTGCGGTGAGGTCCATAGGCAACGCCAATGGCAAAAATCTAAAGAAAAGAATTGCCACTGCAACGATCAGACTTAGAGTACTGACCTGTGAAAGGAGGTCAGTCGTATGAAGGTCAATATCGGTTTGACGGATAACCAACGAGAAGGGGTGTGCGCCATTTTGCGCAAACTCTTGGCTGACGAGTTCGTGCTGTACACCAAGGCCCGGAACTATCACTGGAATGTCGTCGGTCCTCAGTTCCACGATCTCCACAAGCTTTTTGAGGATCAGTATGAGGCGTTGGACGATATCGTTGACGATGTGGCGGAACGAATTCGTGCTCTGGGTGGGGTGTCCCCAGGCACGCTGGAAGAGTTCCGCCAAGCAACTCGTCTGCGGGAAGAGCCGGGCAAGGTCCCTTCGGCACGCGAGATGGTGCGCAATCTTGCCGAAGACCACGAAGCGATCGTGCGCCAACTACGGCAAGACATTGCGGTGGTGCAGGATCAACACCACGACGTCGGAACGGCCGATTTTCTCACCGGCTTGATGGAGCAACACGAAAAGCATGCCTGGATGCTTCGGGCCACGGCGACGGAAGCATGATTCCGTTGCCGTAGCGAGGCAACGACACCTGGCCACTGGGCCGGGACAAAGGCCCTGTGGCCAGGTTGCATTTCCTTCTCTCCCGGCGCTGTGGTAGAGTTCGTGCATGCAACGCTTTTGGGCTCGGGTTCGTAAGCGCCTAAATTTCTTGCTGGTCAAAGCGGAAATGAAACTTGGCCGCGAGCGGTTATGGTCGTACCCCTATCTCCTTTGCGTGGATGTGACGAACAAATGCAATCTGCATTGCCCGTTTTGCCCAACCGGCCGAGGCGAACAGGGCGGCAGAGGCCGCGGCACGATGAACTTGGAGACATTCCGCCACATTATCGATGAGCTCGGGCCATACGCGTACTCCATCGAGCTGTTTAATTGGGGTGAGCCGCTGTTCGCGAAAGAGCTTCCGTCCATGATTGCTTACGCCGAGGCGCGGGGCGTGCCGACAATCATTTCCAGCAACCTAAGCTTTCCGCTCGACGACAGCCGCCTCCAGGCCATTGTGGACGCGGGATTGTCGTACCTCACCGCGTCAATCGATGGGGCGGATCAGCAAAGCTACGAGGGTTATCGTCGGGGAGGCCGCTTCGACCTGGCCTTGACCAACCTGCGGAAGTTTGTTGCCGCGAAAAAGCGTAATCCAAACTCGAAACCCTTCATCACGTGGCAGTACCTGGTGTTCCGTCACAACGAGGCACAAGTGGAAAAGGCGCGTGCGCTCGCGCAAGAAATCGGGGTGGACAATTTTTCCGCCGTTGGCGGTCTCTACGAGGATCCTAACTGGGCGCCAAAAGGGCAGTACTCCTTCGATTATCTGGACATCCGGCCGAATCGTTGTGTCTGGCTATGGGAGAAAGCGGTGTTCCACTGGGATGGCGGGTTCGCTTCTTGCTGCTCCGGTTTCCATAAGAAGGATGATTTCGATACCTACCGTCCGGGCGCTTTCCGCCAGATGTGGAACAATGAGAGGTTCATAGCTGCCCGGCGGATTTGGACCCGCCCTGAAACGCCGTTACCCGAGGGCCATTTCTGCACCGATTGCGACAAAGTGCACCTTTTTCGGGGGCTGCCTTTACGCACGGGGCCAGCCAAGGGTTCTGAGGTGGTTGCCACCGCCGCAACAGGTTGAACCGGGCTTTCCCGAGGTCGATGCGGTTCTGGGATGCAGTCTCGGGGCTGGCGGCGCTTTTGGCATTGGCCGTTGCGCTGTCCCTGGTCGTTCGGAACATGCAAAGACCAAGCGTGGCCATGGTGTCGTTGGGCGCGGTTCGAGCCGATACGCTCCGCTCCTGGGCCTCGATCGTCCCAGCCGCTCCGGCTGGCCCATTGGCGCCAACCCTGGCCCACCTTTGTGACATCGGAATTTGCTTCACACAGGCCTATTCCAACGCCCCCTACGCGCGCGCGGCCAGTGCGACCGTGCTCACCGGGACCCTGGCAGCTCACCATGGCGTGCGTGGCCCGCTTGACCGCCTCTCTGCTACCTGGCCGCAATTGGCCGAGTTGTTTGCCGCATCGGGTTACGACACGGGAGCGGTCGTGGGCAGTTACGAAGTGGACTCGATCTTCGGCTTTCGAGGTTTTTCTACGTTCGACGGGCGG
>BEIG01000008.1 GCA_002898795.1 bacterium HR30 | reverse complement strand
G
This sequence comes from bacterium HR30, assembly GCA_002898795.1. Classification (GTDB taxonomy): domain Bacteria; phylum Desulfobacterota; class Binatia; order HRBIN30; family HRBIN30; genus HRBIN30. The sequence goes on along the minus strand of BEIG01000008.1, from coordinate 51,530 downwards.
ACGAGAAACAAATCCAGTCAAACCTCGATCGTGTTCAATATCGGCCGGAGCGGATTCAGGTTTGCCACGCGGACCAATCTATTGGCATGGCCGAGGAGCCACACGAAGCGGTAAAGAAGAAGCCACGGGCGTCGGTTATCACGGCTGTACAACTCGTGGCACGTGGAGAGGCCGACGCTGTAGTAACCGCAGGAAACACGGGGGCAGCCGTGCTCGCTTGCGCGCGCCACTTTCGGCCTTTGCCGGGTATCCGTCGTGCAGCTCTGGCCTCGGTTTATCCGCGCCAGACGGAGTATCCCGGCCAAGATCAGCTTGCCTTACTCCTCGACGTGGGGGCGACGATCCGCTGCGAGGCCACGGAGCTGGTGCAATTCGCCATCATGGGCAGCGCCTATGCCCGTAGGATTTCCAAGGTGCCGAGCCCCCGCGTGGGGCTACTGAACATGGGCAGCGAAGACAATAAGGGAGGCGAAACCCTCGTCGAGGCCTATCGCCGGCTCAGCCGAGTTCCAGGCGTTAACTTCGTGGGCAACATCGAAGGCCACGAACTCATCAAAGGTAAGGCCGACGTGATCGTCACCGAGGGCTACACAGGCAACGTTGTCTTGAAACTTCTCGAAGGTATTGCCGATATTTTGAGCGAACTAGCGGGCAGTGCAGCGCGGGAGAGCTGGCGTTATCGCCTGGGCTTGCGCGTCCTGGAAAGTGGGCTCGAGCGCCTTCGCAGTCTCACCGATTACACCGCGTATGGCGGAGCACCGATCCTGGGTTTCGAGCATTTACTCATCAAAGCTCACGGCCGGTCGGAAGCACGCGCGATGAGCAATGCAATCAAGGTTGCCGCCAAAGCGGTCCGCGATGGCGTGGTCCGAGAGATTCAAGCAACGCTAGAAAGCGTGTAACCACCTCGCAAGATGGCAACGCCGCAACACACGCCCATTGTTTTCCGGTGGGATCTCGACAAAACCTACTTGCGTAGCGAGTTCGACACTTTCCGCGACTTGGTGAAAATTCCGTTCGAGAAACCCGAAGACAAAGTTACCGTCCCTGGAGTGGTGACTCTCATTCGCCATTTGCGCCGGGTCGCACGGCAACAAGGGCGGGAAGTGCGGGTATTCTTCATCTCCGCGAGCCCGCCCCAAATTGCTAAGGCGATCAAGGAGAAGCTGGCTCTCGACGGCACGGAGTACGACGGCATCACGTTCAAGAACCAGCTCCAGCACATCATGCGCGGCCGCTTCCGTAACTTGCGAGAGCAAGTGGGCTACAAGCTCACGGTGCTGCTGCGCCAGCGCAACGAATTCCCTGACCATGCCCGCGAGGTGCTGTTCGGGGACGACTGGGAATCGGACCCGATCATTTATTCCCTTTATGCTGATCTGCTCGCGGGGAGGCTTGGGGCAGCAGACCTACCCCAAATTCTCGACCGGATTGGGGTGGATCCGGAACTGAGCCAAGAAGCACAGGAGCTTGCTCGCCAGCTCAAGCCAGTGGATGCGGTGGAGCGAATTTACATCAATCTCGAGCGACGTTCGCCGCCGAAAATCTTCGAGCCTTTTGGCCCTCGGCTGATTCCCACCTTCGATTACTTTCAAAGCGCGGCTTGCCTGTACCAAGATCAGCACCTGGACGCCTATGCCGTGGCCGACGTGGGCCACAGTATCATGATCGAGGCGAACTTGACTCCGCGCCACCTGGCCAACTCTCTCGCCGACATTTGCCGTCGCGGTTACCTTCATGAACGTGTGAGAGAGGTCTTGGAGTGGGAGCTGATCGAACGTGGGGTACTGCCACGTCCGCGGCAACAGAGTTTCTTCCATCGCCTTCGCTCGTGGGTTCGCATGCGCACTCGCCGCACGCCCGTACTGCCCCGCCCTTTACCCCCGCGCCAAGCAGAAATGGATTATCTTTGGATCGTCCAACATTGGCAACAACGCCAAAGAGCGGACACCACCGTTTCCACTTAGTGGGGAGACTCCACTATGACGTCGAACAAACTCTATGTCGTACTGGTGACGACCAGCACTCCAAAGCAAGCGGAGGAAATCGCCGAGCATCTGGTGCGGCAGCAACTGGCGGCGTGCGTGAACATCATCGGGCCGATTCGCTCCGTTTACGTGTGGGAGGGCAATCTTCAAAAGGAGGAAGAGTACCTCCTTTTCATCAAAGCGGCTGCCCAAAATTTCGCTGACTTGGAATCCGCCGTACGCGAGAAGCACTCTTACGCCGTACCAGAAGTGATTGCGTTAGAGGTGGTCGAAGGCTCCCAACCTTACTTGGAGTGGGTGCTCTCAGCCACGCCGATGCGCCGAGTTCCAGAGAAATAGACCTTTAGGGTTCTTGTTGGGCCGGGCCGGAATCCTGCCGCCCCACGTCAGGATTCCGTACCCGGGCCCCCACCACCCAAGGTCCGAGTGGTGGCCCCCCTTCAGCCCCCAAGCCCTCCGGGCTTCCGCAACGTACTCGGTGGCTCCCTCCCCTCGATGCGTAAACCCCCAGTATCTGCTAGCACCGCAGCCTTCCGTTGTACGGGGTGCTTGCGGGCAATTTCCAGTTGTTTGATGCGGATCCGCAGGTTGTTGGCGCTGTCGGCGTTTGCCAGTGCTTGCTCTTCGGTAATCCGGCCTTGAGCGTAAAGCTCGTACAACGCTTGATCGAACGTTTGCCCCCCTTCTTGGGTGCTGTTTTCCATCGCCTCCTTCAGTTTGTCGACTTCGCCCCGCTTGATCAGCTCCTTGACGTATGGCGTGTCGATCAGAATTTCCAACGCCGCCACCCGCTTGCCGTCTACACCAGGCACGAGCCGCTGGGAAATGATCCCGCGGAGATTGAGGGATAGCTGCAAATAAATCTCTGGGTGGCGGGAAGCGGGGAAGAAATTCATCACCCGTTCGATCGCCTGGTTCGCGTTATTCGAGTGCAGCGTGGCCAGGCACAAATGCCCGGTTTCGGAGAAGGTAATGGCTGCTTCCATCGTCTCCACGTCGCGGACCTCCCCGATCAAAATCACGTCGGGAGCCTGTCGCAACGTGTTCCGCAACGCCTCGTTGAAAGACACCGTATCGAAGCCCACTTCGCGTTGGCTCACGATGCACTTTTTGTGGGGGTGAATGAACTCAATGGGATCCTCGATGGTCAAAATGTGCCCGGTCGAGTTTTCGTTTCGATAGTCGATCATTGCTGCTAACGTGGTCGACTTACCGGAGCCGGTGGCGCCCGTGACCAGCACCAATCCCCGGCGACTGAGTGCAATATCTTTGAGTACAGGTGGAAGACCGAGCTCATCCAAGGTGGGAATTCGGGTTTTGATTTGCCGGATCACGACGCCTACGACGCCTCGCTGCCGGTATACGTTGATGCGGAAACGGCCCAAGCGCTCCGAGGCAATCGCTAAATTCATTTCGAGCTTTTCATCGAACTGCGCCCGCTGGCGCTCGCTCATCAGCGAATGCGCCAGAAGTTCCACCTCCCGCGGCGTCAAAGGGGTCGTGCCATAGGGTTGGTTGACCCCTTCGACCCGGAACACCGGCGGACTGTCGGCCGTGAGGTACAAGTCGGAAGCGTTGCGCGCGACCATCTCGGAAAGGAGTTCGCGAATATCCGGCATCGGCTGCAGCCTCCGTCAACGCCCCAGTAACGGTCTCGCTGCCTTAAGCGGCGTTCCTCCACGTCCGTCACCGCGCGCCGCAGTTTCGGGCCCGAACAAGTTCGGCGTCAAAGTACGTGACTGCGCCTCCTCCTTCGTCACCAGGCCACGAGCCACGAGGTCGAGCAAGGCCATATCCAAAGTTTGCATTCCCCAAGCCTGGCCAGTTTGCAGCGCTGATGGCAGTTGGTGAACTTTGTTTTCGCGGATCAAGTTCCGCACTGCTGGAGTGCCAATGAGAATCTCCAACGCGGCAATCCGCCCGCCCGCTTTTTTCTTCACCAACGTTTGCGTGATGATGGCCTGGATCGACTCTGCGAACATCGCACGAATCTGCCCCTGCTGCGCTGCGGGAAATACGTCGATAATGCGGTCGACGGTTTTCGGCGCACTCGACGTGTGCACGGTGGCAAACACCAGGTGTCCCGTTTCCGCGGCCGTGAGCGCAAGGGAGATGGTTTCCAAGTCGCGCATTTCGCCCACCAGGATCACATCGGGATCCTCGCGCAGTGCTCCGCGCAGCGCTGCGTTAAAGGACATCGTGTGGGGACCAACTTCTCGCTGGTTGACGAGACACTTCTTTGACCGGTGCACGAACTCGATCGGATCCTCGATGGTCAGGATGTGTCCCTCGTAAGTTTCGTTAATGTAGTCGATCATCGCCGCCAAAGTGGTGGACTTTCCGGATCCGGTTGGGCCGGTCACCAACACTAGCCCCTTCTCCTTTTTGCAAATCTCTTTAATAACCGGCGGCAACCCCAACTCGTCGATGGTCATGACCTTCGTGGGGATGGTCCGAAACACGGCCGCCTCGCCTTTGCGGGTGCGAAACACATTGACGCGAAACCGGGCGACCTCCCCCAGCTCAAAAGAAAAGTCAACATCGTTGGTCTCTTGAAACTGCTTGCGCACAGAATCGGTCATGATGTCGAACACCATCCGGTGAACCTCGTCCGGCGTTAGAGGCGGATGTTCAATGCGCTTCATGTCCCCGTGAATACGCACCATCGGCGGTTCACCGGAGGACAAGTGTACGTCCGACGCTCCCTCACGATGCGCGAAGCTCAATAATTGCGTGATGTCCATTGCCATGGTCGTGACCTCACCGCGAACGGGTGAGGACTCGATGCAAGCTCTAGGCCAGCACTCCGAGGTGGCGGTTCAAGTTTCCGTGTGACCGCAAGGGACAGGCTTTGTCATCTGCGTACCGGGCAAACCCAGTCTAAGTGTCAACAGGATAACGGGGCTGTGTCGTAACTTGGCCGCCCAAATGCCGCACGAAGGCGATGGGCCGTGTTTTGTCACCCAAGCGGCAACCCAATGACGCTATTTCGGAAGGACGCAAGCATGACGCTCATGAGGATGTTGCTCAATCCATGGTAAAAAGCTGGAACCACAAGGTTATGCGTGCGTGCCCACAGCCACCCGTAAAGCAAACCAGGGAAGAAAACGATCAGTCGTGCGGGCCCTCCGTTGAACACATGGCAAAAAGCAAACAGGGCATTGGCCCAAAGCAGTCCCGGGCCGATGCGGGCGCCTAAAAAAGACCAACGAAGGCCAGCCACCCGGTCGAACTCCGTCTGCATGTACGCCCGAAAGAAAAACTCTTCGGCCAAGCCCACTCCCAGCAAGTGCTCTAGCACGAGCTGTGGAAACTCATCTGGAAAGCGCAAAGAAAATCGTCGACCTAGGTACCATACTCCAAACACGTAATGTCCCACCAAGTACGGCAGAAACACGCCCACGAGCAGTACGAGATGAAAACGCGCACTAGGGATGCCCCGCAAGGTGATGCCATACGGATCGAGGTCGCGCTTCGTCACCCAGAGGTAGAGAAGCGGAACCAAGATCCAAACGGCGGGCAAATGCGACCATAAGGCCAACGGCAGTGCGATGGTCAGCAAGCTCACGGCCTCGACGACCGGTTTCCAAGCCACGAGCAAACGGCCCACGACTACTCCTCTAAGCGCACGATGATGGGCGCCACACCCAACAGTTTTATTTGCCGGGCGTGCTCGCGAGCGTCGTCGTGGCGTTCGAAGCGGCCAAGGCGAACCCTGTAGTAAGTCCGCCCATTTAGCCGCCAGGCCTGCACGTGAGTCGTTGCAAACCTCGCACTTAAGGCCCGGCGCAGTCGCTCCGCATCGCGTCGATCGGCAAACGCTCCTACCTGGATGGCATATTTCCCATCGCGCAGCCTAGGCTCGCCAAAGCCGATGACTTCGAGGCGAACGCGTGCCGTTCCTGCTTGCGTCATCCCTAGAACGCGAGCGGCGGCGTAAGATAGGTCGACCACCCGGCCATCGACAAACGGGCCCCGATCGTTGATGCGTACTTCCACCTGCCGCCCATTTTCCAGGTTGGTCACGAGCACTCGGGTACCTAAAGGTAGGCTCGGATGTGCCGCGGTAAGTTCATACTGATCGAACACCTCGCCACTGGCCGTAGGGTTGCCATGAAAACCAGGGCCATACCAGGAGGCAACACCCTCTTGTTTGGCCCCCACCCGCGGCTCGATCGGGGGGCGGGCACGAAACCAGGCGCACCCGCCAACAAATATCGCCAACCCAGCCACCGCCCACAGCCGAACAGCCCCGCCCATGCGTTGGCTCGCCACATCAACCGCGTCCCGCCACGGTAAGCTTTCCAATCAAAATCGTCGGTGCCGCTACCCGGCGTCGCAATTCGAGATCGTTGCCAATTGCCTCAATCCGAGAAAACATCTCGAGAAGATTGCCCGCAACTGTCACCTCCTCCACCGGAAACGTCAACGCGCCGTTTTCGATCCAGATGCCACTGGCTCCGCGGGAATAATCGCCGGTGGTCTGATTCACGCCAAAACCAATCAGGTTGGTCACGTACAGGCCGCGTTTGACGGAACGAACGATTTCCTCCGGCGCTTGTTTCCCAGGAAGAAGAAAGAAATTCGTGGGTGATGCAAAAGGTGCCGATCCAACTGCACGACTGGCACTGCCGGTACTCGCCGGAAAGCCCAGCCTTCGCGCGGAGTAGCAGTCGAGCAAGTACGAGCAGAGGTGTCCCTCTCTCACCACCTCGGTATGACGGGTGGCCACGCCTTCGGCATCGAAAGGCTTCGATCCGAGAGCAGCTGGGATCCTTCCGTCGTCGACAATGTTCACGAATTCGGGCGCAATCCGTTGACCCAGCCGGCCAACCAGAAACGATGTTCCGCGGAAAATCGCTTGTCCTAAAACTGCCTGGGAAAGGTGCCCTAACAAAGAGGCCGCAGTTTCCGGATCGAACACGACTGGAACCTCGCACGTTCCGACGCTTCTTGCGTCCAACCGACGCAACGCCCGCTCTGCGGCCCTGCGCCCGATATCCTCGGGAGAATCCAGTTGCTCCACGCGCCTAGCGGCAGAGTACCAGTAATCGCGTTGCATCCCTTGCGAGCTTTTCGCCACCGGCACCACGGAAACGCTGGCCGCAGTCGTCTCATAGCCGCCGGCGAACCCGCTGGTCGTCGCGTACCAGCTTTGTGCGAACTCTGTAGAACACTCCGCTCCTTCAGAATTCACGATTCGCGCATCGTACTCCAGCGCGCTGCTCTCGGCTCGCTCCGCGAGCTGCCGAGCCGCGGAAGGCGTAAGTGCACGGACGTGCGGATCCGACAATCCGAGGTCTGGGAAGTCGCGCGCGCATGCCTCGATCTGCGGTAGCCCAGCACAATCATCCTCGGCAACGACCTTCGCCAGTGCACATGTCGCCGCCGCAAAATCACGCAGGGCATCCGGCGCAAAGTTCGCCGTGGCAGCCACGGCGCTACGCGCTCCGATAAATACCCGAAGTCCAAGCTGCTTCTCCTCAGCTTGTGCAACCTTCTCGATGCGCCCACACCTCACGGCGACGGTCAAACTTCTCCCGCTCACGGCCACCACATCAGCAGCCGTTGCCCCGTTCGCCTTCGCTGCACTCAACACGAGTTCCGCAATCTCAGGGAGAAGCATGGTCTTTTAGCGCACGGGTTGAGTTCCACCGACTGTCAGCCCATCGATCCGCACTGTGGGGAGGCCAACACCCACGGGCACCGACTGACCATCCTTGCCGCACGTCCCGATCCCTTCGTCCAAAGCCAGGTCACAACCAACCATGGTGATTCGTTTGAGCACTTCCGGTCCGTGGCCGATCAGGGTGGCTCCTTTCACTGGTCGGGTCACTTTCCCTCCCTCGATCAGGTAGGCCTCGCTTGCGGAAAACACGAACTTCCCATTGGTAATGTCCACCTGCCCCCCGCCAAAGTACACAGCATACAGACCACGATCCACCGAGCGGATGATTTCTTCCGGATCACTTTCTCCGGGGAGCAAAAACGTATTGGTCATTCGCGGCATGGGCGGATGCGCAAATGATTCTCGCCGGCCGTTGCCCGTCGGGCGCATGCCCATCAAACGAGCGTTTAACCGATCCTGCAAATAGCCGGTAAGAATTCCGTTCTCGATGAGTACGGTTCGGCCCGTGGGTGTTCCTTCGTCATCCACATTCAACGAGCCCCGCCGATTGGGAATCGTACCATCGTCGACAACGGTGCACAGGGGCGATGCAACCACTTCTCCTAAACGGCCCGAAAATGCCGACACTCCCTTCCGGTTGAAATCGCCTTCCAAGCCGTGACCAACCGCTTCGTGCAGCAGGATACCTGGCCATCCAGGCCCTAGGACCACCACCATCTCCCCAGCAGGGGCATCCACCGCGCTCAGGTTGCGGACCGCCTGCTCGGCTGCCTTGCGCGTGAAAAGTAGGTAGCGCTCGTTCTCCTTCAGGTAGTCGAACTCTACCCGGCCTCCGCCGCCGTAGCTTCCCTGTTGCCGATTGCCTTTCTCCTCGGCGATGCACGTTACCTGCATGCGCACAAGCGGCTGAACATCCGCAACAGCCCGCCCCTCAGCCGTGGCAATGAGAACGAACTTGTGTTCCACCACGATGCTGGCAAGAACGTTGCGAATGCGCGGGTCGAAGCTGCGGGCGAACTCGTCCACCCGCGACAGCATGCGAACCTTCTCCTCCGGTGGAACCAAAATCGGAGGGGAATGCAAAGCGTACAAGTTGTGTCTAGGGCGCTCCAAGGCAACCGCGACGGAACGGGCCTCTCCTCCTTGCCAAGCAATCTCTTCGGCAGCCCGCGTTGCCAGCCGCAAGCTTTCTAACGTTAGATCGTCGGTGTGCGCGTACCCAGTTCGGTCCTCAACCACGACCCGCGCGCCGACGCCCTGCCGTACCTGGCGAGAGGCCGACTTCACCAAACCGTCTTCCAAGCTGATTGCCTCGATCGTGCGATACTCGAAGTATAAGTCGGCGTCGTCGCAACGGCGGCGCAAGGCACTGCCCACACTCTCCTCCAACCAACGGGGATGAACCCCAAGTTGGTCGAAGAACAACGCTTGCGCGTCGGTCGCCACAGGAGAGGGGAATGTGCTGTCCGCCATGTAAGCGCAATCTACCCGTGTCGATCCTCGCTAGCAAACCCGGCCATCGATACCTCGCAGCCACCTGCCTGCATCGGGCTGCGCGCGCGTGGTGCACCGACATCACGGCAGCCGCCCTTGCCATACCGCATCGTTCACAAACGTCCATCCCTCGTAACCCTGACCATGGTGGAAGTCTTCGATCCACGGTCTTCGAGCCGTAGATCGTCCGGCAAGCCATGCGTTCAAAAGTACACGGAGAGCCCTCCTCGCACCCATAAAGGGTTACCCGGTGTGAAATGGATGTCCGGCGGTGGCTCAGGGTGTGTCCCCTGCAATCCGGGCCGTATCGTACAGGCCGCGTCGGGGTGTCGCGCAGGGTCCTGCAGTTCTTCCAGCAAACATGACGTGTCCGCGAATTGCGCCTCGCGCCAATCCCGGTCGAGCAAGTTCAACAAGGCAATCGATGCCTCGACGTTTCGCCAGCGGTAGCGTCCGAGCAAATCGATCAGCGTGTAGCCACGCGCCGTAAGAGAACGATCTTCGATCGCGGGGCGATCCCCCAGGTAGCGAACTCGCAACGCAGCTTCGAAATGATCGAGCGGGCTTACCGTGACCCCTCCGTTCATGAGGAGAGTCGGAGCGAGTGGGACCGCCTGCCCGGTGCCGCGAAAACGAGGATCCGCGTAAGCCAAATCGTAGTCGAAGAACAACCAGCTCGTGGCACGATAGCGGGATTCGAAATCGATGCCCCAGCGACGGGTCTTGCCCGCTGGCTCGAAGGTTCCACCTGCTCCAATTTGCTGGTTTCCGGCGTCACCGGAAAAAACCAGTTCGCTGTCCAAATCGAGCAGCCACAGCGCGGCGGCTAGATCGAGCCGGTCCAATTCTCGAGTCCGCACGCCGATCTCGTAGCCCAGCGAACGAGTCAGCGGACTTTGCAGCGGCCCAGCCAGCGTCGGGTACTGCCTTGCGAGAATGGCATTGCGAGCGTCATTGGAGTGGAAACCCATGCCAAAGTTCAGATAGATGTCCGTGCTGGGTCCAGGAGAAACGATGAGGTTTGCCTTGGGACTGACGATCGAATCGACGACGCGACCGTGAATGCGAACGGCACAAAAATTGGGGTCGTTCTGCCCCACGCAGGAGTTCGTCAGTGGATCGAAAAGTCCCACGCGTCGCGGAAGCCGGTCGCGCCCATCGAAGAAAAACACGTCACCGCGGAGCCCTGCCTCGAGACGCAACCACTCTGTCACAAAGATCTGCTGATCGAGGAAGCCACCCAGCGAGCGTTCTTCCACGGCAACCGCGTTCACTGGGAAAAAGCGATGGCGCCGAACCTGCCGGTAAAGATGAAGCTTAATGTCGTCATGCCTCGTTTCCAGTGCCAGGCGAGTACGAAGCGGAAGGCCCTTTCCACCAGGAGCAAACCAATAGCGGAGGTACTGTACGCGCCCGCCGTACAGCACCCGGCGATCGTTTTGTTCGATCCCATCGCCGGGCAAATAGAATTGCCGGACATCCACGGGTTCACCGGCAACATCGACCACGCGCCCGGAGCGCTCGACAAACCGCAGCCCGGTGTCTTTGTAAAAGGTGAAGTTGGAGAAGAGCGCCAACTTGTATCGTTGGCCCCAAATTTGGGCTGACCACTCTTCGTCCGCCCCCGGTGCGATCCGATACCGAGTCACGAGAAATTGCCGATCTGTCTCGCCCCCTTCCGTGGGGTCGATGGCATCGAAGCGGCGGAACGGGCGCGTTGCCGCCAGGGGCTCTAGCTCCAATGGGGCTAACGCCAAACGGCCAGCTCGAACTGCTCGTAGAGGGATTTGACCAGAAGCATCCCAGCGGCCCGCGTACGCGCCACCCGAAATCGCTAGATCTTGCCGTTCGCCGAGTGCGCGCTGCAACTTCATGAACGCATTGTACCGCGAGTAATCTTGCGGGTGCTCGAAGGGCCCGTCAGAGAAATAGGCTTGGACTGCAAGGAGACTCCCCCACTCGCCAAGCCGCGGGGATACGCCCAGTACGTACCGCTGCGTGCCAAAGGAACCGCCTTCGGCAAGGGCAAACGGTTCGGGAAACTCGTCTTTCGTCACGATTTGTAGCGCCCCCGCGTTGGCAAAATCCCCGAACTCCGGAAAGTACGGCCCTTTGTAAAGCTGCAGCCGCTGGACAGTCTCCGGGATCACGAAGTTCACATCGGCGTACCCTTGCCCGTGGGCATGCGACACGAGGTTCACGGGCATATCGTCGACGAAAACGGCAAAGTCCCACCCGTGATCGGCGTCGAAACCGCGAACAAGCCACTGCGGCGCCTTGCCACCCCCTTGATGCTGGGCCACCACGAGACCGGGCACATTGTTGAGGATTTCTTGCAATGTGCCCCGTGGGCGCAACAAGAAGTCGCGGGCGCGGATTTCTTCCGAGGATGCCGAACTCAACGGGCGGCTGGCCCGCACCACCACCGCCCCAAGGTCAGCTTGGCGCGCTGCTTTACCTTGTTGGCCGCCTTTACTTTGCGGCGCCGGGCGTTTCGGCGACGAATCTTCCTCTTCTTGCACATGATCGACCTGCGATTGGATTGCTCCCGCGTGAACTGCAACTAGGCCGACGAACACAGCAGCTCCACGGAGAAGAACACGGACACTGAGCACGCGCACCTCCACCTCCGAGACACTGGCGGTGAGCGGCGACGACCCAGCCCCTACGGAAACGGAGCCGTAGCCCACCGCCACCGCAATTTCGCACTGGACTGTTTTGAGTCAGCGCAACGGGTCAGCTCCCAGGAGGCGCACGAGAGTGCCACCTTGCCGGTAACGGATGCGAAGGATCCCGGGGCGGGAAGATGTGGGCAGCCTTGGAACACTCGTAGACAGTCGTTCCTGAGGCAGTGCCTAAAAGCGTGGAGTGAAACGGCGAGAAGCTATGAACGTGCGAGTTGGGCAGTGCACCCTGGCGCCACAAACCAACACCCTTGCGCTTGGGCGTCGCTTGTCGGGACCACCAGTCGACAGGTGTCTCGTTCCTGGCAAAAGGCAGGACTTCGTGGGATCTGCTCGCTCGCTCGATCCCCCACCAGTTCGAGTCAATGAACACGTGCGCATGGGCCGAGTCACCTCCCGGATGGTGATGCGACACGATTCCGGTTGGTGGTCGGCCAACCGTAACGACAAAAAGAGCGGTCGCCAGGATCGCCCAGCATTTTGTCCCGAAGTCTCTCGGCGCCACCCACACGGATCGTTGCCTCGGCGCGGTTAGCGCCAAAGCGGTTACCTTCATTGTCGCTCCTTCTGCCCCGAATCGCTTTCTCCCGCAAGGGCTTCTCTGCGGTTCAAGCTTGCGTTTGCACGAGACGAGCGCGCTTGTCGAAGGCTGCCAGGCGGTGGTACAGGCAGTCTTATGATCAAAACGATTTTGGTTGGCCTCGATGGATCGGAGCACGCGCGCACGGCCTGTCGCTACGCGATTTGGCTTGCTGAAAAGCTCGAGGCGACGGTCGTCGGCTTGCATGTCGTGGATATCGTCTCCATCGAAGGCTCCTTCTTTCACGACATCTCCGGTTCGCTCGGATTCGAGCCCTACCTGGATTTCTCCTCGAAGATGCGCGAAGTCCTCCACGAGCGCGGCAAGGCCATCCTGGAAGAGTTTCGTAACCGTGCGACCCAAGCTGGCATCCGTCACGACACCATCCTCACAATGGGTATCGTGCCCAACGAAATTGCCGAAGCAGCAAAAACCGCGGACTTGGTCGCCATCGGCCACCGCGGGGTGAACGAAAAGTTCGTCACAGGCTTGCTCGGGAGCACGGCGGAAAACGTGACCCGGCGGTCACCCAAACCTGTGTTGGTCTGCACGCTTCAGTTCAAGGAAATCCAAAATCCCTTGCTGGCGTACGACGGCAGCCAACGTGCTGCGGCCGCTATGCATTCTGCAGCGGAATTCTGCACGGTCCTTCACCTTCCCCTCACCGTGCTCACGGTCAACCGGGACGAAGCTGCTGGAAACAAAATTTTGCAGGAAGCGAGCACCTACCTGAAGGCGTATCCCATCGAGGTAAAACTCGAGCTGCAACAAACGGGAAATGCCCCGGAGCGAATCGCAAACTACTTGCGCGAGCATCGGCACGACTTGCTTTTCATTGGCGCCTATGGGCACAGCCGTATCATCGAGCTGGTGCTCGGCAGCACTACGGAGTACGTATTGCGCAACGCAAGTTGTCCGGTGTTTTTGCACCGTTGAGTTGCGGAACGAAATTGCATGGGGAGGCGTCGATGGCGCAGCAACGATTCACCATTGAGGATGTCCGTGCACTGGGGAAGCGGCTGTCAAACTGGGGCCGCTGGGGTAAGGACGATGAGCTGGGTACCCTGAACTTCATCACGCCGGAGAAAATCGTTCGCGCGGCTAGTCTCGTTCGTCGCGGGCGGGTGTTTTCCCTGGCGATCCCGTTCGACTCCCAAGGACCTCAAACGGGTTTTGCGGGAAGAGTGAACCCTTTGCATTTCATGCTTCAAGACGGTGGAGACATCGCCTCCGGGGCGCAGGACTTCATCCCCGGCTTACGCTACTGCGACGATGCGATCACCATGCCCCTTCAGTGTGCCACGCAGTGGGATGCGCTATCGCACATCTTCTTCGACGGCAAGATGTACAACGACCGCGGACCAGAATGGGTGACGAGTAGTGGCGCGCGGGCGAATGCCATTGACAAACTGAAGCAAAGCATCGTGTCTCGCGGAGTGCTCCTGGATATCCCGCGTTTGCTTGGCAAAGCTTGGCTCGATCCGGGTGAGGCCATCGGACCCGAGGAACTCGATGCCGCTGCTCAACGGCAAAGCGTTTCCTTAGAGCGAGGAGACATTGTGCTCATCCGCACCGGCCAGTTGGCCCAAGTACGGGCGGAAGGAAGCTGGGGGCAATATGCTGGCGGACCAGCACCTGGGCTTAGCCTGCGCTGTGCGGAGTGGTTCGCTCAGCACGAGATTGCCGGCTATGCCACCGACACCTGGGGCACCGAAGTGATCCCCAATGAAACTCCCGACTGCTTCCAGCCCCTGCACTGCGTCGCCATTGTGCACATGGGCATGCTAGTTGGCGAGATTTTCGATCTGGAGGAGCTCGCCAAGGATTGCGCGGAAGATGGCGTCTACGAATTCCTCTTTGTGGCCCCGCCTCTGCCGATCACCGGTGCTGTTGGGTCGCCCGTAAACCCTCAGGCGATCAAGTGAGGACCGGCCACGGGGGGCAAACCTTCAACGCCGAAATGCCGGGGTCACTTCTTCGGTAAATAGTTGGAAGCCTTCGCGGTCGAACGGCGCTCGCAACGCAACGATGATCCAGTCCGCCCCGGCACGGCGATATTCCTCGATCCGATCGACCACCTGTGGCACCGTACCAACCAGCATTCCGGGTTCGAGCAGTTCCAGCGCAGCACCGAACTGCTGGCGTAACCCTTCGCGTTTTTTTGCCAGCTCCACCTCGTTCGGCGCAATGGCTAGCCCAACGTTCACCGTACGGGTGATCGAAGCTGGGTCGCGCCCGAGCTTCTCGCACCATTGTGTCAGCACAGCGTTCTTTTGGCCGAACAACTCTGGGCTGATGAAGGGCACATTCCAGCCGTCCGCATATTGTGCTGCAATTCGGAGTAGCCGCCGCTCTCCCATCCCGCCTACCCAAAGCCGCAGCCGATCTTGCAAAGGCTTTGGTTCACACCTCGCCTCTCGCACACGGTAGTGCCTCCCTTCGAAATTGGAAACCGGTTGGGTCAACAGCGAGCGAATGATTTGGATTCCTTCTTCGAGCTGATCCAGACGGTCGCGAATGGGTAAAAAGGGGATGCCGTAAGCGTCGAACTCGATTTGACTCCACCCTGCTCCCAGGCCAGCCTCTATGCGCCCGCCACTAACGTGATCCATGGTCGCCAGCGCGTTGGCCAAAACCGCCGGATGCCGATAAGCCATACAAAACACCAAGCAGCCAACACGCACGTGTCGGGTCTCCTTGGCCAAGGCCGTCATGATCGAAACGGCTTCGAAACAACTCCCCAGCGCGTCTTCTGGCGTGAGCATGGCCGGGTAAAAATGGTCCCACACCGAGATCCAATGAAACCCTGCATTGTCGGCGTAACGCCACAGATC
Organism: bacterium HR30; assembly: GCA_002898795.1. Lineage (GTDB taxonomy): Bacteria > Desulfobacterota > Binatia > HRBIN30 > HRBIN30 > HRBIN30. The sequence continues at coordinate 36,321 of BEIG01000008.1, read as the reverse complement.
CACTAGCTCCTCGTACGAACAGTTTTGGGGGCCAGTGTGTAAGCCGAACAGCATGCCTCCTCCTCTCAGCCTTCGGTCGGTCAGAGCAACCACAGCACCAGCACAATCGCAACGGAAGCCCAGGCAACACGCCGCCAAACTAACGGCTGAATCAGCGGGTGGTCCGAAGCAATGCTGCGGATCGCCTCCGCCGAGACAACACCCTTGGTTACCTGCTCGATCATCTCCAAACAGTCGCGCACCATCACCTCGCGAAAGGCGTGCCCCAGTTCGATCGAAGCCACCGCCGGAGTTCCTTTGTAAGTCACCGGAGGCCCGCCGTACCCGTACCGAGCATTGAGCAACCAACCAATTCCACCGGAAACTCCATCGACAAATTCTTGAATTTTTTCGGCCGGCTTCCCACTTCGCTCCCGCCACGAGATCCATCGCTCTGCGAGTCGCTTGAGTACTGCCCACTTGGGTGGTTCATCGCGTTGCAAGCCCTGCCAAATTGGTTCTACGGTGTCAGGACTCGCGGCCAACTGGAAGGCGGTCTCCCAGCCCCCGGCATGTTCGCCAGCAAGCAGACCTGCACGCTCTTCCGGAGAAAGCGGGCGACCGAGAATGGACTCCACTTCGGCAAAGCGCTCTCCCGTAATGATCCGGTGCAAGGCGAGAATGGACGGGGAAAACATGGATACTCCGTAGCGGCGGCTGATCTTGCGGCAAACGTGCTCGATTGCGGCAGCGTGGCGTGGTCCCCCATGGCCGTTCGTCACAACGATGTACCGATAGCCTGCTTCCACCAGAGATCGCGCGTGGCTCCAAAGAAGACGATAAAACGTGTGCGGGTCAACCCGCACCGATCCCGGCAGCGGAAGTTCATCTGTGCCTACAGGTAAGTGGGGCTGGAGTACGACCGTCCAATCGGGGTGCGCCGCGGCAAAGCGGCGAGCTGCCTCTTCCGCCATCCAACGGGCCATGAACAAATCCATGCCCAGGGGCAAATGAGGGCCATGGACTTCCAAAGCGCTAACGGACTGCAGGCACAGCGTGCGACTGAAATCCATGGATTGCAGTTTCGTATAGGTCAGCTCCTCACCGCGGACGATTGCCATCGTTCTCTCACTCCGTTCACCAGCCCTCACGCGGCCTCCACAACGTATCGCAGGCTCCTAGCCCCGCAAAGCTCCTGCAAGCAAGAGACCCCAAAAGAGCCGCTCGAAATACAGGGCCGTAAATTTTTGCTTGATCGTAATCCCGAGCTCCCGTACGCTGCCGTGATTAGGAGGTTTGGTCATGAGGTACCAACAGTGGCTGCTATCCAGTGTTTGCCTGGCCCTGATCCTTTCCGCCTTACCGACGAGGGCGGAGGTCCGACGAGAGACTCCGGCACGCCGCCCCTACATTACAGAGATTGGTGACCCCTACCCCATTTCCCGAGCCACGCTGGACCGCGAAGCGGCCCGCATGGAAGAACTCCGACTCTACCTGGACCAATACGGGTACCCCGATTACGCCGAGGTGCAGGAAATCCGCCCCGAGTGGCCCTGGGACTCCTACGAGGTACGCCTCTACTACTTACGCCGTAACGTCGAAGTCGACTTTGGCCGCGCATTCACCTTGGCGGAATCCTACCCGAACCTGGGCCTGCTGAAGTTCTCGGGCGGCATCCCTGCGAGCAAACGCTTGCAAATCGAACTTGCTCTTAACCCACCAGAGCCCCCGCCCCCTCCTGCAGTGACCACCCAGCCACAACCAGAAGCGCAAGCGTCACAGCCCACAAAACCATCGCTCGAAGAGCTCGTTGCCCGGGTGGAAGCCGCTGCTGACCGAGCGGCTGCCGCGGCAGAGGACGCAGTGAGACAAAGCGAGGCAGCGGAACGCGCCGCCAACCGAACTGTGGAAATCGTGGATCGCCTCCTCGAACAGTCCGAGCGTCAAGCCCGCTAAGCGACGATCACCTGACGAGCGCGGTTCTATCGTTCGAATTTTGATACAAGCCGCGCGGCCATTTCTGACACCGGACGGGTTCGGTACAACACTATGTCTCGCCTCGCCTTTGTGGCGCAATATTTGCGTGCGCTACGCGGGCCAGGAGGGCGCAATGAGTCAACTCGGAGCGACAAGACCCGTACGAACCGAGAAAAGGCGTTCCAGCGCACGCGAGCACGACCGGGCGGTACTTACAGCATGGCTGGCGGCGTGCGAACAGCCGTGGCAGAACTCCATTGAGTGGGCAGAAGAGTTTTGGGACGAGGTTTGAGCAAAACCACGTTTTGCTTGCACTCAACCACTCTACCTTCTATAAAGCTGGGCCAGCGCTGTGCGCGTCTGCATGGCTCAAAGAAGGAGTGCCAACCAACGGCCCACGAAGTCTTTCGCGGCGTCACGCCTCGAGCCGCTCGAGCTCACACTAGAGGAACGGGCAGAACTCAACTTGATTGCTCAGGAGTCACCACAAAACATCGCGCGGCGGGCGCAAGCTGTGTTGCTTTGGGCGCGGGGCGCAACGCTCGGGCAAATCGCCGGGGATTTGCAGGTCCACCGCTCCACAGTGCGGCGCTGGATCCATCGGTTTACCCAGAGGCGAATCGCCGGTCTCGGACCCGAAGACGCGGGGCGGCGGCGTAGTCTGGTCGACAGCAACATTCGCGATGCCATCGTGCGAATCGCGATGAGTCATCCGAGATCCTTGGGGGAACCGTTCGACAACTGGTCGCTCCGCAGGCTGCAATCTCATGTGCTGCGTCGCGGGTTAGTCAAACATTTGAGTGTCGAAAGTGTACGGCAGGTGTTGCGTGGCGTCCCCTTGCCTTCCGATCTGTGGCAACGAAAGAGAACGTCACCGTTGACGCTATCGCCCGAGCAACGGGCCGCCCTCGAGCAACTCCTCGAGCGGGCGAAGCCAGAAGTTGGGCGACGTGCTCGCATTGTTTTGGCACACGCCAACGGCCTGCAGGAAGCGGAAATCGCAGCCGCAGTCGGAATGGCCCCGTCGTCGGTCCGTTACTGGCTTCGGCGGTTTCGCCTCCAGGGCTTTATTGGAATCCAAGCACCGCGAAAGCCCATGCGTCCCACGAGATTTACCCCGGAAATCCGCCGCAACATTCTCTCCTTGGCGAGCAGGCGCCCGGCCGAGTGCGGGGTACCCCGCCATCAGTGGTCTCTGCGAACCCTCCGTTCCGTGCTCGTACAACGCGGAGTCGTCAACGACATCAGCATTCAGCACCTCCGGCGCATCTTGGGCGAGGCTGGGCTCCAGGTGGGGCGGAAACCGCTGCCCGCCAAGCATTAGCGCAGAAAGGTGCGAGTTGAACCCTCAACCCACTGGTGCTCCACTTGGCGCTAGCAATGCACCCACCATATCCAGAGTTAGAATCTCAGTTGACTCGCGCAGCCTACCTCGCCCCTCCCGGCCTCGTTACGGTTTTGCGGCTTGCCCTCACCCTGGGCAAACCGTTACTGGTAGAAGGCCCGGCTGGGGCAGGCAAAACGGAAATTGCCCGAGCCTTGAGTGAGGCTCTGGGACGGCCGCTGCTGCGGCTGCAGTGTTACGAGGGACTCGACGAATCCAAAGCGCTGTACGAGTGGAACTACCACAAGCAACTACTGCGCCTGCAGGCCGATGGGGGACGGAACGGAAGCTGGCACGAAGCGCAGCAGGAAATTTTCTCTGCGGAGTACTTGCTCGATCGTCCGCTCCTGAAAGCGCTCCGCAGCTCGCCGCCGGCAGTGCTCCTCATCGATGAAATCGACAAGGCGGAAGAAGAATTCGAAGCCTTCTTGCTGGAATTCCTCGCCGAGTTCCAAGTCTCGATTCCCGAACTTGGCACCATCCGAGCCCAGCAGCCGCCCACCGTGATTCTTACCTCCAATCGGAGCCGCGAACTCTCCGACGCATTGCGCCGCCGGTGCCTTTACTTCTTTCTCGACTTTCCAACACGGGAGCAGGAAGAAGCGATTGTACGGCTCAAAGTACCACAGCTCGAAGCAAAGCTCGGGGCACACATCGTTCGCTTTGTGCAAAGTGCCCGCCGGCTTCCCCTCCGTAAACTCCCCAGCGTAGCCGAGACCATAGCTTGGGCGGAGGCTTTAGTTGCCCTTGGGGTGAAGGAGCTCAATGACCCGCACGCAAAAGCATCCATCACGGCCCTGATCAAGCATGAAGAAGACCTTTCCCTCGTGCAACAACGCTGGACTTCCCTCCTGAACTCGAGCGGCCGCTGAAGGGCTTGTAGCAAGCGATGACGCAACGCCTATTTGCCTTCGTGCAAGCCCTGCGCTCGCAAGGCATCGATATAAGCCCTGCGGAGGTGCTCGATGCATTCCGCGGAGTTCAGCTCCTCGGCGTGGAACGGTTCATCCTGAAAGAAACCCTCGCGGCGTGCCTGGTGAAAACCACGGAGCACCGGCCAACGTTCGAAGCCCTGTTCGAGCAATTCTTCCCCTTGCTCCTCCCTGCGGGTCGCCCGCGCCAAAAGCGCCGACGCCAGCACCATCTCGTGACGACTGGTGGCCGCAACTCGGGGCGAAGGCCCTACGAGGACCACTCGATGAGTTTGCGGCCGCGTCCGAGCCGGAGACAACGCCCGGTCCAGGACCTTCTTCGCGAGTACGACCGTCGCGCACGGGCGGAGCTCGTGGTGCCTGCATTGTCTGCCCAAAGGTCGAACGGAACCGGCGTGGAAGAACCTGGGCACGCTGATCCCCACAAACAACTCTTTCACCGCCCCTGGACAGCTCTCGACTTTGCCGGCCCGGAGGACTTTGGCCCGGCATTACGAAAAATGGTGGAAATCTTTCGCCGGCGTTTGGGGCGGCGACGGAAGCGAACCAACCGAGGCACACTGCACTTTCGGGCCACGTTCCGAAAGGCCGTCAGTACAGCAGGGCTCCTGGCCCGACCCGTCTTCCATCGCAAGCATCCTCGCGACCTGAACCTCGTCGCTCTGTGCGATATGTCGCATTCCGTAGCGAATGCGACCAAGTTCTTCCTTCACCTCCTCGCCGCCGCTCAGCCGTATTTTCGGCGTGCGCTTTTTCTTGCCTTCGTCGACCGTGCCGTAGAGCTGGAAGTGGGTCCGGGCCACGTTCAGCCCTTAGCTCCACTCGACGTTTATGCGCGATCCGACTTCGGTAACGTTTTAGCCACCGTCCAGACAGAGCTCCTCCGCAGCCTCGACCGCAACACTCTTCTCCTGATCCTCGGGGATGGACGCAACAATCATCGTCCTCCGCGTGCGGAGATTCTGCGCGATCTTCGCCATCGCAGCCGCGCCGTGCTCTGGGTCCAACCGGAGGATCCAACCCGTTGGGGCACGGGCGACAGTGCATTTTTGCACTACGCGCCTCATTGCACGCACGTGGTGGTGGCGCCGACACCACAGGAACTCCTTTACGGCCTAACCCACGCTTTGTTCCGCTACGTGTAACTGCAGCGGCCCCGAAAGGTTTTCCAAGGCGCACCGATCTGGGGAAACCGGGAACGGACAACCCAGCAGTAGCGCGCGAACAGCAAGGACGATTTCGTCAACCGTAATGCGTCCGTCGCCACAAAGGTCTCCGGCAATGCAGACTTCCACAGGAGAAGTTTCCAGCAAAATGTTCACCATGCGCACAATCTCGTAAACCGCTACTTGCCCATCGCCGTCGCAATCTCCCGGGCAAGGATTCAGTTCCGCCGTCGGGGTTGGCGAAGGCGGAAGCTCGGTGGCCGTGGCACTTGGCGTGGGCGAAGCCTGTGGAGTGGTCACCGGCGTATGCGTAGCCTCGGCCGTCGGTGATGCGCTGGGTGTGGCGGTCGTCTCCGTAGGCGACAACGTCGGCGATGGTTCTTCGGTGGGAGAGGGCTCAGGCGTCATGGTAGCGGTGGAGGAAGGAGATGCGGCCACGGTGGGACTTGCGGTAGGGCTAACCGCTAAAGTGGGCGTGCTCGTCGGCGTGGGCTCGAGCGTTGGGGTGAGTGTGGGCGACGGCAGCACGGTCGGAGTTTCGGAAGGGGTGGCCGTACCGGTCGGCGTTTCCGTTGGAGAAAGCGCCACGGTGTCCGTGGCTGTTGCCGTTGGGGACGCGGTGAGCGTCGAAGAAGCCGTGGCTGTGGGAAGCGGGGAATGCGTAAACGTTGGGGTTACCGTTGGCGTGCGTGTAATCGTGGGTGGCTTTGTCCGCGTCGCCGTGAATTCCTGAGTGGGTGTCCCCGTGGATGTCGGTGATGCCTCCGGCGGTTCTGTGGCAGTTGGGCTGAGGCTCGCCGTAGCCGTAATCGAGGGTGAGGGCGTTGCAGTCAGAGAAGGCGTGCGCGTTGGAGACGCGGTAGGGCTGTGTGTTTCAGAAAACGAAGCTGTGGGCGTCGGCGTGAGGGATCGCGTGGGGCTCGAGCTGGCCGTGTTCGAGGGCGTTGGGGTCACGCTGGCCGTGGGCGAGGCAGTTCGTGTGGCCGAGCTCGTTGGGGTCCGCGTCGGTGTTCCCGTACGCGTCGCTGTTGGCGAAAAGCTCGATGTACCCGTTGCAGTCGCCGTCCTCGTTGGGGTGAACGTTGGAGGCCGAGTGCCGGTAATGGTGCTCGTCGGAGTTCGCGTAATCGATGGTGTGGGCGAAAGGGTGGGCGAAAGCGTCCGAGTAGGCGTGAACGTGGCCGTTGGCGTAGCCGAGTTTGACGGCGTTACGCTGGGGGTGCGGGTTGACGTTGCAGTGGCCGTCGCGGTGAGCGTTGGGCTGGGCGTACTGGTTCTGGTCCACGTTGGACTCCACGTGGCCGACCACGTCGGGCTCGAACTTGGTGAGGGTGTCGGAGTGACCGTTCTGGTCTGCGTTGCAGTGGGAGACTGACTCGGCGTGACACTGGGCGAAGGGGTCAGCGTCGCCGTGGGCGAAGCGGTCGGCGTCCGAGTAGCGGTCCCTGTCACGCTCGGCGTAAAAGTGCTCGAAGCGGTTGGTGTGCGCGTACTGGTCGCCACCGCCGTAAACGTCGGCGAAGCACTTTCCGTCGGAGTCGGACTAACCGTGCGAGTATGCGTGGCCGTGGCAGTAGCCGTCGAAGTGCGGGTCGAAGTGCCTGTCATCGTCTGAGTCGGTGTGGTGGTTGCGGTGCGCGTGGGTGTGAAACTCCGCGTCGGTGAAGGCGAGAACGTAAACGACGGCGTTGGAGTCGAACTTGCTGTCGGTGTCGCAGTGCGGGTGGCTGTATGCGAGAAAGTGAACGTTGCAGTTGGAGTTACCGAAGGCGTGTTCGTCGGAGTCTGCGTGCGAGTGGGAGTGGGCGTGACGGTGGCTGTGTTCGTTCCTGTTGCCGTTGATGTCGCCGTGCCCGTCGGGGTTGGTGTCGGCGTCGGTGTGGGACCGATCTGGAATGTCGTGCCCGAAGTTGCACAGGCAAAGGAACCACCACTCTCCCGTTCCAGCAGACATGCGGGAACACTACTCGAGCCGCAGGTGACGTTGGCAAACGTCACCACGGCCGTGCCGTTGGCAACGCCTCGGAAAACAATCTCGGCGAGTTTCGTGTTCGACAGGGGCAACGGATTGGGACAAGCAATCGCAATGCAGATTTTGCCAGGGTCTGCGCGGTTCCCCTGAGCAAGGCAATTCGGTGCGTTAAAGCTCAAGTCGCTATCGACGGCGAGCAGGGAGGGGTCGTAACTAATGCCGAAGTTATAGCCGATAATTTCGCTCGGATTGTCGATCCGCAACTCCAAGGTCACCGTACCGGACACCGGCACCGCTACGCTCGGCGGCTGGAGTGCCACGTTTTTCGTTTGCCCGTGCGCGGCTGGGAGGAGGCCGTGTGTGCTCGCGAGCAGCAAAGCGAGGGACACCCCGCGAACCCACTGAACCGGGGCAACAAGTTTCAACCGATTTTCTGGTCCTCCCATGCCAACCCGCCATCCTTTGGCCATGCGACTTGACGCCACTCCTTGTTTCTCACCGGACCCGCCTTCGCAAGTGATTTTCTTTTCGCCGCCCCACCCTGCGGCGCAGGTTGACTACTCGCTGCCTACCAGGGCAGAGCTGACCGTCCGGGATCTGTTGGCGCCAAGAGAAGTCGCAGCCTCACGCAACCTCAGCTTGGACCGACAACAGCCTCACGCAGCTAAGGACGCGCAGGAGGGACCGTCAGATTTCCCCGGCGCGCGTCATGAAAGCGGCCAGTTCCCTTGTCGGAAGAAGGCGCTACTGTGACCTACGGCCACCCGATGGCCCAGCCGATCGCCTTACGAGCCAAGCTAGAGCAACCAGCAGGCTCACGATCATGATCACGCCCGACGGCGCCATCGGCGATGGCACAACCGGAATGGGCGGAGGCGTCCGTGTAGGCGTACGCGTGCGTGTGGGGGTTGGGGTCGGAGTCGGGGTCGGCGTCGGGGTCATCGTATGGGTCGGCGTAAACGTGGGGGTCGGGGTGGGAGTGTCGGTTGGGGTAGGCGTTGGTGTGTGCGTTGGCGTGTGAGTCGGTGTGTTCGTGGGAGTGTTCGTCGGAGTGTTGGTGGGGGTGCTGGTCGGTGTGTCCGTCGGCGTATGCGTAGGCGTGTCCGTGGGCGTCGCCGTTGGCGTGTCGGTGGGGGTTGGCGTCGGGGTAGATGTGGGGGTTTCCGTTGGAGTTTCGGTGGGCGTGTTGGTTGGCGTTGGGGTGTCGGTGGGTGTGTTCGTCGGAGTGAAGGTCGGCGGTGGAGGGGGCGGGGCGCTTTGGCTCTGACCATCTGCGCTCACGACGGTACCCGCGCTGCACTGCGGATCATTTGTGCCATTGGTGTCGATGCCAAAACCTGCAGCACCGATGGTAAAGCCTGTATTCGTCAATCCGCTGTCGTACACGAACACGATGGCACGACCCGCAGGCAAACTAAAACCATCCGCCGGCGCAGACGCACAGATGTTCGTGTCGGTCGTCGGTGCAAAATCACATGTTCCGTCATTGTTCGTATCCAAGCCGAAACCATACGTCGTCACCGTGGAGCTTGTGCACCCCGCACCGACGTTCGAGCGCACACATGCCTTCGGTACACTGGAATCGGCAGTGCTCAATGGTACAAGGCTCACCACCGATTCCGGACCGGTACAATCCGCCGGATTCCGGCAGATTTGCAACCCGGTCGGACCCGATCCAAACGTGAGTCTGCCGCTTCCTCCTGGGGAGAAGGAAACGGTGAGGGACGATGGATTCAACACGGTCGTACGCGAGATCTGCGCCGAAGGAAAAAGGGTTTGGCCGACAGAAGCATCCGCACCCACCAGTGCCCGCGCCGCAGCCGCTTGTGAGCCCACCACCCCCGAGCAAGATATCAACCCCTGCACACCACCAGCTAAGGTAGTGACACGAACTTCCTCAGCCCCAGCGTTCAATGGTCCGGGCGGGACAATAATGACGTGGTAAACCGTGCCGTCAGCCGCTCGTTGCGAAGAAGCTTGGTTCAGTTGCGCATATGCGACGCCGCTACCTGCGACCGCACAAGCCACCACCGCAGCCAATGCTGCGACGCTGCGAAACCGTGAAAGCCCATAACTTTCCGTTCTCCTCACAGCCTCGCAGCCCCGAACAGTACTTATTCTTCAAAGCCTCAGCTTCGACGGATAGCACGACGCATCATCCAGACCAGCGCCGCTGCCAGTCCGCCGATCATGGTCAAGCCGGCTGGCGACATCGGTGACGGGATCACCGGAATGGGGGGAGGCGTTGGCGACGGGGTAACCGTGGGCGTCAGCGTCGGCGTGAAGGTACGGGTCGGTGTCTGCGTTGGTGTGTTCGTCGGGGTTTGAGTCGGGGTAAATGTCGGAGTGTTGGTCGGCGTGGGGGTCAAGGTGGGTGTGTTCGTCGGGGTTTGCGTAGGCGTCAGCGTCGGGGTCAGAGTCGGGGTCAAAGTGGGCGTAAGAGTAGGCGTCAAAGTGGGCGTATTCGTGGGCGTCAGCGTGGGAGTGTCTGTCGGTGTGGGGGTCAACGTCGGCGTATTCGTCGGCGTCGGTGGGGGAGGAGGTGGAGCACTGGGGTTCTGGCCATCAGCCGTAATCACAGAGTTAGCGTTGCACTGTGGGTTATTGGAACCATCCGTATCAATACCGAAACCTGCAGCCCCGACACTAAAACCGGTATTCGCAAGGTTTCCGTTGTAAATAAAAACAATCACGTGCCCCGGAGGCACTGTAAAACCATCTGTCGGAGGCGCTCCGCACACTGTCCGGTTTGTCGTCGGTGGGCTCTGGCAAGCCTTGGTCGTACTATCGCGTGGCAAGTTAAAACCGAAGGTGGTGAAGCTACCCGATGAGCACAGGGCGGTGACACCCGTCGCGATACAGGCCGCTGGCACCGAAGTCCCCGTAACGGTTCCAGCAGCGACCACGTTGCCATCGAGGTCGAAGATCGAAGCGTCGGGATCGCCTCCACTACAGTCAGCCGAGTTCGCACAAATATCGATGCCTCCAATGGTAAGCCGGCCCGCACCGCCTGAGCTAAACGTCACCGACGAAACGTTACTCGGTTGAAGCACGTTCGTACGGCGGATGGCAGTAAACGGGTGCAGGGAGCCAATGTTCGGGTCTACGCCAGCAACTGCGGCGGTGCTTTGGCCGGAGGTTCCACCAGTCGAGGAGCAAGATTGCACACCAGATGTAGAGCCCGCAATGGTCGTGATCCGCATCTCGTCGGCACCCGCAGAGAGCGGTGGGTTTGGCACCACAAGCACTTCGTAAACTGTTCCGTTCGAGGCTCGTTGGTTAAACGCAAGGCTAAACTGCGCGTGAGATGTCCCCACAATCCCCAACGTCCCCGCAACAAATGCGCTAAATCCACCAAGAACGCTGCGTCCAGCCACAACCACCCGCTTCATTTGTCCTCGAACCATCCGCAAACTCCTTCTTGCTGCGAGGCCACCCTCACCTCAGGCACGAAACAGCACCCGTAAAAAGCGGACTTCTGCGTATCATGCTGCGCAAGGTCATGTCAACCGCAAACCACAAATGTTTGCGCAAGAGCCACCAAGGGTTCGCAAACCATGGTGCCTTCAAGGTGTCCACTTTTCCTTGTCTCAGATCGGCCTTCGCGGACTTGACCGCGACCGCAACCTTAGATGGTCAAGGTCGCAGCACGAAGCCAACGAAACGGCGAAAACACCCGTGCCGGATGCAGTCTCCCCGCCTGCAGCACCCTCCTTCTTAGTCAATAGGGGACCCTACCCCGACGAGAGCGAACCCCTCGGTTCTTTATGCGGCGACCAGGGACTGGGTCCATGAAGTTTCATTCGGAAGCGACAGGTGCTCGGCGCCTTCGCCAGGCATGACCATGGTTGGGATCGCCTACCCCCTCCAGTGCAGGTCAACACGTCCAAAGCTTTTCACGCCCACTCGCACACGCGTTTTCCTTACGGGCACTGATCTGGCCGCCCCGAACCGCTCCCGGCGAAACCAGGCGTCTCGCTCGCTACCTGAAAATGGTCCTGACCAAAGGGAACAGCGTCACAAACTGTCCCTTCGGCCATTGCTTCGGTGCCTGCACTTCTTCGCTCATCTGAAAACTTCGAACTCGGTGGCGGATCGGTTGGCACCAGCAAAGAACCAACAAATTTTCTTGGTTGATTTGCCTGCTGATTTGCGAGATGTATTGTGAACCCGCAAGCTCCCTGGGCCCGTAACCCGAGGCAATGGATGGCGGTAGAGGCGGTTGTTGGATGTGCAAGGGGTCAAAGCCCTAGCTTTTGCAGTGCAGGGGCCGACGTACACAGTCGGTGCGGGCGGCGGTCAACGTAACCATGGTGGCATTTTTTCGCCGGCAAACTGCGGCTGATCGTAGGCACACTGTGCTCGTTTGCCTTATCGAGGCGGGTAGCCTCGTCTGGCACGGATTTGGCGCAGCGGGTTACCTGCGCCCCGGTTCGGCGAGGGACCCGCGAGAAAATTTCAGCACTTACGGAAGATGTGATGGGCAAGCGGAATGACCCAAGGTCCTGATATGAGAACTTCCTTTCGACGACCGCCGCGCTTCCGCTTTGCGCCCGAGCGTATCCGTGCAACCGGGTTGGTAGCGATGGTTCTCGCCAGGCTGATTTTTGCCTCTTCGAGTTTGGCTTTCGACCTTCCACCTCAGGGCGGAATCGATACCGTGGTCGGGGGCGGGGTCGGCGACGGCAGCTTGGCCATCAACGGCATTGTCGATCCACGGGGAATGGCCTTGTGCGGCCGCACGCTGTTTATCGCCGACGGTCTGAATCATCGCATTCGCAAAGTTGACCTGGAATCGCTGGTTATTGACACAGTTGCAGGTACTGGAATACGTGGGTTTTCCGGCGACGGCGGGCCGGCTGTCGCTGCCCAACTGAACTTCCCCACCGATGTCACCTGCGGGGCCGACGGGGCGGTGTTTGTCGCGGACACGCTGAACCACCGCGTCCGGAAAATCTCGCGCGACGGAACCATCGTCACCGCCGTCGGTGATGGCCGGCCGTTCAGTAGCGGCGATGGTGGACCTGCTACCAAAGCGAGCATCAATGGTCCTCGGGGTGTTGCTTTCGACTCTGCAGGCAACCTGTACGTGGCTGAAGGAGACGGCAATCGGATTCGGAAGATCGGACCCGACGGAATCATTACCACCTTTGCCGGCACCGGTGCGTGGGGGTTCGGCGGTGACAACGGTCCGGCAACTCAAGCAAAGCTAGCTAACCCGTGGCACGTAGCGCTCGATGGTTTCGGGAATGTCTTCATTGCCGATTATGGGAATTCCCGCATTCGCCGTGTTGACTCTCAAGGGATCATCACGACCATAGCGGGAGATGGCGTGCAGGGGTTCAGCGGAGACAACGGCCCGGCCGCTAGCGCCCGGATTTTCAATCCAGGGCGGTTGGCGTTCGACTGGGCGGGTAATTTGTATTTCACCGACGTGGGCAACAACCGCGTACGCCGCATCGACGCCACTGCCGGCGTGGTTACACCGCAATCGATCATCAAAACCGTTGCGGGAACCGGTGTGCGTTCCCCATCTCCAGACGGCCAGCTCGCCACAGAAACGAGCTTCGCCATGCTCACCGGCCTCGTGGCAGACTGGGTGAAAGGCTCAATTTATGTGGGTCAGTACGTAACCCAGCCACCCCATGTGGAAAACCGGGCTCGGGCGATTCTAGCTTCCGGCACGGTTGCTCCTTTCGTCGGCGGTGGCGTGGGCGACGGCGGTGCGGCGGAAAATGCCCTGGTGGGTCCAATCGGGCTCTTGGTTCGACCCCTTGCCGCCGCCAATGGCATCGAGCTTTACATCGCGGATAGCGCGAACCACCGCCTGCGGGTGGTAAGTTCTCTCACCGGTACGATCACCACCGTTGCGGGCGACGGCACACCGTGCGACTCGGGCTCCTCCTGTGGCGATGGGGGACTTGGGGTGGCTGCGCAGCTCACGAATCCTTTCGATGTCGACAGCGATGAACGCAGCAACCTTTACATCGTGGAGCTAGGCGGCCATCGCGTGCGAAAACTCGACGCTGCCACCGGTACGATCTCCACCATCGCCGGCACGGGTGGGTTCGGCTACAATGGCGACAACATCCCGGCAACTCGAGCCACACTGGCCAACCCGTATGCGGTTGCCGTTTCCCCTGATGGCAGTGTTCTCTACATCGCCGACTTTCAAAACAACCGCATCCGTAAGGTCGAAGCCGGAATCATCACGACGATCGCGGGAAATGGCAGTTGGGGCAATCCGCCCGACGGAGCTGTGGCTGATCAGTCACCCTTGGGTTCGCCCAGCGACGTTGCCATTGGACCCGACGGTAACGTGTACTTCGTCGACCGGGGCAACAATGTGGTGCGGCGTATCCGTGCGGGCCTCCTCGAGCGGGTTGCCGGCACGGGTTGGGCAGGTTTCACGGGTGATGGCGGACCGGCCACACAAGCACAGCTTTCGGGGCCCCTGCGCATTGCCTTTGACCGCTTCGGGAACTTGTTCATTGCCGACGCCGGCAACTACCGGATTCGGCGGGTGGACATGGCCACAGGGATCATCACAACCGTGGCCGGCACGGGCGCGAGCCTCGACTCGGGAGACGGGGGCAGCGCCTTGGCCGCCGGGATCAGTCGAGTCATGGGACTCACCATCGATGGCGACGGACACCTGTTTCTTTCGGTTCCCGAAGCAGCCAGAGTCCGCGCGGTCAGTTTGGAACTTGTCCCGCCGCCACCAACGGCAACTCTGACACTGACGCCGACGATTACGCCCACTCGCACCGCAACGTTCACGGCAAGTGCCACGCCCACCCGAACTTTCACGGCAACGGCAACGGCCACAGCCACGCCGAAGGCTACCGCTACAGCTACAGCCACCTTCACCGCGACACCGACGGCAACGCCAAGCTTCACTCCGACGTCGAGTTACACTCCGACCGCGACTTTCACTCCTACGAATTCTCCGACTCCAACGCGGACCCCGACTCCGACCCTGACACCTACGCCCACGTTCACACCAACACACACACCGACGCCAACCTGGACACCGACGTTCACCCCCTCCCGCACGCCAACCCAAACGTTTACCCCGACCAATAGTTTCACACCGACCAACACTCGAACGCCAACCCCGACGGCGACGCCAACCGCGACACCAACTTACACGCCAACTCGAACCTTCTCACCAACCCCAACCCAAACCTTCACGCCAACACACACCGCAACCTTTACGCTTACCTTCACGCCCACATTCACGCGCACTTCCACGTCCACCCCCACCGACACTCCAACTCGCACACCGACCTTCACTCCATCCAACACTCCGACACACACCGCCACGCGCACCCCGACCAACACACCATCGCCTACCCTGACGTGGACGCCATCACGAACCCCGACGCAAACGCCCACTCCAACCCTGTCGCCCACGCGAACTGCCACACCCAGTTCCACCGCAACCATGACCCCCACGGCGACACGCACTTACACCCCTTCACGCACTTCCACACCAACCGCTACCGCGACGCGTACCTTCACCGTCACCGCGACCCCGACACCCACCTTTACCTGGACGCCTACACGCACCCCCTCCGCAACCCCGACCAGCTCCAGCACGCCCACTCTGACGCCGACGCGCACGCCAACACCATCTTCTTCCCCCACATCCTCACTCACCCCCAGCCGTACGGCGACGGCAACGGTGACAAGTACGTCCACGCGCACCCCATCTGCTACCGGCACAGCAACACGAACCCTAAGCCCCTCCCCGTCGCCCACCCCCACGCTTGCGGCAATTCGGTTGAGTGGAGCAGTCGCTTATTTTGCGCCCGATCGCCCTCTTCCCAACGTGCCGGTGCGCGCCGATAGCAATGGGGTCACTCGGAGTGGGACCACGGGCACGGATGGGATCTACAACATCCAAGACGTTCCTCCCGGTGAGGTCAGCGTTGTCCCACTGCCGGAAGAAGCCCAAGGTCTGATTCCAAGAATGAGCGGCAACACTGCGATCGTCACTGCCGCCGACGCCGTGGTCGTGTTACGGGCCATGACCGGTGTTTCACAGTTGACCCCGATGCAACAAGTCCTGTGCGACGCAAACGGAAGCGGGGACCTTACTGCGGGGGACGCTGCAGCCATCTTGAGGTATGTAGTTGGCGCGTCCGACCCCAACTCCTGCATCGGTTCCTGGGCAGTTCAACCGAATGGGGCTCTACCTCCGATCGCCACGCCAACGCCAGCTCGAACGGGCCAGTGCAATCCGGTGCTACAAGTATCGCTCGCCGATGCAAGGAGTGACGTAACCGGCATCGACTTTTTGGCTGGGATCGTCGGTGACTGCAACGGCAGCTTCGATACTGCAAGCTCGACAATGGTCGCGCGCTCGAGGCACATAGGTACCAGGACACCCGATCGAGCACTCGTCCGCGTGGGGAAACCGACCCGTAAACGCGGTGGGTGGCGTGTGCCGATCACGGTTAGTTCGCAAGGTTCGTGGAATGCGGCGACGATCCGTGTGTGGTTCGATAGCCGGCGACTCGAACCGCCACGTGTCTCACTGCCTACGAACAGCGACAAATCTCTCGCCGCCTACGTTGTCCATGCCGATTCGCTCGGTATTGCTTTGGCCCGTACGCAAGCCCAGGGCGGAAACGAAGTCGTTGCCTGGCTCGTGTTCGACGGCAGCACAGCACCTCGTGCCCCCTGGATTCGGATTGTCAGCGCGATCGTCGAGTAGCGGTCACGGCGCCACCTGAGCCGGGCCGAAAATTTCTTGCTTGTGAGCTGGCCCTTCCCTCTGGCAAAAAACAAGTGGTGGAACCCGAATTCGATGTAGCGTCTCATGATTCTCAAGTTGCCCTTGTTCTTAGCCTGCTTGCTCACCCTGATGTTCACAATCGTCGCCTCGACGAGCGAAGGGACCACGTTCGTACCGATGAGCGACGAGGTGCTGGTAGAAAGTTCGGAAGCGATCGTCCTCGGACGAGTTAGCTCCATCGGATCGGCTCTCGACGACGATCGAGGCATCTTCACTCGGATCGAAATCGAGGTGTACGAGGTTCTCAAAGGGGTGCTCCCCCACCCCAACCTTGTCGTGGAATTGCCTGGCGGTCAGGTGGGCGACCGCTTCGAGTGGATTTTCGGCTTGCCGCAGTTCTTCCTGCACGAAGAAGTCGTCTTGTTCCTCGTGCGGAATGGGCAGGGGAACTGGCAGCCCAACGCTCTTGGGTGGGGCAAATTCGGGATTCGCCGACACAGTGATGGGGAGTCAATCGTCGTTCGGGAACTTGGCCAGGGCACAGTACTCCTCAACCCGGGTGGTGGTTTTGCCTCACCGGCGCCTTACGAAGAAAATTTGCAGACCTTTGTTGAACGCATTCGGCGCACGGTTGGCTCGGGTGCGGCGACCTCCGCCCAGCTACCGGATTCTACTCCGCTGTCTGAGTCCGAGGACACACTCTACGAATACCGAGCGGCGTTCACCCTGCTCGGCAGCCCGCCTGCGCGCTGGCACGAGGCAGACAGTGGCACACCCGTGTCCTACGTGAGCACCACCGACGCTGGCCTCGGCGTCGCTGCTTCCATGCAAGCAGTGAGCGATGCTCTAGCAGCTTGGAGCAGCGTTTCCGGAGCCGGTCTCGTTCTGAGTTACGGCGGACTCATTAGTCCCACGCCCACGCCGGCCCCGGGTTTTCCCACACCGACACCACTGGGTTACGGCGGCTGCGCGTTCAATCGAATCATCTTCGATGACCCACGAGGCGAGATCGCCGATCCGAGCGGCTGCTCCGGAACACTCGGCATCGGTGGATACTGTGCCAGCTACGCTAACCAAAAGACCATCAACGGCACCACCTTCGTGGCAATCACTGCTGGCAAGATCGTGCTCAACGATGGCTGGTCAACCCAATGCCCGAGCTTCTGGACTCCGTGCCTGGTAGCCGAGGTACTGACTCACGAAGTGGGCCACAGCATTGGCCTCGGGCACTCTTCGGAAAACGCTTCCGAGCCCAACTTCACGCTGAAAGACGCCACGATGTACTTTCGGGCTCACAACGACGGTCGATGCGCCCAAATCCGGGCCGACGATATTGCCGCAATGCAGTTCGTATATCCGTACGCGGGTCCTTCATTTACGCCGACCGATACCCGCACCCCAACAGCTACGCCCACGATCACACCCACGGCAACATGGACCAATACCAGTTTGCCCACCTCGACGCCGACCGCATCGCCAACCCGCACGTTTACGCTCACCACAACGCCGACTCGCACCCCGAGCCCGACCTACACCATGACCCCAACCCGCACGTTCACTCCTTCACGAACGCCCACTCCCACGCGCACCGAAACACCAACGGCAACGCCCTCCCGAACGGCCACACCGAGTTCGACTCCCTCCTTCACAGCCACACCGAGTGCGACAGCCACTTACACATTGACGCCCACTACTTCTCCCACGGCGACGCAAACGGCCACACCGAGCATCACCGCAACGCCCGCCGACACGCCAACGGTCACTCCGACTTTGCCCCCGAGCCATACACCCACGATTACGTTGACACCCACCCAAACTCTTTCGCCGGTGCCCAGTCCCACCGCTTCTGCGACGGCAACCCCCTCGTTAACCGCAACCCCAAGCCTAACCCTCACCCCAACGTCGACTGCCACTCGCACCTCTACCCGAACGCCAACAGCAACATGGACGTCCACACCGTCGCGCTCACCCAGCCCCACACAAACTTTTACCCGCACGCACACCGCCAGCCCCACACCCACTCACACGCCTCTACCAAGCTTCACTCCCACGGCGAGCCCGACGCCCTCTTCTTCTCCCACGCGTACGCCAACGCCGTCTTTTTCGCCGACACCAAGTGGCACCTTCACTCGAACTCCTACAGCAACTGTGTCCTTTACCGCCACACGCACAGCTACACCGTCTTTCACAGCAACTCGCTCTCCAACTGCCACTCCACCCCCATCACCGACGGCAAGCCCAACAGCGACCCAAACTGGCACCTGGACGCACACCCCGTCGCCCAGCAGCACTCCGAGTTCGACCGGCACAGCTTCCTTCACGCCTTCGCCTACACGTACGCCCGTGCCGACCACCTCGGTGTTTGGCTCCGTTCGACACTACGCGAGCCAACAGCCGGTAGTTGGAGTTCACCTCCGGCTTTTGAACCCACCGACCGAAGTGACCACCGATGCCAGTGGCAATTTCGCTTTGACCTCGGTGCCGATGGGGACCGTTCAAATCGAGCCTTCGTTCTCCCTCGTGCCGTCGTCCCCTGTGGTCACGGCGAGCGATGCAGTGGTAATCTTACAGTACCTTGTGGGGATGCAGCCACTCGACGCTGCCGAGCTTTTGGCCGCCGACGTAAATGGTTCGAGCGAAGTGACGGCCGCTGACGCTGCCCTGGTCCTACAGTATGTGGTTGGCGCGATCAGTGCCTTCCCTGCAGCAATCCATTGCGGCTCACCCTGGGTTTTTGTGCCGGTGCCCGAGCCGGTGCCCAACCAGCAAATCATTCCACCGCAACCCTCTGCAAACCCATGCGTGGCCGGGGCCATAGCGTATGCTCCGTTGACCCAAGCCGCGGCTGGGCAAAACTTTGCCGCCTTGCTCCTCGGCGACGTGAACGGGTCGTGGCAAGCATCATCGGCTTTGAACCGGCACATCTCCACCGCTTTCCACGTGCGCTCCGCGGTGCTGGTAAGGCGTGGCCACAGGCTGGTCTACCGAGTGTCTTACGAGATCAACCCTTCGCAACCGTTTACTGCTTTCGAGGCCACGGTCCGTTACGATCCCAAGCTACTCCGATCGGTTCGGGCGCGCTTTCGAGCCAACAATCGGTCTGCTCGGCTCTTGGCCCAGCACGCAAGCGAGGGGCGACTGCGGGTTGCCGTCGCCAGCGCCCAGGAGTTAGCGGGCCCGGTCACTTTGTGGATCGAAGCAACCGGTAGCTCACCGTCCGTACCGCGCCGTGCCCTGCGGCTGGAGTCCATTCACGCGGAATGACGTTGTGGGCGGGACTTCCCTTGCTCTTGATCTGCTCGAGCTGCCGCAGCGGCGCCTCTCATCGTTCCCGCCATGGCCAGCAATTGCCGAAAATGAATTCCCGCCCAAATCATGAAGGGGACAATCTGGGTATCCAAATACATGGCCAAATTCGTGAACAAAGCTAGCCGGTATCTCGTGCTTGCGGTGTAAGAGTGCGGATCCAATTGGGTCGCGTACCCGAACTGGATGGCCAAGGTAACATCGAGCACTTGCCACAGCAGCACAAAAAGAAAAGCCAAAGCCGAGCGCTTGATCTTCGCTGACCACGTCGAAGCTGGGGTGGCCACCATCAAGGCGAGGAGCAGGATGGTGTTCGCGTGAATCCACTCCGCAGCGATGCTCGGCGGTGTGTTGGGCGGCTGATAACCTCGCGGCCAAAAGAACAACGTCGTTCCTGCAGACCACACGTGCGTTGGCCGGTCCACCACGCTTACGGTCAACTCAGCCAGCGCCGCCAAGAAGCGTGTGTACCCCGGACCCACGACCAGCCAAGCAGCAAAAAACCCGACAAAGGCCAGCAGCAGGCGAGCAAAAAACTTTAGAGGCTCAACGGCTAGGGACATGAACAAACCGTTGGGCCCAGTACAACCAAGTGGCCACCGCAGCGACGATGATCACGGCCTGAGCCAGGTACACATGCGTGTAGTGAAAGTACGGGTTGGCAAACAGTCCAACCAAAAACAGGCCAACGACCCGAAACACATTTAACGTGTGAATCACCACGCCCCCGAGAAGCAACCCAAGCAAGCGAGCGCTCCAGGATGCTGGATAGGCGATCACCGCAGCACTGTAAATCGCGGTCGGAACCACGCCCGAGCAGGCTTCCGTAACGTCCACTGCAAAGCCTGCAGCACTAATTCGGGTTCCCTCCACGGCAACAGTAAAGCCTAGAAACGGGCCGAGGAGCTGCAGCAGAACCGAGCTGCCCCACGTAGCAAACTGTGCCAACCACGCGGCGAAATTCACACGGTCGGCCACTGGTGCGTAGTCGGTGGCCACGAAAACCAAGAGAATGACCAGCAAAAAAGTTCCAACCACACGAACAACCAACCACTGCTCCCGTAGCCAGCGCGTCCAAGTCGACACCTTTCCGGTTCCTCCTCGCCTTTGGGCGCTCGAAGTGTCGCGAGCCTGAGCGAGCCTGTCAACTACTTGCTTCGCCTCCGCGCGCGCACCGCCAGCGGCCTAGCGCTCATTGACATGAGCCAGCAAGGATACGTATGAACCGCGCGCATGCTTGCGTGGGCTCGAAGAGTCGCCCGGTTTGCCCAGGGGTTGGTGGACGTGGGCGCGTGGCTGGTGGCGGTGGTACTCCTCGTAGTGGTGTTTCTTTGCTGGCACACGGTGCACGCTCCAGACTTGACGGTGATGCGAGCGGCATTGGCCCGGCTCCATTCCGTCGTGGCTGGCCAGCAGATCGAAGCTCTCTCGCTCGAAGCCCGAGTGGAACCAGATCGGAGAGAACTCGTCGCCGTGGCCACCTTGCGCCTCCGCAGCCTCGAGCACGAACGTGCCGCTTGGTACTTTCTGCTCGACCCTGGTTTCCATGTGCTTCGGATCCAAAACGTAAGTTCCACGGCAGAACCAACGCCCGTGCCCTGGGTCCAACTCGGGCCTGTGGTGCAAATTCTATCCAGTGGCGTTGGCACCTCTGTGCAAGCAATCCGGGTGGAGTACGAAGGCAGCCCACGCCTGCACCCGGAAGACTGCCGGATTACCGCCGCTGAAGTTTTGTTAGGTCCGGACTGCCTTTGGTACCCGTTGGACGCTCAGAGTTTTTTCTCCCTGGAAGCCCGCGTGGAGTTACCAAGCTCCTGGGAACTGGTGGACACGACCACAGCCACGGAGGTCAACTGGCGAGGAACTCATCGCGAACACCGGTGGGAAAGCGGCGAACCGATTGCTGGGTTTGGCCTCGTGGCCGGCGCCTACCGATACCAAGAGCGCTGGGCTGGCGCGACTCGGCTACGCGCATACGTTCCCCAGGGAGACGAGCTTGACCCAGTTGCTCTGCTCGACACCATCGAGACGGGGTACCAAACACTGGTCGACCGGTTGGGCGCTTGTCGCCTGCCCGTCGTCAGCCTTTTCGTGCACCCTACGCTCCAACGTGCGTTTCATGATGGGGCCGGCGGAATTGGCATCCCCCGCCGTGCCCTGGCTAGCGAAGATGCTGGCTTCGGGCTGGTGACTCATGAGCTTGCGCATTGTTGGTGGGGCGCAACGGTCACCGGAGGCTGGTTACGCACGGGAAATGCGGCGCAGTGGATCATCGAAGGCTTTGCCGAGCTAAGCAGTCTTCTGGCAAGCGAGACGGTGTACGGGCCAGATGCCGCCGTGAAACGGCTGCTCGGCGAGTTTTACGACCCGGTGGAGCAAAAGGCGCTCACCGAAATGACGGTGCTCGACAACGCCCTGCCGCAAGCCCGCGGGCGCGAAACGATTTACCGCAAGGGAGCGTACGTTCTGTGGATGCTGCGCCACATCGTGGGCGACAGTGCTTTCCTCAATGCGTTGCGAGAAATTCTGCAAACCTACCCAACCAAGGAGATCGGGGCTTCCGAGGTACAGGAAGTGTTCGAGCGGGTGAGTGGCCGATCCCTGGGGGATTTCTTCGAGGCGTTCGTCAGAGGCCGAGCAACCCTAGACTTCGCCGTGGATCCCCAGGCCCCTGGAACTTTAGTCCTGAGCAACACGGGGAACGCAAAATGGCAGTGGCCAGTCACAGTGCTCATCCGTGAGCCTGGTGGGGGCGAGCCGCGGCGTCTGGAGCTCGTACCCCCAAGCGAAATTCGCCTGGACCATGCCGAGGCCGAAGTGCTCGTCGACCCTTTCCTGCAATGGGCAGACACCAACCGCGAAAATAATCGCTACCCTCGACGGTCGGAGCCTCTGTTCGTCGCGCCGAGCGAGCGCGGAACGTTGGTCGTCACGGGTGAACCCTTTGCCTGGTCCAAGCCTCGAGCGCGTTTGCGGGTATCGGGAGGAGAGGTGAGGGAGTGGGAGTTCGAACGCGGAATTCTCCAAGCTCCGCGCCTCGACCCTGAGCACGGGTGGTTCGTGACCACCTTGGCTGGCCCGACACGGGAACAAGGCACGGTCGTTGTGTTGGAGGCCGACGGTAGCCGTCGGCGAGTCGGCGCCGGAACGGCCGCGGTGCCTGCCGACGGAGGGGCCATTGTGGCGGCAGTGGGCAAGAAGGTAGTGCGCTACGGTCCTTCCGGCCGAGCACACGTGCTTCTGCGTGTAGCTGACAGCTCCATCGAAGCGATCCTACCCCTTCCGAATCTGAACCATCTTGGGGTGGTGGCGAGTGATGCGGGGCAAAGCTCGCTGCTGATGTGGAACGAAAATCAAAAGTCTTTGGAGACCGTTTTGCGCGTAGACGGAAGCCTGCCCTTTGTCGATTGGAGCGCGACGAACGACTCCTTTGTCGTTGGCTTTCCCGATGGGCTCACGTGGGACATTTGGGAAGTCCCGCGCGAAGCAACGCCAGCACGTGCCGTGGTGCAAGGGGCGATCATGCTCAGCGACATGGCCCTGAGCCCCGACGGCAGTAGCCTCGCCCTGGCGGCAGCCCCGACACGTCAGTACCCGCGCACACGCCGGCAAGTTTACGTCTTGGACCTAACCGAGCGTACGGTAAAAACTTGGTCCGACCCGGAGCTGGATTTCTTTGAAGTCGCTTGGATCGATGACTCCTCGCTCCTTGCCGTGGCGCGACACGACCCCCCCAATGCCCCCCTGCTCTACCCGTGGTCGCGTAAGGTAGTACGCATCCATCTCGACCGAGACGACCTCGAGCTTTTGCAACCTGGCTCCGACTTGTAAGTGGCCCAGAACCTCTCGGGTGCCACTGGGGCAATGGCGGACTAACGGATGCACGGAACCACACCGGCAGAAGAACACCGCACCTTTTCTTACACGTTCGGCCCCCGGCAGGCTGCATCCCAACGTGTAGCTTTGCCCACCCGTTGCCCGAAGGATCCCGCGTCACCCGCCGTCGCGAGAATGCACGAGATGGCGGGGTGAAGGTGGCAGGTTTAGCACTTCGGTGCGGAAGACTTCGACCATGTAGTCGACCACGTTGCGCATGGACACGACTCCTGCGGGTCGGCCGCCCTCGTCTACCAGCGGTACATGGCGAAAGCCTCCGACGGTCATCAAGTTCAAGGCAAAGCTCACGCGATCGTCGGGCGAGAGCACCTCTGGGTCCGGCGTCATGAACGCTTGTACTTGCTCGTGATCGAGGTCGAGAGGCTGGCCGACAACTTTCGTCAGCACGTCGCGCTCGGTAAAGATTCCACACAAGCGACCGTGATCCTCGATCAGAACGCAACCCACGCCCGACTCGTTCATGCGCCGAATCGCCTCCCGCAAGGAAGCCTCTCTCGGAACGCAAACCGGCGGCTTCAGAGTAGAAAGCTCTTTGATCGGTAGCCCCAGCACTTGTGCTCCTAACCTAGCTGCCTCTGCTTCGCGTTCGGCTTGGATCTCTTCCTCTTCGGAGAAGATCTCGTCCAGCATGGGTGTTGTCTCCTTGCGTCGACGGTTTTTTTTCTATCACGCTTCTACGCCGCAATAAACGTGCAACGAGTCGGAAAATCTCCCCCCGAACCGAGGGGGCCACGGGCGAGCGCTCGGGTCCCGTGCCCGTGCTTGCCGAACACCATCCATCTTCGAGCATGCTGTTTTCAGGTGGCGGCACCGCCTCGACCTCTTCGTCTCGGCTCGCCAAGCCCTGGCAAGGTTACCCGGCAAGATTCATCGGATTCGCACCGTGTGGCCGGTCTGTTTTCCTTCATGAAAAGCTTTCGCTATCCAGTGAGGGCATGCACTCACTTTCCGTAGCGCGGCGTGTCGAGTGGGCTTACGACGTTGGCGGCTTACGCACTGCCGGCAAGTTTTTCTTCCGTGGGCAGGAAAAGGTTTATCTTCGTGGTGTAACGTACGGCCCCTTCGCGCCGCGGGATGGCGCGCCGTTTCCCCAGCGAGACATGGTGTTGCGCGATTTCGCGCTCATGCGCGAACCCGGGGCCAATTGTTTGCGCACGTTCACGGTGCCCCCCAAGTGGTTTCTCGACCTTGTTGCGGAACACGGCTTGATGACCTTGGTGGGCATCCCGTGGACCCAACACGTTTGCTTCCTGGACGATCGTGCCATCGTCAGGGACATCCGGTCGGCGGTCACCACTGCCGTACACGACCTCGGAAACCATCCGGCCGTTGCGGGCATCTTGATTGGCAATGAAATTCCTCCGGACGTGGTCCGTTGGCACGGCCCCCGGCGCGTGGCCCGCTTCCTCGGAGAACTCTATGCGATTGCGAAACAAGCCGCACCCGACGCGTTGGTCAGCTACGCCAACTTTCCACCAACGGAGTACCTCGAACTCGATTTTGTCGATTTTGTCGCGTTCAACGTGTACTTGCACCGCGAAGCAGACTTTCGCCGATACCTGTCACGCTTACAGAATCTCGCTGGCGATAAACCACTCGTACTGACAGAGTTTGGAATCGACTCGCTGCGCGAAGGAACCAGGCAACAGGCCGAGATCTTAAGTCGGCAACTGCGGGCGGCGTTCGAGTGTGGCGTAGCTGGAACGTTCGTGTTTTCCTGGACCGATGATTGGTTTACCGGCGGTTTCCAAGTGGAGGACTGGGCTTTCGGCCTAGTCGATCGGAATCGCTCTCGGAAACCAGCATTCCAGGCGGTGCAGCAGCTCTATCGTTCTCCCCTGCCCCCTGCGCTTTCACAACCACCGAAAATCTCCGTGGTCATTTGCGCGTACAACGCGGAACGGACGATGGACGCTTGTTTGGCTTCGCTGCGCGAGCTGCGCTATCCGAACTACGAGGTCATCGTCGTCAACGATGGTTCCACAGACGGAACAGAAGCCATCGCCCGGCGGTATCCAGAGTTCCGGCTTCTTTCGCAACCGAACAAAGGCTTGAGTGCAGCCCGCAACGCTGGCTTGGAGGCCGCGCGTGGCGAGATCGTCGCTTACACAGACTCGGACTGTGTGGCCGATCCAGATTGGTTGACGTACCTTGCGTACAAATTCGCCTCCTCCGACTTTGCTGGCGTCGGGGGCCCGAACCTACCTCCACCCGAGGATTCCGCCACTGCAGCTTACGTGGCTGCCGCCCCCGGAGGTCCTACGCACGTCCTGCTCGACGACGAGGTGGCGGAGCACATCCCCGGTTGCAACATGGCGTTTCGGAAATCCGCTTTAGAGCACATCGGTGGCTTCGACCCCGTGCATCGAGCAGCCGGAGACGATGTCGACGTGTGCTGGCGGCTTCAGGATGCCGGGTACCGGATTGGTTTCAGTCCGGCCGCTCAGGTGTGGCACTTTCGACGCAACACGATTCGGGCCTACCTAAAGCAACAAATGGGTTACGGGCAAGCCGAGGCCCAGCTCTACTTCAAACATCCCTTTCGCTTCAACATGCTCGGTCAATCGCAATGGATCGGGAGGATCTATGGGGACATCGGGCTGCCACTGCTCTCAGCTCGGCCCATCATTTACTACGGGGTTTTCGGGCGGGGACTTTTTCAAACGCTTTACGAAACGCCGTCCTCGCTTCTCGCGTATTTACCCTTTACCTTGGAGTGGAACCTGCTCGGTGTGACCTTGCTGTCCGGGGCGCTCCTTGCGGGCCGATGGCGTCTCGTGGCGGCACTTCCCCTGGTTCTCACCGCCATCCTCGCTCTCGGCCGCGCTTGGAAGGCGAAGATCGATCCGCGTTTTGACCACTGGCGTGGCCGCCTGTTGGTTGCGGCACTGATTTACCTTGGGCCGCTCGTGCGGAGCATGCAGCGCTACCTTTACCGACTGCAGGGGCAAAATGGCGCGGCGCGGATTCAGTTTACCGGTGTTCCGCAGAGGCCAGAAATCGAGTGGCGCCGGCGTGAGATTTTGCTGCGCTTTTGGAGCGAGCACGGTACGGAAAAAGAAAATTTCCTTCACGCCTTGATCGAGTTTTTGGCGCCGAGAAAGTACCTGGTGGCCGTTGACCAAGGCTGGAGCGACCATGATATCACCGTGCATCGTGGGCTCTGGTCGCGCGTGGAGCTCACCGTGGCAGCCGAAAACCACGGAGGCAACAAGCGCTTGCTGCGTACGCGCAGCCGTGTGCGTGCCTCTTGGTTTGCCCGTTCCCTTACGGCAATTCTGGTTACGATCGCCACCCTAGCCCTGCTCGGCAGTTTGCGCGAGATCAGCGAAATGGCCTTGCTCCTGCTTGCCATTACCCTCGGCGTTACCGTGGTGGAAAGCTTCCGGCTCGGGCAAACCGTGTGGCACGCGCAGGAAATCGTTGCGCAGCAGCTTCGCCTGGTCAGCAACGGAGAACAAACCAGTGGCTGATTCTCGGCCGCCCACGCCGCGGATTCTCCCGTTCGTGTTGAACGCGCTTTGGCCGTATCGGGGGCGCTTTGTCCTCGGTTTGGCGCAGGTGGCGCTGATCACGGTGCTCGAGTTGGCCAAGCCCTGGCCGCTGAAGATCGCCTTGGACTACGTGCTGCCCAATCAACCACCAGCGTGGCTTCCCCCCAGCATGGCCGAAAGATCCAGATTGTTGATCCTGGCCACACTAGGCTTGGTGGCAATCTACGCCGTTCTTGGCGTAGTGCAGGTTTGGAACAACTACACCACGATCGCCATAGGCCAAAACATGGTGGCCGACTTACGCAGCCGCTTGTACCAACACCTCCAGCGCTTGTCGCTTTCGTTCCACACGCGCGCCTCGGTGGGGGACCTAATTTACCGTGTGACCAGCGACACCTATGCGATCCAGACTCTCGCCATGAATGGGGTTTTCCCGGTTCTGGCGTCGGCCACACTGCTGGCAGGCATGTTCCTCGTGCTTCTCCAGATGGATTGGCTCCTCACGGCGCTCGCTGCCGCGGTATGCCCGGCTTTGGTTGCCGTCCTGTTCCTCATGGAGCGGAAACTAGCAGGCACGGCACGCGAGGCGCGGGAGCGCGAAAGCCGTGTCTACGACCACGTGCAGCGGACGATGTCGGCGGTCAAAGTCGTGCAAGCTTTTAGCAAGGAACCGGAGGAGCATGCCGCATTCACCGAACGCAGCGAAGCCAGCTTGCAGGCGCACTTGCGGCTATACCTGTGGCAAACCGCCTTTGGCGCTTCCACCGGCTTGTTGCTTGCAGCAGGTAGCGCCGCGGTGTTGTGGTTTGGAACGCAGCGGGTGTGGGGCGGGCGCCTGAGCGCCGGCGACTTGGTAGTGTTTCTCAACTACCTCGCGTCCTTGTACGGACCGCTGCAAGCCATTTTCTCCACATACGGCTCGGTACAAGGAGCGCGTGCGGGATTGCGGCGCGTTCTGGAACTGCTGGCCACGGCGCCCGAGGTCAGGGACGGTTCACGGGTTTTTGCCCGAAGACCCGCCGGTCGCGTGCGGTTCGAACACGTGAGTTTTTCCTACGAGCGAGGCAAGCAGACATTGGTGGATATCGACTTCGAAGCCGCTCCAGGGGAACTCATCGCCATTGTCGGCCCCACGGGAGCCGGCAAGAGCACGCTAGTGAGTTTGATCCCTCGTTTTTACGATCCCGATGTCGGGCGCATCCTGATCGATGGAATCGACATTCGTGACCTCACCCTGCGGTCTTTACGGGAAGCGATCACGATGGTGTTACAGCCGCCCATTGTGTTTCCGCTCTCCGTTTGGGAAAACATTGCCTATGGCCGACCTGAGGCCTCGCCAGCCGAGATCGAGCGTGCCGCGCGGCTCGCCCAGGCTCACTCCTTCATCGAACGCCTGCCGAACGGGTACGAGACGGTCTTGGGGAGCCAAGGCACGACCTTGTCGGAAGGCGAGCGTCAACGCCTAACCATCGCACGCGCGCTCCTGCGGGACTCGCCCATCCTCATCCTCGACGAGCCGACGTCTTCCGTCGATCTGGCTACGGAAACAGCCATCCTCGACGCTCTGTTCACGGTGACGCGGAATCGAACCACCTTCGTCATTGCACATCGGCTGGCCACGGTGCAGCGAGCGGATCAGATTCTCGTCTTGGATCGCGGCCGCATCGTCGAACGGGGAACGTTCGCGCAACTGCTCGCGCGCAAAGGGTTTTTCTATCGCTTGTACAGCCACGGGCTCATCATGCCCCAAGTAGGAACAGCGGGATGAAGGTTGTCGTGACTGGCCTGGTGGCCACCTATCCGCTCGGTGGGGTCGCCTGGGACTACCTGGCTTACGTGCGCGGGTTCGAAACATTGGGCTGCGACGTACTCTACCTCGAAGATACCGGGCAATGGTTTTACGATCCCCGAGCGGGAACCTTTACTGCGGATCCATCTTTCAACGTTCGCTATCTGGCTGCGGCACTGCGGCAACACAGCAAGCGTTGCGCAAACCAGTGGGCCGTTCGGGGGGTAGATGGGTCCCTTTATGGGTGGAGCGAGCAAAAGGTCACGGACTTTTGTGCTAACGCGGACTTGTTTCTCAACGTCTCCGGAGCATGTTGGCTGCGCGAATCCTACCGTGGGGCGCGCTGCACAGCCTATTTGGATTCAGACCCGGGCTACACCCAGGCAAAATTGTGGGCGGCCGAAAACGGCGTAGCCAACGAGGACGAGCTTTTCTCTGTCGGGCTCATCCGGTCGCACACCCATTTCTTTTCCCTCGCGGAAAACCTCGGAGGGCAAGATTGCCGGCTGCCAACGTGTGGTTTCGAGTGGAAGCGGACGCGGCAGCCGATTTGCCTCGAAGACTGGCCTCTGGTCTACACCCCCCAAGCACGCTGGTATACCACCGTGATGTCGTGGAAGATCGACGTGACTCCACCCCGCATCGGAAACGAGCATTACGGGGATAAAAACGTGGAGTTCGAAAAATTCTTCGATCTGCCTCGTCGAGCGCCGGTGCGACTCCGGGTAGCCTTATCCGGCGCAGCACCTCGCGCAGAATTAAAAGCGCACGGATGGTGCGTCAGCGACGGGTACCGTTGTTCGCGCACCATGGGCATTTATCGACGATTTATTCAACGCTCCCGTGCAGAGTGGAGCGTGGCCAAGAATGCTTATGTGGCAACGAGAAGCGGGTGGTTTGCTACGCGAAGCGTGAGTTACCTAGCCAGCGGGAAACCTGTCGTCTTGCAAGACACGGGTTTTTCTCGCTTTTTGCCTGTCGGGGAAGGACTTTTCACCTTCGGGACGGAGGACGAAGCTTTAGCAGCCTTCGACTCGATCGAGGCCGACTACCGCAAGCACTGCGAGGCAGCTCGAGCCCTAGCCGAGCAATTTTTCTCCGCCGAACGGGTTCTGTCGCAGCTTCTCGTAGACTGCGGGCTCGCTTGAAAGCCAATCATGAGTGCGCAGGCACCAAATCAACCGCGTCGTGGCCGCATTCTCGTCGCCGGTGCGATTGCGGCCCAACCCATTGGCGGAGGTGGAAATACTTGGGCGTTTCTCCAATACGTTCTCGGCCTCAAGCGGCTTGGCTTCGAGGTCTTTTACGTGGAGGAACTCTCGGCGGAGCGCAGCTTCGACGCGCAATGGAACCCGAAGCCGCTCCTCCTGTCGTACAACGCGGCTTACTTCCTCGAAGTTGTGCGCGCATTCGATCTGGTGGAGCATGCTGCCCTTTGGTTGGATTCCGACCCGAGTGTCGGTGTGGGCCTATCCTTCGCAGACGTAGAGGCCGTGGCCAAAAGCGCCGACGCCATCCTCAACTTATCCGGGCGCATGCACCGGCAGGAAGTGTTGCAAGGCCCGGCTAAACGCATTTACGTGGATCTCGACCCTGGCTTTACCCAAATTTGGCAGGAGCAGTACGGCGTCGACATGAATTTGCAGGGCCACGATGCATACTTCACGGTTGGCCTCTGTCTGCCCTTCGAGGAGTGTAACGTGCCCAGGTGCGGGATCTCTTGGAAAGCCACCGTTCCACCGGTAGTGCTAGAGGCGTGGCACACTGAGGTGCCTCCTGGACTGCGCTACACCACCGTAGCCGATTGGCGTGGCTACAGCCCAGTCGAGTGGCAAGGCAAATGGTATGGGCAGAAAAGCGAAGAATTCCTTCGCGTCCTCGACTTGCCTCGTCGAACTCAGGCCGAGCTGGAGCTGTGCCTCGCGATCCACCCCGACGAGCCCGACCGGAACGCGCTGCTTCGAGCAGGCTGGCGCCTTGTCGATCCCCGCGTGCAAGCAAAAGACCCCACAGCGTATCGAGACTATATCCACCATTCTCGCGGGGAGTTCACGGTGGTGAAAAATGGTTACCGCGTTGGGCGAACCGGCTGGTTCAGCGACCGCAGCGCGTGTTACCTTGCGTCCGGCCGCCCCGCCATCGTACAAGAAACAGGTTTTAGCCGCGTACTGCCAACGGGGTTTGGGCTGGTGTCGTTCACCACCATCGAGGAGGCTTGCGAAGCATTGCAAGCAGTAGAGTCGAACTACGATCGCCATGCCCGCAAGGCCCGTGAGCTCGCACGGGAGCACTTCGATTCGGATGTCGTTTTGGAGAGAATGTTGAACCTTGCCGGAGTCTGAAACTGGCCGAGGGGCGTTCCGCGCTATGGCATCGCCAGAGGTTGTCGTCGTCGCCGGGTACTTTGCACGCTGTCCGCTGGGTGGATACGCGTGGCAGGTCCTCCACTACTTACTCGGCTTCGAGGAACTCGGGTTCGAAGCGTATTTTTACGAGGACACGGAACTCGTTAGCGACTGTTTCGACCCCGTCACCCGCTGCGTTCCTGCGCCTTGCGATCGTGGCGTGCAAACCCTCTCCCGGTTTTTTCAAGCTCACGGTTTTGGGCAGCGTTGGCACTTTTGGGACGCCACCAGTGGCCGCCGATTCGGGCTGAAGCAAAGTGAATTTGAAAGCATCTTGGAAAGGGCGCGGGTGGTGGTGACACTGGCTGCGGTCACACGAGTGCCTCGTGTGGGTCGTCCGGTACGAGTGTTTGTCGATCTCGACCCCGGTTACACGCAGTTTCGTTGCCAACAGGGAGACCATGCCCTTCGGGAACTGCTTTTGGAACACGACCGCCATTTCACCATCGGAGAGCTCATCGGTTCGAGCCACTGCCCGGTTCCCGCCGGTGGTTTTGCTTGGTTGCCGACACGACAGCCCATTGTCACACGCCTCTGGGAGAGCCCCCTCCCACCCCCGGATGCGCCCTTCACCACCGTTGGGCGCTGGCACGAAGCTCGACGCGACGTGGTTACCGGAGGCGAGCGTTACGGCTGGAGCAAACGGCAAGAGTGGCAGCGGTTCCTGGCACTTCCCAGCCGGGTCCCGAAACGCTTCGCACTTGCCATGGATGTTGCCAAGGATCCTGAGGACCTCGACTTGCTGCGCCACCATGGCTGGCATGTGATCGACCCTTTGGTGGTTTCGGCTGACCCTTTCCAGTACCGTGACTTTATTTTTTCCTCCGCTGGTGAGTTCACTACAGCCAAGGACCTAAACGTTCGCCTACGTACCGGATGGTTTTCCGACCGGAGCGCTTGCTACCTGGCGGCGGGTCGACCAGTGGTCACCCAGCCGACGGGCTTCGAGTTTCTGCTTCCCACCGGGGAAGGGCTGTTTGCTGTCTCCAACCTCGACGAAGCCGCGGCGGCAATCGAGGAGATCGAGCAGGATCCGGACCGACACCGCGTGAAAGCCCGAAGCATCGCCCGCAGGAGCTTCGAGGCAAAGCAGGTGTTAGCCGAATTGGTGGCCCGGCTTTAGGCTGCCGAGCCGTGCCAAAATCCGGCAACTCTGTCAGCTTTGCATCATCCCAACGCTCGACGGAGGGCCCATGTTCGGTGTTGACTCATGTCGTTTCTGGCCCGACGATAAGGCCCAAAAATCGCTACGCGGACGGGTGCCGTTTCACGCGAGGGAGAAGCGGAGGGAGAAATGGGTGACGAAAACACGGTGTTAGGTGCTCTTCATGCACGGCACCTACTCCGCCGCACGGGCTTTGGCGCGCGCAAGAGCGAGGTGGAAGCTTTTGCCCCCCTCACTCGCGGAGCGGCTGCCGACCGACTGACGAACTTCAAGCCCGCTAAATTCCGGCCCGCGGGGCGAGATATCTGGCGGCGTCGCGTGTCGTGGCTGAAGTATATGGTGCGAACCCGCGTGCCGCTGCAAGAAAAACTGGTGCTGTTTTGGCACGACCACTTCGCCACGGGTTACGACAAGGTACAGAACCACCAGTGGATGGCCGACCAAAACCGGCTCCTACGCCTCCATTGCAAAGGGAACTTCAAGGACTTCGTGAAGGCGATCAACCTCGACCCGGCCATGATGGAGTACCTGGATACTTTCCGAAACTTCAAGGAGCAGCCAAACGAAAACTACGCACGGGAGCTCATGGAGCTGTTCACCCTTGGGGTCACGGACCTTGCAGGGCAGCCGAACTACGATCAGCAAGACATCGTGCAAATATCCCGTGCCTTCTCTGGTTGGGGCTGGGATTGGAGCCGCAACCGCGTGCGCTTCAATGACTGGGCGCATGACTACATGAGCGAGTACGGTGCGGAACGGGGTCCGAAGGTGATTTTCCGAAATCGCGGTGGCTTTGGTCCAGCGGGGCGTGACTTCACCCAACCTGGAGGCGAGGGGCCGCAAGAAATCTCGCAGGTCGTGGATATTCTCTTCGAGCACCGTGACAGCGACGGGAAGAGCACCGTAGCCCGTTTCATCACAAAGAAATTGCTCGAATACTTTGGCCATCCCCTACCGCCTTACCCCGACAATGCCACGATTATCGACCGCGTGATTCTGCGCTCGGGGTTCGATGTGACGTGGGACCTCCGGCGGCTCGTGCGAGAGATTCTTGTGGATGACTTCTTTTACGAAACCGCCAGTGCACCCCCATTTGCTTCCAGCACACCAAAATCGGTCGTGTGGCCCGTGGATTTTGTCGTGTCCACCCTCCGACTGCTCCGCGTCAACCCCCGCAGCGACAAATGGGGCAACTGGTATATCGAGGGTGGGCAGTACGGAAACGTTCCTGGCTACCTAGCGGACATGGGCCAAATCCTCTTCGAGCCGCCCAGCGTGTTTGGTTGGGACTGGGAGGAGGGCTGGATCAACAGTGCCACGCTTCTTGCACGGTACGCGTTCGCACGAGACGTTGCCATGGCCCGAGGCACGAAAGCCTATCATCTCCGTCCGCAAGTCCTGATGAATCTCGGCCTCACGGCTCCCGGGGACATCGTCGATGCGGTCACCGAGGTCGTGGGCATTCGGGATTATCTTACAGCGAACGAGCGACAGGCACTGATGGACTACCTCGGTGGTCCCCTGGATCTCAATGACCCTGACGTGCGCTACCGCAAGCTTCACGGGCTATTTGCTTTGGTGCTGCAAATGCCCCAGTTCCACCTTCACTGAACAGAGGAGGTAGGGATGTCACTCTCTCGCCGCGACTTCCTGATTCGCTCCGGGCTCCTGGCCGGCGGACTCATGGCCAATGGCCTTTGGGC
Source organism: bacterium HR30 (assembly GCA_002898795.1). Classification (GTDB taxonomy): domain Bacteria; phylum Desulfobacterota; class Binatia; order HRBIN30; family HRBIN30; genus HRBIN30. The sequence goes on along the minus strand of BEIG01000008.1, from coordinate 2,409 downwards.
TCGGCCGCTCGTGCGCAAAGCCTTCGCAGACATTGGGGATCGCTTTTTAGTGTCGCTCTTTCTGGATGGCGGAAACGACGGGCTCAATACCGTGGTCCCGATTGCTAACGGTAGCTTCGCTACCTTTCGCGCTAGTTACGAATTACTGCGACGCACGGGCCCAGGGGGTCTCAGGCTGGAGCCCAGCGTCCTTAGCCCATACGCAATCGACAACGATCCGCCGACAAACACGCCGCTCGCGCTTCACCCGGGACTCGAAGGACTTCACCGGCTGTATCAGCTTGGCAAAGTGGCAATCATTCAGGGGTGCGGCTACCCGGAGTACAACCTTTCGCATGCCGTGTCGCGTTCAATTTGGGAAACTGCGTCACGCGCAGCCATGGGACCTGGCTGGGTTGGCCGTTACCTGGCCTCGCGCTACGGGGCGTCGCAAATACCTGGGCTTTCGGTGGGTTATTGGATGGCCGGGGAGTTTCGGCAGCAAGTCACGAGCGTGCTGACGGCGAGTCGTCTCTCGGAACTCCAGTTCCCCCTCGACGACTGGTATCCCGACGACAACTCGGCAAAACTTTCGGCGTTTCAAGCTGTGTACGCTTCTGCCCAGGCATCCTCCCAGCCGTTGCTGCGTTATGTGGGAAACAGCGGGCAGGCAACGCTCACGGCAACCCAAGCGTACCCCACATTGGACAACCTTTACCAAACCGACCGTCCTTCGTGGCTACAGCAGTACAATAACCTAGACACCGGAACTGCGCGCCGGCTGCGTGAAATTGCCAAGGTGATTTACGGCGTTGTCCAGGGTGTTCCCAACATTACCGCGCGGCACTTTGCCCTGTCTAACGGCGGCTACGACACCCACGCGAACCAAGGGACCGTTGGCCCCAACCAGATTCATTACCGGTTGCACCGCGAAGTCGGTGACGCCTTGGAAGTGTTTTACCACGACCTCGACGACATGGGTGTTGCGGATAAAGTGCTGGTGATGATTTGGAGCGAATTTTCCCGACGACCCCAGCAGAACGACAATGGCACGGATCACGGTTCACAGGGGCCAGTATTCCTCGTCGGCGGCAAAATCAACGGCGGGGTGTACGGGAATCACCCCAACATCTCCGACAGCAGGGTTCTCAACCCCGGCGCGACGTGGGATGGCAACACGATTTACTCACAGGACAATTCTGATCCTCACCGCTCGACGGATTTCCGCGACGTTTACGGTGCAGTGCTGAAGCACTGGCTTGCGATTCCCGAGAGCGAGATTTTGTCCTCGCTCTTACAGCTAGACACCGGCGACCCCACCCAGTACTGGACGTCGCCCCAGTTTGACTTCGTTCACCCCGTCAACAGTCAGCCCTTGTTTTTGCCATGACGCCAGCCGCCGTTTCCGTTCTCAGGTGCCCCGTGTGCTTCATGATCATGCTGGTCCTGGCGCTGTCGTTGCCAGTAGCGGCTCAAGTCGGTGGTGGTGGCCCGACTGCGACCGACTGCTGGGTTGTCTTCCAGTCCAATCCGGCTCCGAACACGCCGGTTACCAATCCGAAATACGTTCGTTGCCGCGATCAAGACGCTGCCTGCGGCGACGGCGACACGACTTTAGGCCAGTGCAGCTTTCAGGTTCGGGTCGGGCTCAATTCGACAGCCTTTGGTGGGTGTAGCCCCTCGAGCTTCCCCGCTGGAAGCTTCGCGATTCCGTACGCCGGTCCCAGCTTTGACGACCACCCGAAGCACGTACCCGATTTCGAACCCTTTCAACTTTTTGCCGACGGGGAACTTCCGCTGACGAGTGCAGATGTCGACCGTTGGTCGAGCTGGTCAACCGTGCGGGTCGTCCTTCCAGTCCGACAAACCAGCGCAGGCCCAAAGTTTGGACCGTTCACCCTGAAGCTGCAAACCACGCTTTGCGCGGTTTCCCTTTTGAGCGGAGGGAAGTGCCCGGCCGGGGTGAGCCAAGACAAAGACACGTTCAAGCTCGTTTGCCAACCTCCAGTCGATCCCTTGACGAACCAGCCGATTAGCGCCTGTAGCGATGTCACCAGCACGTTCGAACAGATTCAAAAGCACATCTTCGATCGCAAGTGCTCGAACCTGGCCGGCTGCCATGGGGCGGTCGAACCCTCACACGACTTGTGCTTGAAGCCATCGTGTGGTGGACGTTCAGCTTACACCGACCTTTACAACGCACCGCCCCACAACTTTGCCGCTTCTTCCGATGGGCTCTTGCGGGTCAAACCCGGCGACCCGGATGGTAGCTTGTTGTACCTCAAGGTTTTAGGAGGAGCCCGCTTGAACAGCCCTGTGTTCGGGCCCAATGCCTACGGACTGCGAATGCCGTACCACAACCCTTCCGCCGACCGAGCTCGTCCACGTTTAACGGCCGGCGAGATTCGGCTTCTGAAAGACTGGATTTTG
>BEIG01000007.1 GCA_002898795.1 bacterium HR30 | reverse complement strand
CTCCACCTCGGTCAGCCCAGTGCACAACTGGCAGGTGGCTTTTTCTAAGTCCTCCGGTAACGGCTTCAGTTCGTGCCAAGGGATGTCTCTCGTTGCATTCCACTGGCGCGCCTTTGCTTCTTCGTAAAGCGCCATCACGTTTTCCGCCCACACCTCGTCCCGCTCCAACACGGTGTAGTCGTCGACCTCGGGCATCTCCTCGCGGTAACGCTCACGCACGGAGCCGCGCGGGGCAAAGTTGAGCCACGATGCCACTTCGGGCACTTCGCCGTAGCCGGGTACACGGTTGACGTCGGCGTACAAAAGCCCGCGCGAAGACGGCTTCGCACGAGGTCCCCAGTGAGCCTGGGTCGTATCCATCCAATGGAGGGAAAACTGTCCCCGAGCCAAACGTTCGGCGTTTCGCTGGAGGATTTCCATCCACCGCGTGTAACGCTGGCGAAACTCGGCCTCGTACTCGTCGAGCACTTCGCCTTGAGGACGACGCCCCGACAACGTGGCAACGACATTCCAGTCGGTACCCCTTTGCGCTTCTCCCGCTTCGCGGGCTTCCTGCACTGCCCCGCCTTTGCTCGCCATGGGTTCCTCCTCGCCGACTTATTGATAAATTGCTCACTACACCCCTTGCGCGAACGAGTCAATCAGGAACCAAGGAAATTTCGTCCGATGCGGCACGAGCGGGCATGGCCCAGGTCGGTACCTTAGTGGGCACGAGCTAAGGCGGCACCACCAACGTTCGAAGGTGCGTCCGCGCGTGCCGCGGAGCTAACCACGAAGACCGTGTACCCCGGCCTCATGAACGACCCCATTCTTGCGCCGTTGAATGACATTTAAGATTGTGCAGCCGCGAATGCCGCGTGGTAAAAACGCCGGGTCATGGCAAAAACCCGTCTACGGACGACCAACCGCGTGCAATCGAAGCGCCGCTTGACGGTGGAGAAACCCAGGCGGCGTGCATCGCGCCTTAACCCGGAAGCTAGACGCCAGCAATTGCTTGCTTGTGCGCTGCGAGTTTTCGCACGGCGTGGGCTCGGCGAAGGGCGCCATGCAGAAATCGCGAAAGAGGGAAAGGTCGCTGTTGCCACCGTGTTCGTCTACTTCCCCACACGCAAAGCTCTGGTGGACGCGGTGCTCGACGAAGTGGCCCGCTTTTATCTCGAAATGGCCCGCCGGAGTCATGGTCGACGTGACTTGCCCGCTAACGAAGTTCTCTTGCGCCATGCCGAGGAGTTTTCCGCCTCGGTGGTCACGCACGAAGACTACGCTCGAGTGTGGCTCGACTGGAGCACGTCGATTCGCGAGGGCGTATGGCCGCGTTACCTGGAGTTCCAGCGTGAAGTGGTCGAGATCATTGCCGAAACCATTGCCCGAGGCCAACGGGAGGGCAACATCCAAGCTCATCTCGATCCGCATTTTGCTGCTCTGTTCGTGATCAGCGCGGCCCACATGGTGGCGCAGTTACAGTTTTCGCACCAGCCGCCTCACGTTCTCAGCGGTTTCGTGCAAACCCTAATGGACGCAGTCACCCTCAGAGGAGCGCCGGCGCCCAGCGCGTCTCCAAATAGGCCGACTCTTCGAGTAAGGTGGCACCACCCGAACGCCTAGTGCGACCGCGGCGGCCCATGCCACCTTGCGGAGCAAAATCGTGTTCGCGTATAGTCGCGAGCGTGTTCGGGCTCGGATTCGGCGAACTGGTCATCCTCTTAGTCATTGTCCTGATCATTTTTGGGGCTGGTCGGCTGCCGGAACTCGGCGAGAGCCTTGGGCGCAGCATCCGGAACTTTCGAAAGCAACTGCGTATGCCGGATGAGATCGACGTAACCCCGAAGAAGGATAGCGACGAGCAATCACCTGCGAAGGAAACGGATCAACCTTGACGTCGCGCTGCCACCACCCTCAGTCGGAACTCGCTCGGGAGCTTCGACTCCTCCCCAAGTTGCGGCTCGTGCCGCTTGGAGGGCTCGAAAAAGAACACGATCGCGAACGGCGCCGCTTCTCCGGGGGCCACCGCGAATTGTCTTGGCGGACTCAACTGCTGCAGGATCGAGATCTCTTGCGGGGTCAAGTCCCGCAAAACACGGGCCGAAACCATATTCCCCACAAAGATGGTTTTTTGATCCGTGACTTTGCCATCTCCGCGCAAAAGCTCCGCCGACAGTTGCACGGCTTGCAGCGGGCTTGTCGCCGTGTTCACCGCTTTCCCGCTAATCACCAGCGCAGGGCGGCCATCCTTGGTTTCTTGCAACACGGCTTCCACCTCTTCCAAGCGCACACGCTGAGCCCACAGCCGTTCTTCGCCTACACCTTGCCCGATCAAGGGGATACGGGTTACGAACGCCTCGGCGCGGTCTGGGCGCGCGAACAAACTGCCCGTCAACACCGCGTAAAAGGCTACTGCCGCCAAGACCAAGAACACCAGGGTGCGGAACTGCCCGCGGTCGTCGTGACGAACCACCAATTTCGTCCCGCGACCTTTATTGTACGGTTTCCGCTTGGTCTCGTCGGGGCGAGACCAGTCCCCTTCTTCGTCTGGCGTCGGTTCGGGTTCCACGAAGAACTCGTCTTCAATAAAATTAAAGTTGTCAGCGGAGCGACCTTTGCCAACCTTGCGTTGCTGCTTTGCGGCACCGGCTTGCGCGTTCCCGTCTGTGTCAGGAGGTTGCGCTTGACCGAGGACCTCGCTCTCGGTGGACCCTTCGTCGTCTTGCGCTACTGTTTCGGACGGGCCGGGGGGGTTCTCCCGTGCCTTAAAGATCAGAGAGGGCGTCCGCTCTTCCTCCTCTCGCTGCGAACGACTAATTGTCGTCTTGCGCTTCGGTTCCTTGGAAACATAAGGGAACGTGCGCTGGCAATGTCGGCAACGGAAGCGAACCGGTTCGCTAGGCACGTATTCCGACTTCAAACGATAGGAGGCACCACAATAGGGGCAACGCAGTTCCGTGATCATAAAGCTACTCCAAGGCTGGGGATCATATGAGTCAGGCCGAGAAAAGCAACCGAAAATCGAGCGTGGTCAGGGAGCTTTCCGTGGTACTCCCTGCCTTTAACGAAGAGGCGAACATCGAACGAGTCACCCGACAGGTGATCTCGTATCTCGACACCACAGGGCTCGACTACGAGGTCATTGTCGTCAACGACGGCAGCCGGGATCGCACCGGCGAGATCATCGATTTTCTCGCCCGTGAGTTTCCTCGAGTGCGTGCACTGCACCATCCCCAGAATCGAGGCTACGGAGCTGCTTTGAGGACTGGCTTCGATGCTGCGGAAAAACAATTTGTTTTTTACATGGACGGCGACGGCCAATTCGACATTCGGGAGTTGGAGCTGCTGCTACCCCTGGCTACCGACGAAAATCACATTGTCACTGGTTTCCGCATCAAGCGTAACGATCCATTTATTCGTCGGCTGAACGCGCGACTTTTCGGGGGATGGCTCGTGCGGATCCTGCTCAACGTGCGAGTGCGCGACCTCAACTGTGCCTTCAAACTCATTCCCAAGAAGGTGTTGGACAACGTGACGCTCGAATCCACCGGGGCTTTGATCAATGCGGAACTGTATGGGCGCGCGGTACGTAAGGGCTTTGGCATCAAAGAAGTGGGGGTCCACCACTACCCGCGCACTGCGGGGACTCAAACCGGTGCGCATCCAAGAGTGATCCTTCGAGCCTTTTACGACCTCTTCCGACTCCGGCAAAAGATCGTTTCGGAACGCTAGCCAACCTGACGACCGAATCCGCGCGTAGGCGCGTGTCGAGCCCAACCAGCAGACCCGCAGGAAAAACCGTGGGATCGCCCGGGTCGAGTGGTTGTGTCGGCTGAACGCCCAAGGGAAGCACATGGCGGAAAAACAAGTGGTTGGCGCTTCCGGTCTCCAGCAGAACAAACTGGCTTCCCCGTAGTTCCCACAGGTGCACGCAAAAGGATGCCAGCCCCGGGTGAAGAGGCCGCATGGCGGCCGGCAAGCGCTAGGCGCAACGCCGGCAGGGCACTTGTTCGTTGCCAGGCTTTCTAAACAGTTCCTCTCCTCGCCAGCACTTCCAGTTGCGGTGCCAACCGGAGCCGACACGGGATCTCACTCGACGGGGGAAGTCCCGAGCACCTGCTCAGGATCTTTCCAGACAAAACCCTTTCCTTCCCTTGCAAGCCCCCGCCAATCCAAGCGCAGGCCGTGGCACTGCGAGCGGCAGCTCGCAGGCGACGACGCGAAGCAGCCACCGAGGCGCCTTACTGGCAACCGTCACCGGTTCACTGGAATCACGAATTTTTGGATCCGGTGGTTCATCGTGTCCGCAACGTATACTCCGCCTTCGTTATCGGCCGCGACGCCAATGGGACGATTGAAGTCACCGGGGTCTGCACCGCTCTTGCCCCACACGAATACCAGGTTGCCGGTTTTGTCGTATCGCGCCACCCGATGGTTAAAGGAGTCCGTCGCAATGAGATCGTCGCCTAAAATGGCCAAGTAGGGCTCGGTGTAAAACTCCTCCCAACCGGATACTGGATGTTCGCGAACAAAGGAGCCATCCTGACGAAACACCTGTACGCGCCGGTTGCCGGTATCGGCTACGTACAACTCCCCCTCGCTGTTGAACACCAACCCCACCGGCTCGATGAACTCGCCAGGGCGAGACCCCTCCTTGCCCCATACCTGCAGTTGCTGTCCATTGGGGTCGAATTTCACCACGCGCTTGTTCCCCGTATCGGTGACAAAGACAGCGCTACCATCGGGTGCCACGGCAATACCGCGGGGACCCCAAAAGCCCGAGGTTTGTTCGCGCCATTCGGTCACAAATTTACCATCGGGAGTGAACTTTTGGATCCGATGGTTCCACGTGTCAGCGACATACACCGAGCCGTCCGGGCCCACGGCAACCCCGCACGGATCGTTGAACTCGCCAGGGCCATCTCCTTGCTTTCCCCACACCGACATTGCCCGACCCTCGGGGGAGATTCGTTGAATACGGTGGTTCTTACTATCGACCACGTACAAGAACCCCTGACGATCCAAAGCAAGAGCGCGTGGCTCCTCGAACTCTCCGGGCCCGCGACCCCTCTTCCCCCATACGGCCACCGGTTTTTCGAAGGAAGGTTGCATCGTGTACGGACGTGGTGCTGGAGGCGGATTCACCGCGATCGGAGTTACTTCCTTGCCCGGCCTGAGGTCCTTCAACACGTACATGACGGCATCGCTCGAGCCCACGGGGCTCCATGCCTGGCGAGTAAAGAGCCAACGCGTCAACGTCACTGCATTCATCTTCGACCAGTCCGGCTCCCACCAGCCCCGAATTGCGAAGGGGATTTTGTCGTACTGCTCTAAAAGTACCTTGTCGAAGTTGGGAGCGAGCTCTTTGTCCACGATCACAACGGGTGTATCCACCCGCCGCACGTCGGCAGCCCAATTGACCGGATAGTGGCGCAAGTACCAGCTTAGAGGCCAAGTTGCATTGCCAGAAACCTGCAACCGCGTGTTTTGCCCTGTGCCGAGTTTGGCCCCGACCTCTTCGATTTTTTTCATCACCATATGGATGTCGTAGGTCGATTGTACGTACGCTAACAGCTCAGCCGTGCGTGGCCCCGGCGCCTCGGCAGGCCGCGGCGCGCCATAAAAGTAGTTGCTCGCAATCAAAATCCAAACAGTCAGTCCACCCAGCGCCGCGGTAATGACCACGGGCACTGGCTGTCGGAAGGTCCCGGCCTGCACGCGCTCCGCGTACCAAGCCGCAGCTAACACAGACATAGGCATCAAGATCGGGAACAACAGCCAGGGAACCTTCTCCTGCGCCCACGAATAGAAGCCGACACACCCAATGGTGTAGATCACCATGAAGCGAAGAAACCGATTGGGCAACCAGCGTTGCATGACCGTCAGGCCCGCAAACGCCAGTGGCACGAGAATCACCACACCCGCTTGGTGCCAGTCGTAAAAGCACCACGCCACGAACACGACAAAGGTGCCGACGGTGATGTAAAAAAGAATTCGCGTGCTTTGCCGCTCCCCCCCCCGGGTGGTAGCCAACGGTTTCAGGAGTAAGAGGAATGCAGGGACAAAAATCAAAAACTCATACGAAATGAGTTGTGGGAAGTAATACCACCACGGCCCTCCAATGCGCTTGATCTGATGTTGTCCCCACCAATACGTCAAAGCGGGAGTCACCGGGTTCCAATTCTCGGGGTGGGTAAAAAACGAAGTATAAAAGGTGAGCGACACGAGCACGAATACGATCACGCTGGCCACGATGGGAATCCACTTTTCGCGGAGGAAAGTCGTGGTTTCTCTCCAAACAGCCGACAATTGCTCGCGCCACCGCGGAGCGTACAGTACCTCCCAGACCAGCATCAGCACGAGGCTCAGTAACGTCACCGGAATCAGGGCGTACATGTCTTCCTTGTTGCAAAAGGCAATCGCCAGCCCTAGGGCAGAGAGATACAGGTACCGATCCTGTCGCGTTTCTCCGAAGCGGAACACGAAGTAAATGGCCATGATGTTGCCCAGGCCCACGTATACATCGTGACGGAGAAAACGGGTAAAGTACGTGAGGGCCGGCGAGAAGGTAAACAGCACCAAGAACACAAACGCAGCCGTGGGTCCGACGTAGCGGCGCAGTGGCCAAGCAAAGGCCAGGATACCCAGTCCGAAACAGACCGCACTGAGCCGAGCGGTAAAATCCGAATCTCCCAGCAGCCACATCACCAGGGCCGAGGAGTAGTACAACACGGGACCGTGGTAGACGGGGTCGTATCTGTAGTGCGCAATCCCTTCGTCGACGATTTTCCAGGAGAAGAAAGCGTGGATCGATTCGTCGTGGTGAAATGGGCGCTCTCCGAGCCAGACGAGCCGATTGACCACCGCAATCAAAAACACCGTCGCGGCAAGGCACTGCCAGCGGCTATAGCTCCCCAGCATGGGTCGATCCCACCAACTCTGTGGCGGCGGAGTCGACACGGAGTCTGCCGCAAGCGCCCCAGACTGGTTGCGAATCACTGCTCTCTCTGCCATACGACGCCACTCGTGCGGGCTTTTTGCCCGCGCAAAGCCGAAGTCGTGTATATGCCACTCGTGACGTTGTCAACTAACATTTTGCGCCCGGCATGAAGCTTTCTGTCGTTGTTCCGGCATTCAACGAGGCCCGGCGCATCTTGCCCTCGTTGGAGCGGATTTTTTCGTATTTGGAGAAGCAAGCTTACGATCACGAGGTTCTCGTTGTCGACGACGGCAGTACCGATTCGACAACAGCAGTTGTTCGAGAGCACTTTGGCCAGCAACCCACTTTGCGCTTGTTGAGCTACAAGCCAAATCGGGGCAAAGGTTATGCCGTACGACACGGGGCACTCCACGCTCGGGGCTCCTGGGTTCTTCTGACCGATGCGGACCTTTCAACCCCGATCGAGGAATTACCGAAACTCAGCGCAGCGCTCGAGCAAGGGTTCGACTTGGCTATCGGCAGTCGGGCCTTGCCGGGCTCGGAAGTCCGAAAACGGCAGAACTTGCTCCGCGAGCGCGCGGGAAAATTGTTTAACTGGTGGGTACGCCTCGTCGTAGGACTTCCGTTCCGCGACACCCAATGCGGTTTCAAGCTATTCCAGCGAGAGCGATTGGCACCCGTGTGGGAGCACCTCTCGGTCGACCGCTTCGCGTTCGACGTCGAGCTCCTTGCCGTCGCCCTGGCACTCGGGCGGAAGGTGGCCGAAGTGCCTGTGATTTGGACCAACGTTCCTGACTCGACCGTAAGCTTGTGGCGAGGACTGGAAGCCTACTTCGAGGTCTGGCGAATCCGCAAACATGTACAAGAATTGCGGGCGTTATCGCTGCAGGTGTCCAAGGCAAACTCTCCCCCAGTGCTCAAGTAAAACAGCCAGGAGGAGCAAACGTGGCAACGGACCGAAAATGGCTCTGGCGATTGGCGCTTGGCGTGGTGCTCGTTGGTTCCGCTTGGCTTCGCCTCTATCAGCTTCGCGACGTGCCTGCCGGGCTTTTCTGTGACGAAGCTGCGTTCGGCTACAATGGCTACGCGATCGCCGAAAGCGGTTACGACGAAAACGGGCAATTCCTACCGCTGCTCGTGTGGTCGTTCGGTGGGTACAAGAACACTGTATACATTTATTCCACGGCGTTGGCCGTAAAACTGTTCGGTCTCGACGAGTTTTCTACCCGTTTTCCCGCAGCCTTCTACGGTGTTCTCTCGATCGGTGTCGTGTACCTCATCGGCAAGGAGCTCTTCAATCCGTGGGTCGGTTTGTTCTCCGCCATCTTTCTTGCCCTTGCCCCATGGCACCTGCACCTCAGTCGCATCGCCTTTGAAATGACCCCTTTTGCCTTTTTATTCGGCATGGCGGTGTGGCTCCTGATCCTGTACACGAAGGGACGCCGGACCTTGCCCTGGGCCGCCTTCTTTTGCGCCGCCTGCCCTTACAATTACGCGATCTCCACGGTCGTCGTCCCCCTGTTTCTGCTGGGCTTTGCCGTGCTTTACGCCCCAACCCTGGTCCGTCGCTGGAAAGAGACGCTGTTGGCTGTGGCTGTCGGGGTGGTCACCATCACCCCCTTGGTCATTTTTTACCAGCGCCATCCACAGGGTACGATCTATGTGCAACGCACTGCAGCATTCGACTGGAATGCGCCCTGGCTACCGCAAGCAACCCGCTATTGGCTCCACTACAAGGCGTTTTTCGATCCAGTGTTTTTGTTCGAGCGAGGCGATCCCATCACACGCCACGCCGTGCGCGAGTTTGGCGAGCTTTTGCCGATCTACCTGCCCTTTTTGCTGATTGGTATCGCGGCGGCACTGCTCCGGCGCGACCGTTTCAGCAAACTCCTGCTGTGGTGGCTCGCGGTGTACCCGACTGGAGCCGCGTTGCTGACCGAAATCCCCTCAGCCACGCGGGCGTTTATCGGGGTGCCCGCATTTAGCCTGCTGACCGGCTTGGGGCTGGCAACGGCACTTTGGGTTCTCCAGGTTTTTCGCTGGAGGCCGCTCGTTCGAACACTCCAGATCGCCAGTCTCGGAGTCGTCGCCTATTTTCTCGGGCAACAGTCGTACCACTACGTGACCTTCTACTTCCGCGAGTATCCCAAATACTCCGCCCCCACCTACGGTGGCTTCCAGTATGGTTATCGCGAGTCGATCCAGTTCATGGAACCCTTACGTTCCAAGTATCGACGGCTGATGCTCACCGCCACCGAAGTGAATCAGCCGCAGATTTTTCCCCTGTTTTACAATCGGGTAGACCCCCTCTATTACATCCAGACCCGGGATATCGGGTACTTGATCGCAGACCCTGCGTTTTACTCCGAGTATACCGTAGACGGGCCGATCTTGTACCAACTTCGCGATTCGGACCTCTCCTTCTTCAGCGATTACACGATCTTGAAAGAAATCGTTGCTCCAGGAGGCCAAAGGGAATTTGTGATTGCTGAAGTGCGAGCCCGGAAAATGTTTCTGACCCAATGGCTGGCCCTCGGGCTCTTTGGGAACTCGGACGGCAACGGAATCCGCCGTGACTTCATCGATCCGAAGCAAATTTCCAAAGACCGGGTGCGGGCGACTTTTGCCGACGCCTACTGGCGCCCGATGTTTCAGCGCAACGTTCGGGTGGACTTCAACAGTTTCTTTGCCGGCTCGGACCCACTTCATCCCGGCAACCCAGAGTACGTTTGCGCCTACGCCCTCACTAACGTGCGTTCCGAACGGCAACAAGAAGTCTTCTTAGAGCTGAGCGGCGGTGGAGACTTAGCCCGCGTGTGGCTCAATGGGAATTTGTTGTCGCCCATTCCGCTGCTCCTCGGCCCAACGCCCCTGCGAAAGGCCGTCTCTCTGCAAAGCGGCAACAACTTGTTACTCGTGCAAAGTTGTGAAACCGTCGGCGACTGGTACTTCGTTGCGCGGCTGACCGATGCTGCCGGCAACGACGTGACGGGAGTAACGAGCGTGGCGGAAATTCCCACCGTAGCCTCCCTCCCACCAACGCAACCAGCCGTACGCAAAGCAGAGGACGTACAGTTGATCGAAGGCTTTGGCGGTATTCGACGATTCCGTCACACGCAAAACCCTTATCCCGATTATCGTGGCGGCACGGAGTCGTGGTGGGCTTATGTGCGCGATCCCGACAGCGAGGTGGTTTGGACAACGGCCCCGATTCCTGCGCGGAAACGTACCGTGGCTGTTGTCACCGCATCGTTTTCCGAGGTGCCGTTCGAAGGGGAACTGTACGTCGACGGCAAATTTGCCCTTAGGTTCCAGTTAAGCCAGGACTTCCAAAACGAAATTTGGAGCTCCGGCCCCTACCGGATGACCTTCCTTTTTCGGGCAGCCACAGCGGGACGGAGCGGAGTGCTGTTGGTGGAAGTTCCGGCGGATGCGGTGAAACCTAGCGAACCTTTGGAACTTCGTGTGATCCCCACCGGGGGCGACGAAGCGGGTTGGTTCATGGTGAAAAATTATCCCGACACCCTCGCTCACGAAGGCTTGACTCCGGAAGAAGCCGTGGGGCTGCCTGACACCGGCTGGGAGAAGGCTACGCGCAACAACCGCTGAGTCTTAGTCTCGCCTCGGGCGCCGGGGGCAGTGCTCCCGGCACTTGGCAGGAACCGGCAGGAAAGCTCGAAGGCGGAGCCACATCAAAGTACGTCCGCCACCGCTGAAGCCGATCCGCGCCAGCAACCCAAAAGAGCCGGGCTTATTTATCCTTCGAACCGACGGCGCAAGATGAGTCGCAAGCTTGCCCAAGCCGTGCGCCACACCTTCATCTTACTCGCTCCGCCTTTGCGGTCGTAACGCAACACCATGGGCACCTCGCCCATTACGACCCCAAAACGTCGGAGCTTCAACAAAACGTCCAACATGCACTGGAAACCAGCCTGATCGATAAACGCATCGTTGTACGTCCGGAATGCTGTGGCAATCACCGAGGCCCGATAAGCCCGAAAGCCACAGGTAAAGTCTCGCACGCCCATAGGAAACAAGGCCCGCAGGAGCAGCGATGCTGCCCGCGTCATCAATCTTCGAAGTAGCGAAACACCGAGAACACGGGCGCCAGGCTGAAACCGCGACGCAATGACCACATCGAACCCCTCTTCGATCAATTGCAACATGCGCAAGATCAAACCAGGAGGGTGAGTCGCGTCCGCATCCATGGTTACGATGACATCGCGCTCCGAGGCACGTTCGAGGGCGGCCTTGAGACCATCGCGCAGGGTCACACCGAGCCCTTGGTTCCTCTCATGCTGCAACAGCACAATAGGCATTTCCCGGGCGTAACTGCGTGCGACCTGAGCTGTACCATCCGTACTACCGTCATCCACGACAATCACTTCATAAGGCACGAAGTGCGGTTCCAACGCATCTCGAACGGCTTCCAGCAAGGCGGGTAAATTGGGCGCCTCGTTATAGGCCGGCAGGGCCAGCACCACTTTTCGCGGCGTGCGGAGCTGCCGTTCTTGCACTGCTTGGGTCATGGGAAGACGCTTCGCTTACCCTGCAAGGGTGCGGGATTCAACTCTGCTGGTGGCCTTTCGCTTTTCTTGGCGACACACGGGGGCTAAACGAAGCAACTATGCAACGCTGGCTGGTTGCCTTGCTTGGAGCACTCGCCTGTCTCTCTCTGTGGATCCTGACACGCCCCCGATCCTCCACCGACGAATCGATACGGGCCAGCCGTCACAGCGGAGCCGTACCGACATTCCCCATTCGGGGCGGGCCCGCGCGTGGCACGGGAGAGGAAGCAGCTTTTGGAGATTTCGCGGGCGGCCCATCGTCCGAATCCGGGGCTACGAGAAGTCAGCGGCGCGACCTGTTGCGCCCGCGCGGCGAAGTGTTGGTGCCCGAAGGGGCGATAGACATTTCGAAGGGTGAGCCGAGTCCGTCATCGGCAGAGTTGGCGACGCGTCCCAAGGTGCTGCCTATGGATCGAATGCCTTTCGGCAACCTCGGAGCCGAGCCAGCCGAAGGCTTGATCGGTGAAGCGGTTCTTTCGCTCCCCTTTGACGATCCGCAAAAAGGCAGCGGAGCCGTACACACGCTTGCGGAGAAAGACGTGCAGTACGACGAATTCGGAGCAGTGTTCGGCCCAAACGCCCTGTTTGTCGCACCTCCTCCGGAGGGAGTTGGATCGAATGCGGGGAGCGTCCTTTTCTGGCTCCAGCCAGCCTGGGCCGGAGACAGCGGCAGCAACAACGCTTACTTCACTTGGCGCATGCCCCACACATTCGAGAACAGGGTGACGATTTTTAAGAATGGGCCGTTTCTCCGTTTTCTAATCGCGGACAGCTTGGGTCAAGAAGCGGACGCAAGCTACGGCATTGCTCTTTGGAAAGCGGACGAATGGCACCACGTAGCGGCCACGTGGGGAGACTTTGTTGCGACCTTTTTCATCGATGGGCGTCCGGTGCGAAGCGTGGAGTACGCAAACGAGATCATCATCCCTCCAGGCACTCCATGGTATATCGGGTCCGATTACCCAGGCGGTGCGAGAGGCGCCAACAGTCGCATTCGGGGTTTCCACGTTTTTCCCCGCGTTCTTCAACCCGAGGAGATTCTCACCCTCATGGAACAAACAAGGCCCTGAGAGGGTGATGGGCGCAGTTCATACACCCATTCTCACGCGGGAAATCCTGCACCTGCTTGCCCTGGCCCCGGGCGACCGCTGCGTGGATGCGACAATTGACGGAGGTGGCCACACCCAGGCGATGCTCGAGGCCACGAAGCCAAACGGGCGAGTGCTGGGGATCGACCGCGACCCGGAACTGCTCGAATACGCGCGCCAGCGTTTCGCAGCGGAAGTGACCGAGGGGCGTGTCATACTCGCTCATGGGAGTTTCGCGCAAATTTCCGACATCGCTCAGGCCCACGGCTTCACAGGGGTGGCCGCCGTCCTATTCGACCTGGGGGCCAGCTCGTTTCACTTCGATGTAGCAGGGCGCGGCTTTAGTTTTCGTCACGACGAACCTCTGGACATGCGCTTTGACCCCACGGATCGTGCGCTTCCCACTGCGGCCGATCTTGTCAACCAACTTGACGTTCGCCGCCTCGCTCATCTGATTTTCCAGTACGGAGAGGAACGGTACGCGCGGCGCATTGCCCGCGCCATCGTGGAACGACGACCCATTCGCACAACCAATGAGCTTTCCGCAGCGGTCCAAGCAGGCCTTCCCCCAGCGGTGCGTTGGCGCGCAGCCCGCTCTGCTGCGCGGGTATTTCAAGCGCTGCGGATTGCCGTAAACGACGAGCTCGCTGCGCTAGAAACCGCGCTACCCCAGGCGTTCTCGCTTTTGCGAACGGGCGGAAAACTGGCCGTGCTCTCGTTCCATTCACTGGAAGATCGCATCGTCAAAAGGTTTTTCCGCAGAGAGCAGGAGCAAGGTACCGCTCGCATCCTGACGCGAAAGCCCCTTCGAGCGGGCGAAGCGGAGCTTGCCGAGAACCCCCGAGCTGCCAGTGCCAAGTTGCGGGTTTGCGAGCGGCTGCACTGACCAAAACTGTTGCTCTTCGGCCTCGGCAACGACGGTAACTCGCCGACATCGCTGCCCGTATCCAAAGTTTGGCCACCGAGTAAGCTTAGTCAAAGCCTTGCGCAAAGCGCCCCTCTTGGAAGCGAACCGCCCCATGGCCGCCCGCCAGGACCAAAAGTTGCCCCTCCAGTGGCACAATCCGGCGCACTACCCCCAGGGCCGGGACTTGACTCATCCAGTCGTTTTCCGGCTGCTGTGCCATCAAGCGCTGTCCCGCACTGTCGTAAGCGAAGACCGCGGGCCTTTCAGGATCGCCGACCAGTAACCTTCCCTGTCCGTCAAACGTGAGAACGCGCACTGCCATCCGGCGCACACTTAAAGGCGGCCGCAACTCTCTCTCGAACGCCAGGTCCAAGGGATTCGACCCACGTATGCGCAACAGCAGGATACGGCCATCCGCTTCGGCAACCGCAAAGATCCGTCGCGAAGGGTCGTACGCGAGTGCAGTAGGCTCGAGAAAACGGCGCGGCCCCCCATCGAAGGTGGAGGTGGCTCCCAGCAGACGACCTGCGAGATCGAACCATTGAACCTCGGCTGCAGCAGGAACGGCAGCCAGCAAGGTGTTGCCATCGTCCCACCAAACAATTTGGGCCCGAATCGGCCCTGGTCCCACAGGCCAACGGCGTAACATGCGGCCCTCACGATCCGTCACCCACATTCCCGACTCCGTATGCACGAACCGTCGCCCCTGCGGGCCAGGTACGAAGCCGTTGACCACGGTGTGTCCGGGAATGTCTACGCGGTACGACGCCAGCGGTTGTCCGGCGGCGTCCAATTCCAGAAACTCGTAACGGCCATCGCGCCAGACAAGAGCCACCATGCCACTAGTATCGGCAATGCCCAGGTCGAGAAACTCACCTGACTGTTCTCCGAAACGGCCGTGACTCGTGTAGCCTTCGTGCGCGACGACTCGCGTCGCCCTCGTCAGCTCGTCACGCCCCAATTCCGTGTTCCACAGCGGTACTGAGCGCCATTCGCTCTCGCCGTGCTCCTTCAGAAACAAGGCAGGTCGCTCCCCGCACGGCCCACGAACTTTCCATTGCGCCAGGTGGAACCCGGCTGTTAGTGGCACGTTCGAGTGAACCTCGAACGTGCCCGACTCGTTCCCAATCGTCCAGGCAAGTGGTTCGAACGGTGCCGCCAACCGCCAGCGATACCAACCATCGCGCGGAACAAAAAGGGCCCCGCGCAACGTCATTGTGCAGCCCGCTTCCTTTTCCTCAACACCGGGGCCAGCAAGTGGTGGCTCCTCGACCACCTCGAAGCGCTGAAGTGCCTCTAGATCAGACCGCGTAACCGTGAACACGGTGAGGCTGAAGTTCCAATCCGGAGTGCCGATCCAGTGCTCGCGTCCGTTCGGAAATAGATGTCGCAGCAACTGTCGTTTGCGCTCGGCGTCGGGCACCGCCGCAAGGAGGACGGACCACTGCGACGGTGGTACGTACTGGGCCTGCCGCTGCGCTCGAAGCGTTGGAGACATCAGTCGCCAAACGACATCATTGAAGCTGCAAGGTTGCTCGAGCAACGTGGTGAGCCACGACGCAGGTGCCAACGCTTCGGTACAAGGGAGGCGTTGGCGAAAAAGGGAAGAGTGGACCATCACCAGCAACGGAAACGCCGCCTCATCCATCTCATAATACACCGCCTCGCTCGCACGGAAAACGTGCTTCGTGGCACGCCCCAACGTCGCCAAACCGACCTCCGCTCTCGGGAGCGTCAAGTGCGAAGAAGCGCTCGACCAACCAATCATCACCAACACGATCCACCCAGCCAGGTGCCAACTCGCCTTCAGAAACGTGGAACTGCTGCTGCAAATCCAGTTCACGGCGTGACCCCAGCCGTAACCCGCAAGCGCGTAAAATGCGGGAAACGCCGCGGCCATTCGACGTTCGGCTGGTTCGATGCTGAGCAGTGCAGGCAAGCAAGCGAGGAAGAACCACATCAACAACATCGCCGGAAAGGGGTAACGCCACTGTGCAAGCGCAATCCCAACGCCCAGCACCCCCAGAGCCACGATCCCCACATGAAGAATCGTTGGCGGGTAAGGCCAAGTTTGGCGCTGATACCACTGCGAAAAACCAGTCTCGATGGTCCACTGCCGTGCTACCTGGCGTGCGTTCTGGACCACTCGCTCCCCAACGGCGGCAACACGTTGCAGAAGAGGCGTGCTCTCGGCATCCGCTAACTCGCCATGCACAGCAGGGTGAATCCAACGCCATTCCCCCTTCGAGACCAAATGAACCAGGGACAGGCTCGACGCCCACAATCCCACTCCCAAAAGAACAACGAAGAAAGCCCCCGCGTACTGCCGCACGTGTGTCCGATCGAAAACCATGCGGTGGAGGAGCACCAATGACGGTATGGCCACCAACGTGACCGCAGCCAGGTAGAACAGGCGGGTAAGGCCCATCCACACCGCAACAATTATGGCTTTTCGCCAACTCGGGCTAGCCAAAAGCCAAGCGCTGAGGCGGGCGGTGATCACACCGGCCAGACAAACCGCGATGAAATACGAATTCTCGCTCCGCGACCACCACAATTGCTCGGCGCTAGAAATTGCCAACAATGCGGCACACCATGCCCCCTGTGGCCCCACATACCTTCGCAACAACCAAAACAAATTCCACACCACGGCAGCTCCCATGAGCACCGCACTCGCGCGCAGAGCGAACACCGAATCACCCAAGGCCAGGAAGGAAGCCAACTGCACGAACAAATGTGCGCAACCAATGGATGCTGTTGTCAAAGCGTCGACCAGGTAATTCTTTAGGCTCTGCCAGCTCGACCCCGCCAGCATGGAGAGGCCCATCTCGCCCTCGAACCGGCTGGGCAGTTCGTCGAGCGCCCACAATCGCAGGAACAAGGCAATGATCAGCACCCAAAGCCCGGCGGCGTAATCTTTGTTCGTCACCGCTCGCGGCCCTAAGGCTTGCCGACTTTGGACCAGCCACCCAAAGGCCACCGCGAGGCAAAGCGCGCAAGCGTAAGCCCCCACGCCAACAGACACCTTGCCCCGAAGAAACGCCCATTGCCCCACGCCCGCACTCAACGCCGCCAAAAGCCACAGCGAAGCCACCCACCCGCGGTGCCAGTCAAAAACCAGCCACGCGATCACCAGCAAAGCCGTAACGAGGCCACCTGAGGCGAGCACCAAATCCGGCCAATCCAGCACCACGCTCGTCAAGCGCCAACCGCACTGTCCCAGGGTTTCGAACACGGGAGAAAGCTCGCCCCATACGCGCCGCGGGGCAAACTCAGCGGTTCGTTCACGGTACACGGCGATGACCGTGAGCGCACATGCTGCCAGCGTGGCAGCGATGCGAACAAATGGGCCGCTTGCGATCAGCGACCGGCCCGCTTCGCGTGCAAACTCGGCTGATCTTTGCATCCTCTCAGCTCACCTGACCGCTACGCGGGGGCCGCTCGAGTTGTTTTAGTCCCCTAGTGCTCGCGGACTGCGGGCCTCTTCTTGCATCCACTTTCAACCTCGGAGCACCACGTCGCAAACCAACCGGACGCGGCGCACGAAGCTCTCCATACCTGGCACTCCGTGCACGAACTTTCTTGCCCAACGCAAAAGCTTACGCTCTAGAAGGAACCGATCCCAACGAGGCCGTCCCGTCGCCCGTTTCCCGCCCAGACGCTGTTCGGCCCGCTCCACAGCATCGAACAACGCTGCCCGTGGAAAACCCCAGGTCTCCAAATCCCGATCCTCGATCCCCTCAAGTAATCCGCGAACAAAGGCAAACTTGCGTGGGTCTTGCGCTAACTCCTCCGCCCATTTGTCCACGGATTCCGCCACCGGGCGGGTTTGGCGTCGCACGGTGATTGGGTCACCTAGCCCTCGGCCCGAAAACTCGTGCCTTCCGTACTCGATCATTCCAGGCTCGTACGAAAGGCCCAAGAAGGTGCACAAGCGGCGCATTTCTGCTTCCGGCTGCTGTACCAGTACTTCGTAACGGACCTGCTCTACCGGCACCTTTTGTTCTCGGAGAAAACGGGCCACCGCTGGTACGTACCGTTGCAGGATCGGGTTGAATCGATGCGCCGCTTCATAATCGCCGTCGAAAAAGGAATTGGCATAAGAAGCGAAAATGGCTGCGGGGTGGCGCAAAAGGACGACGTAGCGTGCTCTCGGGTACAGCCGGCTAATGAACGGCAGCACCAAGGCGTTGGCTGGGGTTTTGTCCAGGAAATACCGTTTTCCGCCCCCGCGGGCTATGAGCATCCGGCCGTAGAGTGTGTCGGTGTACGCCCGGCAAGCATCCAAATAGTCCGCCTCTCCCCGCGGCAAATCCGCAACAAATTCCCGAATGGCCTGGGCCGCCTGAAGATGGTCGAAGGGAGCGGCATCCACCGTGTCGAAGTAGCCTAGGTGCGCCAGCGGCGGCAAAATATGCGGCTCTGGCCGGCTATAAATCTGCGAATGTGCTGCCAGCATGCGCATGAGCAATGTGGAACCAGATCGCGGTGGGCTGACCACAAAGATCAGTCGCTCCTCCATTGCTGACACTTGCGAAGAGGGTTCAGCAAGGCTCATGGTTCGACGGGTCCGCCTGCGGCCAGTTCTCCCGAGCTGTGCTTTGCTTTTTCCACAGTAGCCGAGCTCTTGCCCTGCAACTCCCCAGCACTTGGCAAGTCCTGCTCGGACTCGAGGAAGGTTACGAGCTGCCAACCACCCACTGGATCCTTTCGCCGCAAGCGCACCCCTGGGTCCCCTTCGTTCCCCAACGGGCGAGCGCGAACCCGGATGCGGTGCGTTCCGGGGTCGAGCACGAGCCGCGCTGCCCGCATCTCCCCTCCGAGCACGTAGCCCTCGATCGGAACAGAACGGTCTGTCGTGAACTCGCGACCGTCTACGTCACCTTCTACATGAGCGTTGCGAGCCTCCACGGCTAGCTCGTGGCGACTGTCTCCTTGCAGCACAAAGGTTCCGTCCCACTCTACGATACAGTCTGCCCGCTCGGGTTGATGCCACCGAGAACAAGCTTCCGGAAACAAGGCCCAACTCAACGCAGGTTCGGCACGCTCCAAAAAAGGCTCCTGCTTGTTCGGGCGGAAATAACGTGCACGCAAGGTGAAGCGGGCGGGTTTCGGTCGCACATCCCTGCCGATCGTGCAAGCAATTTGATCCAAGTGCGGGTAGCCTTCTGGATGCCGGATCCATTCGCATGTGGCTTCGGGGTAAAGCCAGCGTACCAACTCGGCTATCTCTTGTTGCTCGAACGGACGTTGGATGAGGAGGTGCAGAAAGCGTCCCTCCCACGGGGCCTTGGCCCCAGTTAACAATGGGTAGATGTCAATCGTGACCTCCCCTGGTACCCGATTTCCACGCCACCAAGCGTAATCGTTCGGGATGAACAAATTCCGCATATCCGACAGGAGCAGTGCGTAAGCATTGTCCGGCAAAGAATGCAGGAAGGTAATCGCAGTCGTGTAGTAATTTCGGTACACCGCACGCATTACCGGACTGTGGATCATCTTGCCAAAGTAAACGTTCCAGTTGAGCACGGCCGCCGCCACAACAGCTGCCACAGTACATGCCCCCCAGAGGCTTCTCACCCATTGACGTCCCACGCTGCCGGACAACTCCCACATTCGATCCGCCCACAATGCCACCAAAACGAACACGAGTGGGACGACGATCTGTAGCCGCGCCACCACGAGCGTCTGCGTCAGGAGTGCCCCGGCCAGCAGGAGAAAGAGAAAGGCGAACGCGAAAAACCCTTGAAACCGGTGTCGCGGGTAAACCAGGCAAAAGACGAGAGCGGTCGTGAACAATACCCCGGAGACGGGATCGAGCATGGGCTCCCCGGGAAGATTGTAAGCTTGTTCCCTGTCACCCACGTGGTGAAAAATCCGCGAGGTTTCCAGAATTCGTTCCCACCGCAACCTGAGCCAAGTGGGCCAGTCGGAAACGTAATACTGCTTGTTTGCGTATGACCGGTAAAACGCCTCTAGAAAATAAGATGGGTCCGACCGTAATTGGTTGACCAAGGCCGCAACGGGCCCAGAGAAGAACAGAACGAACAAGAGAAGCCCCGCCAAATGAAGCCGCCATGTTTGCCGCAGCGTTGGGGCGTCGTTACGATGCCACCAAAGGTACAGCGTGTACCCGAAGAGGAACACTCCAACCACAATAGGAATTCCACGATACCCTGCGTAGGCATAGAGAGAGTACCCGCTCCAAAACCCAATCCACGGGTACAAACGGAGCCCCCCCGTTCGAGCTTGCCGGATACAAAGCCACCAAACCACGACGCTCAGCAAGGTCGTTGGGAATATGTTGTGCGCGAGGCGCGCATAATGCAGGTGCCAGTGCGATACCGCCAGCAGCGCGGTCGCTAACAGAGCTGCTGGCCACCGCACTACTTCTCGCGCCAAGATGTAGGTTGCGAGCAACGTAAGGCAACTTACAATCACAAAAGGAATGCGCAGCGCGAGGATGGAGATTCCAACCCAATGGAAAAACGGCACCGCCAGCCAACGGTCGAGCAAAAACTCCCAGGGTCTCACGCCCTCCGCCATGATGGCCCAGGCCCCCTGGCCTGATTGTGGCTCCTCGATCGCGACGAATCCATCGGTTGGCGGGAAATAATCGATACGGTAGAAGCGAAGGAAAGTGCCGCACGCGAGCACAACCAGAACAAGAAAAAGTTCCAGTTTGCTCGTTGGAACCCGAACCAAAGGCTGCCGCCACTTACGGTCCAGTATCGCGAGCCCAGTCGTTGCTAGGGCAACCGCGCCGACCATGAGCGGCGCCGCCCAATCGAAGTTAGCGCGCCACGCAACGATCAGCGACCAACTAGCGTAACCGAAGGCTGCGAAACCGGCTACTAAGAGCAGGGACGCCAATAAGACGGGAATCCGCCCCCGCGTTGGGCCAGCCTCTGTAGCCAGTTGCCCGCTACTGGGTGCTGCTGGTGCACCGATGACGATGGCAGCGGCAACACACCCCAGCACCAGTAGCCAAGTGCCGAGCCGTTCCAACGCCGGACTGGGGATCAGGAATCGCCCCCACAGAGCCACCGCTAACCCTAATAATGCTACCAGGAACCGGACCCACGGGGACGACACCAAGCCTCTCACGGCTGCGCCTGCCATGGCCGCGATACATAAGCGAACTTCGGTTTCCGAACAACAGTATGTCACCAGGTCGCAGCCTAGGCCCGGCTCGAGCTGTTGTGACAATTTGGCAGATAAAAAAAGTGGGCCGAGCCCGAAGGCCCGACCCACTTTTGATCAGCGACGAAGAAAGCGGAGAGATCAGTTCGTGATCCCGCCAGCAGCGGAGTCGTAACTCCAAATCTTGCCCGTACCCAGGCTGTGAGTGGAGGTCCCGGTAAAGCTCTGGGTTGCCGCCGTCATCGTCAACGAAACCCCGTTGGAAAGCTTGAAACCGGGCAGGGATGTATTGCAAGCAGCATCAGAACAACTGACGTACACTTGGTTCTGTGCGTAGTTCGCCTCCTCGGCCGTCGCAGCGTTGCGGAGGTCGGACTGTGCTCGGGAGTCGAAACCCCGCTGACGGTATGCCGCAAACTGCGGAATTGCGATCGCCGCTAAGATGCCAATGATGGCTACCACCACGAGTAGCTCAATCAACGTGAATCCTTTGCTGTTCCTGATTGCCTTCATCGTTGTTTTCCTTTCTCTACCTTTAATTGTGTCTCGTTGTTGTGTGCGTCCTTGTTCCACCTATGATCGCGGACCATCGGTCCGGACTGCCTCATGTGCCCTCTACTTCTTTACGGTGGTGCGTGTGCCCTTTGCATTGTCCCTCGCCTCCCGTCGTTTTGCCCGACGCTATTTGTCGTTTGGACGGCCCAGAGTGGCAGCAGCGATCGTGCCAACTCCGCGTGCCTTGGCCTTCCATAGGGAGACACCCTTAAATGGGCGGCAACACCGGAAACCTGTCACCTGGAGCGCGTTCAAAAGTTGACGTCGGGCGTCGCGCTGCGATCGGAGTGACAGTCGTTGACAAAAGACGGCACGGGAAAATGCACCCTCCGAAGGCACTCAGCATGGTAGACCGCAAAGCACTAGTGGCAAATCGCCAGCCACGTGAGATGGTTCCGGGATAGCTGCCCCGCGCTGATCGCAAGAGCCGAGAACTGCAGTGCAAGAAATACCACCGACTTTGTCTATGTTTGTGCCGCGCCCCGCCAAGGACCAGCATGGCCCTGCCGATCTTGCTCAACGGGATCGGGGAGAGCCCAGTGGTCTTGCCTGTCCCTGCGATGATCGCCCACTTCAATGAATGGGCCCGACAGTGGTTACCCCACGGGTTCACCAGATTTTTGGGGGTGCGCCTCCCCTGGACCGGGAGAGGCCGAAGGACCTTGGGCCCTGTTATCGGAGCGAGTCCGCGACAGGCTATGGGGGATAACACCCCAGGCAAGTGACAAAAACTGGAATAGCGAAGGAACTGGGCAAAGCGGCGATACAAAAACTGAAATCCACTGCCTTTGCCTCCTACTGGAGGGGCGGATCGCCGTTCTCCCCTCCCCAGCCCGTAACGGCCCGACCGGGCAGGGGCGAACGCGAGTCCGGGGTGAGCCCCTACCGGCAGTGCGAAGACCGGAAAGGACCCACGGCATACAGGAAGGTTTGCCCCGCCAGCGTTCGAACAAAGGTGCTAGCAGCAAAGGGGAACCTAGAAACACACCCCGGAGCCTGGCCAGCCTCGTCACCACCGGGCAACCGCCAACCAGAACGAAGCAGCTCTTCCCGAGGGGAACCACAAGTCAGCCCGGTGCGAACTGATGCGGCGAAACTGGGCTGCGGCCAGTCCACCGGGGGCAGCAAGAGCAGACTCGGGCTCCACCTTCCAATTGCGCGCCTGCCGTTGGTTCAACCAATCACTGACCGGTTCTTCCCTCCAGCCGTGTCGACTCCACTAGAGGCAGACAAGTACTTGTTGACGAACTCCACCAACTGCCGGTTCGTGAAGGGCTTCGCCAGGTACCCGTCACATCCTGCGTCGCCAGCGGAGTGGGCTAAAAACTCCCACACGTGAGCTGTTACCGCTAGGCACGGGATCGTTTTGGTTGCCTCGTCGCGCTTAATCTGCTGGATAATTTCCACACCGGTCATCTTCGGCATTGCCAAGTCCGTGAGGACTAAGTCGGGGTGGTGCTGCTTGACCTTGCGCAAAGCGTCTTCGCCGCCATACGCAGGGATGACTACGTGCCCCGCTGCACGAAGGGTGTGCGTCATGATGCGCATGATATCCGGATCATCCTCGACTACCAAGATTTTTGCCATACGCCAGTGTGAAGAGTATCACGAATACAACCTCTTCGCAGCGAGAAAATCACACTGAGAACACAAGTTCAGTAGGGTAACCCCTGCTCGAGGATTTCGACGACTCGCTGCGAAAACACACCAGCACTCGGCGGGAGAACACCGGTTCGCACCGCACCAACGAATGCCTCGACCGCCAAGGCTAACGGCTCCTCCTCTCCCCCGCGTACGGACTCTGTACAGTTAAATCGTTCAACCGGAATCACGTTACCCGAAGCGGACTCTTTTCGGGCGACACGAAACTCATAAAAATCGAGCTTGCGCTGACCAAATCGCCCCTCGAACACGAGCATACCCTCACTTCCCACAACCGTTGCCGTCGCCACCTTTTGGGGCGCCATCCAGCTCAGATACACGTGCGCCGAAATGTCTTGCTCCAGGAGGAGCGTACCAATCGCCACATCCGCCACTCCCGGCTGCAAGTAACTGAAAGAGTTCACTTGCACGTGGCGCACTGGTGCATCGATCCAGTAACATAAAATCGAGAGATCGTGTGGGGCCGAGTTCCACCAAACATTGGAATCGCGGCGGATGCGGCCCTGCCCCAAACGTTCAAACGAAAGATGATACACTTGGCCGAGCCTACCACCATGGATCCAATCTCGGGCTGTTTGGACCAGAGGGTCGTAGAGAAAGGTCTCGTCGACGAAAAGCTGACAGCCATGCTCCTCCGCAAGGGAAACGAGCTCTCTTGCCTCGCGGGCACGTAGAGCGAGCGGTTTCTCTACCCAACAATGCTTCCCATGCATCAGAGCGTAACGCGCCAGTTCATAGTGCGTCGACGGGGGTGTAACGATGGCTACCGCATCCGGGTGGTAATGGCGAATCAACGTTTCGAGATCCGGGGCTACGGGCAGGTCTCCCGCAACCCTCGTTGCGGCGTCCTGGTCCACGTCGGCTACGGCACACACCACGACATCCGTTCGCGCCCGGAACAAGCGCAGCAAATTCTTTCCCCAGTAGCCGGCACCCACGAGCCCGACGCGAATTGTTTCCATCAGCGCTCCCCGACTCGCTGGCGTTGGCGGACAAACACGCCTCCCTCGACCAGTCGGCTGAACTCGCGCCGTAAACGATAAACCCCGATGCGTTGCGCCTGGTTAAACCTCCTCAAGTTCCACCAAACAGCGTACGCGAGCAGAGAAAAGAATGCTGCCGCCGATCCACCAGCCAAGTTTCCGCCGACCCCCAACATGATGGCCGCCACAACTCCAGCCAGCCCCAACCACTTCCAAACGGCCTCGAACAGGCGCGGGTTCGAAAGCAAAAAAGGCACGGCCAACAAATCTCGCATGACGATGAGCGTACGGTTCAAACCGTAATGCGATGCGCCATGTTGGCGTCGGCGATCGCGTACAGGCACCTCCGCAACTTCATTGGCTCGGACACCCAAAATAGCCGGCAAAAAACGGTTGAAGCCCTTTGGCAGGTGCACCCGCTTTGCCGCTTCCGCCCTGTAAATCTTGAGCCCGCACCCATTGTCGTGCAGCGGAACGCCCGTCACGCGAGCGATCAGCCAGTTCGCCACACGCGATGGCAAAACTCGCACCCAAAAGCCTTCTTGACGGCGCTGCCGCCAACCGGAAACCACCACAAAACCTTGCTGGAACCGCTGCCAGAGTTTAAGGATGTCCGCGGGGTCGTTTTGACCATCGCCATCGAGCGTAACAATGACCCGGCCCCGAGCAGCCTGGAAGCCCGCCGTCAAGGCCGCCGCCTCACCGAAATTGCCATCCAAGTCGAGGATGCGCAACGAAGGAATGGCTGACAGCGCGTCGAGCAGCTCTTCCAGCGTCCCATCGCTACTGCCGTCGTTCACAAAAATGATCTCATAACCGAGGCCCAGTGCCCGCACCGCCGCGTCGATCTCTCGTGCCAGGGGGCCGGCGTTTCCCTTTTCATTGAAAACCGGAACAACGACGGAGACTTCAGGAAGCACTTCCCCTTTTCTTCATCGGAGGAAAAAACCACGTACGGCCGAAGCAACGTGTTCTACCTCGGCATCCGAAAGCTCCGGAAACACAGGAATCGACAAAAGCTCGGCTGCATACCGCTCGGCCCGCGGGAAGGAGTATTTCCCAAAGTAGTGCGCCTGCCAAGCCGGTTGACGGTGCAAAGGAACCGGGTAGTGAATCCCAGTGTCAACCCCCGCGTTCTTGAGGTGGCTTTGCAGGGCATCACGGTGTTCCGTTCGCAAGACAAACTGGTGGTACACACACACGCTATGCTCAGACTCCGCGGGTAGGGTAACGGGCAGCCCAGCGAAGCGTTCCCGGTAAAACGCTGCAATCGCCCTTCGCCGAGCATTGCGCTTGTCCAAGTAACGCAGTTTCACTCGTAATACGGCCGCCTGCAATTCATCTAAACGGCTGTTGAATCCGTACAGCTGATGTTCGTTCTTTCGCGCTTGGCCGTGGGCTTGCAACAGCCGTACTTTCTCCGCGAGAGAGGCTTCGTTCGTGGTCACAAACCCCGCATCACCGTAGGCAGCTAAATTTTTCACGACACCCGCGCTAAAACATCCCACCCGGCCAAAGCTTCCCACGTGCTGCCCGTTCCAGCGAGCACCATGGGCATGCGAGCAATCTTCGATGAGCGCAATCCCCTGCTTGCTGCAAAGCTGGACAATCGGATCGAGAGGAACCGGAAAACCGTAAAGATGCACCACCACGATAGCTTTTGTGCGCTCACTGACTGCATGAGCAACTTGAGCGGGGTCCGGACCAAAGTCTTCCGCAGCCACGTCCACGAGCACGGGTGTCGCGCCATTGTGGTGCACCGCTTCCAGGGCTGCGACAAACGCGTTCGCGTGCAACACGACCTCGTCTCCCGGCCCGATCCCCAAAGCACGCATCGCTAACAACAACGCGTCGGTACCCGAGGCCACCCCCACCGCGTGAGCGGTGCCGACATAACGGGCGATTTCCCGCTCGAACGCAAGGGTATTCTCCCCCTTGAGCAAATGCATGCGCTCGAACACCCGCCCCCATTCCGCATGGAGCTCTTCGCGGATGAGTTCGTATTCTCGCTTCAGGTCTAACAACGGCACTTGTACAGAGCCGGCCATCTATGAACCTCCGCACACCGTGGTCCGAGCCACGCCTTCCTCAGGATGCCTTGCGCCTCAGCAACACGAGTCGCCGCCGAGCTTCCCCATGAGCCAAGTTCAGTGGCACCTCTTCATACAGTGTTCTCAGTTTGCTCGCCGGATTGACCCATGCTTCCCGATCCACCAACAAAAATGCTGGAGCGGATTCTAAGCCATCCGCACCCAGCAAGGGGATGTGTCCGTAAAAGTAGTACACCGCTTGGTAATCAAATATGCCCCAAAAGTAAACCGGTTCGCTGCCGCTCGCGGCACGCACCGCCGCCATAAAGTCGCGCAACGTCACTTGCTGCGCAAACGCTGGTAACCACCAAGAGCGCACTGTTACGGCCACAGTCCAGGTCGCGAAAAATACCAAGAGTAGCGACCGCCTCCACTTTTGTTCTTGCAGTGCCCGACCAGTCCACCACCACAAGACGATACAGCCGACGCCACTGATCAGCGTAGCCCCAGAAACAGCCCTTTGCGCAACACCCAAAAGCAGCCTCCACGCCTCCGACGCACCTCCGCTCAGCTCGATCCAGCCCAGACTTAACCCGAGTTTGACCGCACCCAAGCCTGCCAATGCCGCTGCGAGCACCGCACTGAAAGCGTGGGCCCCGTAAGCCAAGACGGTACGCCATCTCTCCCCCCAACTGGGTTCAAGGTCGGAGAGCTCCGACCACCACCATCCACAGAACAGTGCTACCGCCGGGTAGAGCGCGAGCAAATAAACGCCTCGCTTGCTCGCGGCAAACTCGTAAAACAAGAACACGACCGCAATCCAAATCATGAGTCCGACCAATGGGTCGCTTCGGCCAAGCATCCGCCGGCGCCGCCAAACATCCAGGGCAACGACCGGCCACAGCAGCGACCAAGGCAGAGAGCCCAAGAACCATTGGACCGGAAGATACAACAATCCGTGCCGGTGTCCGCCGCCCCAGTCAGGGTCGTGCACGAAGGTGAAAATATTTTCCGCCAGAATCTGCTTGCGGAAAAATGCCCAACCCCCTTCGTACAGTGCCGCCACATACCATGCCCCCGCCACGGCAGCGACGAATGCCAATCCGCGCAGCGGACGCAACTCTCGCAATGCTGGCCAGTCCACTACCTCTCGCCAGTGCCCGGTGTGAAACGCGTTGGCATTCCAGGTTGTCGCTAACAATCCGATCGTCACCAGAGCCGGAAGGGCAACTCCCACCGGACCCTTCGCCAGTACAGCCCAAGCCATTGCCGGGTATAGCACAGCCAACCAAACCACCTTGCGGCTGCGCCAAAAGAAAAGAAGCGCTAGCAGGCTGGCTTCCAAGCCGAGTGTAAGTACCATGTCCACTCGCGCATTGGTCGCGGCACGAGTCCATTCGAACGACGTCGCCAGCACGAAGGCAGAGAACATTCCTGCCCTGACCGACCACCAAGCGCTGCCGGCCAACACCACGCCATATAAACCCAGCAGCGAAGCCAAAGCTGAAGGCATCCGCACGGTGCCTTCATCCGTCCGACCGGATACCCAGCTCGCCAATGCCCCCAGCCAGTGAAACATGGGGGGCTTCGAAGGAATCTCTGTGCCGTTGCGCCGGGGCAAAATCCAACCGCCTCCGTGAGTCATCTCCCAGACCACGAGTGCTTCCCGTGGCTCACCCTTGGTGTGAAACGGCGCTGCCCCGAGCCGCCACCAAGTCAGGGGCCACCACATTGCTGTGACGATAACCAGTGCGAGCCCCAACTCGACCCATCGCCGAATCGGCCAGCCGGAATCTGCCGGTCGTATCGACGGTTCGGGCGTAGCCACCAAATGCTCTCTGCTCTCTCCGCTACCAGCAGACTCTGAAGTCATTCGAAGTTCGTCACAACCAGTTTTTTCCGAAATCGAGCCAACTCACGCGGGGGAGGACGCAAGCTAGGCGCTAGCCTCCCGAAATCTGAGCGATTCAAAACGAGGAACATCCTCTTCCCTGAGGCCCACTCTCCGACGAGCCGTTCGTCATCTGGCCAAAAGTAGTCCGAATGGTTTTCTTGACGGCGGCCAAAATCGAGCTCGCCCCAAGAGCCCACCACAATCACCCGCTGGCCCGTGTAATATGGAATCCCCTGGGTGTAGTGGCGGTACAAAACGATCCGATCTTCCGGCTGCCAGTGTTCTCGAATGGCTACAGCCAAGGGCGTGTAGTGCTCGGCGATGGAACGGTTCGCGAACGTAACCGTCTCGAGAAGCCACAAAAATGCGAGCAACGTAACAAGGGGTAACCATGGCCACCTCTGGAAGCGACGCGCTGCCATCCAAAGTAGCCCTCCGCCCGTGATGCACACGAATGCACCGAGGGCAAGCGCCGGCGGCAGGAGCTGCGCGCGATGATGGCTCGACAGCACAGGCGCCAGCCGGGCGGCGGCGAACATTGCTAACCCGATCGCTACCGAGGCCACCGCCGTTGCTTGGTACATTTCACGGTCCACTCCACCGGCGCCAACACCCATGACACGCGCGAACAAGATCGCAAGCGGAGGCAACGCCGGCAAAATGTAGGTCCCGAGTTTCGAGCCAGACGCGGAAAAAAACAAAAACACGACCCCGAACCAGGCGTACAAAAAAATCGATTCTGCACTCGCCCTGTAAGCTCCCGCTTGCCCCAAAGCACCTAGACGCCACGCTTTCATCAGGCCCACCAGCCACCACGGAAACGTGCCGAGTAACAAAATTGGGAGGTAAAACCAAAAGTTCTGCCGGTGCTCCCACGGGTCAAGATATCGTACCACGTGTTGCTCCACGAAAAAGAACGGCAGGAACTCAGGGTTACGCCAACCGACGAGGACAAACCACGGGGCAGCAACGACGACGAAGAGCAGTAATGCCGGGCCCCAGAACAAAGTACGCCAAACGTCCCACCTCCGTGAAAAAAGCGAGTACGCCGCGATGACACCCCAGACAAGCACCAGCGCCACCGGACCCTTCGCTAGGATGCCAAGCGCCAACGAGCTCCAAAACAACGAAGCCAGCACCGGCGAGCGCGCTGGCCAACGGGAAAAGCTCAACCATGCCAAAGTTAGACAGGCCGTACACAAAGCAGCCAGGGGCATATCCGGACTTACGACCTGGCTTAAACCAAAGTACAGCGGCATGGTGGCCAAAATCGCGGCGGACAAAAGGCCCGTCCTCGGGTTGAACATCCTTGCAGCGATCAAGCCCGTGCACGCAACTCCGAGCAAGCCGAACAGAGCCGACCACAGCCGCACAGCCCATTCGTGTTGGCCGAACAACATCAGGTTCGTGGCCACGAGCCAGTACACCAACGGGGGCTTCTCGAAATATTTGACGAAATTCAGCGTGGGCGTCACCCAATCTGCCCGCACGATCATCTCGCGGGCGATCTCCGCATACCTTGGCTCGTCGGGCTCGATGAGAGGGCTTGCGTTCAAAGTAGAGAAAAACGCGGTGGTTGCTCCCACGGCCAAGCAAACCCACGCGACCCAAGGCGAGCTCACACGACTGCGCCAAGCCATGTGCGGTGCCGGCGACCGACTCAGTACAGGAGCTGCCTCAGTCAACGGGCTCTCCTTGCAAAGCCACCGTACCTGCCCGCCCTGGCACGGTACCAATTCGCAGGCGGCACCGAGGAGCGGCCGAGTAATCGCCGACCCATTGATCCAAACGCCCGACCTGGACCCCTTCGGCAAGGGCGGCTTCTAGCAGCGAGCGCAAAAAACCGCCGTAGTCACGCCCCTCCATCTCCGCGTGCGCCGTGTACACGTTAACGTCGGGTTGCAACTGGCGCACGTACCAACGGCAGAGCCGATTTTCATCGTGGCTGATGACGCCCCATGTTTCATCCAATGTTAGTAGCGTGGTCGGGATTTCCAGAGTCGGCAACACCTCCCCATTCGTCACGATGTAGTAAGGGCAACGTCCACGTGTATCACTCCGATAAAGAAGCCCGAGGCTCTCCTCGCACCACAAGCTAGTTTTCGTGCACTGCCAGCCTGGCGCCCCAAAAGCTCGAACGATGGTACCCGTAGCGCTGCTCACGACATCCCACGCTCGGCGAAGCTCGGCAGAAATTTCCTCGTGGGTGAGGTTCGGTAAACGGTCCTGCCAGCGTACATGGTCGTATCCGTGCACCGCCAGTTCGTGACCCGCCGCCACAATCTCTCGGAGAAGCCCGGCACAACGCCTTCCGACATGGGGCGCAGGCAGCACTGTGCCGTAAAGCAAAGTTCGCCAGCCGTAGGTCTTCACGGCACGCGTGCGCCACATTTTTTCCAGAAATCCCGAGCGGAACACACGCCGAAGGGCACGGCCCGAGTGGTCGGGCCCTACAGCCACAAAGAAACTCGCTCGAATGTTCAGACGGTCGAACAAACGCAGGAGATTTGGCACCCCGGCCCGCATTCCCGCGTAAGTGCAGACGTCGACTTTAAGACCCAAACGCATAGCCTACGGCGGCGCCAGTTTGCTCTACACCCTGTGCTCGGAACCATGCGATCGTGTGCCGCAAACCCTCTGCCAGAGGAGTCATGGCCTCGACCCTCAGGATCTTCCGCATCTTCGACACATCGGGAACACGGCGTGGAACATCCTCGTAACGGGATCCGTACAGCTCGGCATGGGACACGAATCGGATTTCCGAGCAGGAGCCGGTCAGCTTCACGATCAAACGCGCAAGGTCAACAATTTTCGTCTCCACGTCCGTACCGATGTTGAAGATTTCCCCCTCGGTTCCCGTTTGCACGCCGGCCGCTACCGTCGCACGAATACAATCGGCAATGTAGGTAAAGCAGCGGGTCTGAGTTCCGTCTCCGGTCACCGTGATTGGCTCCTGACGCAAGGCCTGACCTAAGAAAACCGATACGACCCGGCCACTGCAGAGTGAGTCCAGCCGAGGACCGTAAACGTTGAAAAATCGCAAAACGGTTACCGGCAAGCCCAACCGGTGGTAGGCAAAACAAAAGTGTTCCCCAACGGCTTTCGACGTCGCGTAACACCAACGGTCCACCCGCGTCGAGCCCAGCACCCGGTCATCATCCTCGCCCCAAGGGACGCGGCCGTTACGGCCGTACACCTCGGAAGTCGAGCCGAAAACCACCTTGCATCCGTGACCGAAAGCTGCCCGGAGTACGTTTTGGGTTCCGTTGACATTCACCTGCAGAACCTTCAGAGGATTGGAAACGTAGTGTTCCACACCAACCACAGCCGCTAGGTGGTAAATCAAATCCGCTTCACCCACGAGCCAATCCAGCACCTTGTTGTCCAGCACACTACCTCGCACGAAACGAAATCGGGGCTGGGCCAGCAGGTGGCACACTTTATGGTCCGTACCTGCATCGAGCACCGTCACCTCGTCGCCTCTCTGTAAAAATGCTTCGGCCAAATGCGACCCGACGAATCCCGCACCACCCGTAATCAGCACTCTCATTGCAGTTGGTCTCCCACATCGATCCCATGTCGGCTGGCCCAAACGCTTCCGGGACAGGGCATGGCAGAATCAAATTGCACCTCCTCCAACACGACAGCACCGCACCCGCACTGCACCATCAAGGTCGGCGTTGCTTGCAATACCACACCTGGCAAGCCGCTGCTTTGAGAACACGCAGCAATCGACGCTCTCCACACCTTCAGTTCCTTCCCACGCCAAACGGCAAAGGCCCCCGGGTAAGGGCGCGTGACTGCGCGCACCAAGTTGAACACTTCCCGCGCCGAACGTCGCCAATCGATCCGTCCATCCTCGGGGCGACGCCCACCAAAGTACGTTGCTTGCCCGTGATTCTGCGGAATGCGAGGCGCTTTCCCCGCGCACAGTAACGGGTACACCTCCCGCAAAACAACCGGTGCAATCTCTGTGAGCTTGCCGTAGACGGAGAGAGCCGTATCCGTATCATCGATCGGTACAGCTCGCTGAGCGACGATATCGCCCGCGTCCGGTTTCTCTGTCATGTAGTGAAGAGTGACGCCCGTCTCTTTTTCGTCGTGAATAATGACCCAGTTCACAGGGCATCGACCACGGTAACGCGGCAGTAACGATCCGTGCAGATTCAGTGCCCCGTGCGTAGGGATTTCCAAGAAGTCCCGCCGCAGCAACTTTCGGTAGTAAAAAGAAAACAAGAAGTTGGGGCGACAACTGGCCACACGCTCGATCCAGGCAGGGGTATTGACGTCCACTGGCGCAAACACCGGAAGCCCAAGCCGGCCAGCGAGCTTTGCGACCGAGCGGAACCAAATATTTTCTGTGGGATCATCCTCGTGAGTAATCACCAACGAGACCTCGCTGCCCAACCGCACGAGCTCTTCCAAACAAACGTACCCAATATCGTGATAGGCAAAGACGACACTACGCATCACGGTTCATTCGAGGGCCCACTGGTGCACGGCACGAATCAGGTCGGCGGGCTTACGCTTCCCTTGCGTACGAACCCGAGATCCAAGCGAAAGCAAAAAAGACAACGAGACGAGCAAAAGCCCGCCATAGATCAAGGCAGATCCGCACCACTTGACCCATCCGCTAACGTCGCCCGCTGCGGCGACCGGGCGAAGAGCAATCACACCGGCCACGGCCACACCACTCAGCATTGCCACCGCACCGCACCAGCGCAACCGCCGCACCGCAAGAGGCAACGTACTCACAAACAACGCGCACAGAAGGCGTACCAATCCGAGCGCAGAATACTTCGACTCCCCTCGCCAGCGGGGGGCATGAGCTACCGGAACTTCTGTCGTTCTCCGCGCCACGGCGTTTGCCAGCACAGGGACGAACGCCCGCAGGTCGTTGCGCCCCAGGACTGCATCGACCACACCTCGCCGGTAAGCCCGCAGCATGCAGCCGTGGTCGGTCAGAGAGGTGCCCGTCATGAGCCGGACCAGCTGATTCGCCCCTACCGAGGCCACCACCCGGCTCCAAGGATCGTTGCGCGTCCCTCGCCGGCCGGCCACGACATCGAAACCGCGATCCAACGTACCGAGTAGCCGCGGTATCTCTTCCGGCGGGTTTTGCAAGTCCGCATCTAGTGTAACGACAACTTCTCCACGGGCCACCGCGAAACCCGCCATGACTGCGGCATGTTGTCCCACATTGGCCTTGAGCTCGACCACTCGAACATGGTGGTCGTGCGACGCACAGCGGAGAAGCCAGCGGAGCGAACCGTCGGTGCTGCCATCATCGACATAACAGATTTCGTAAGAGCGCCCGCAGCTTACGAGCGTTCGGGTTAGGCGCTCGTGGAGGAATGGTAAGTTGTCAGCCTCGTTGTAAACAGGCACAATCACCGAGAGATCCGGCGAATCGTGGAACGGTGCGTCGTTTCGTGCGGGCCCTTCGTGCATAAGGCTCGGCGACAAAACGCCAACCCCAGATCCGTCGAAGTTCCCGGGCGTACTTGCACTCTCGGAGTGTGGAGAACGCCTGGTCGAACTGTCTCCGCATTTCAGCGCACCTTCCATCACGCAACCTCACCCAACTGGCGAGCGGTCACCCGATACAGTGCAGGCAAAACAACCAGGGTAAGAAGGCAGGCGCTGACCGTGCCACCGACGATCACGACTGCCACCGGGCGCTGGACCTCGCTGCCAATCGAGTGACTCAGAGCAGCGGGAACGAGCCCCAGCGCCGCCAACGATGCGGTCATCAAGACGGGACGCAACCGCTCCATGCATCCGGACAAAATAGCTGCATCCAGAGACTCCCCCTCACGGCGTTTTTCCTCCACGCGCGATAACACCAACACCCCGTTTAACGATGCCTGCCCGATGAGGGCGATGAATCCAACCGCAGCAGATACGGACAAGGGCATGCCTGCGACCCAAAGCGCCAGCACGCCGCCCACCAAGGCGAACGGCGTATTCAGAAGAACCAGGACCGCCGGACCGAAGCGCTGGAACGACTGAAACAGCAGCACCAACGTCAACACCAGAGCCACGGGGACAACAGTGAACAACCGAGCCATTGCCCGCTCTTTGCTTTCGAACTCGCCTCCCCACTCCGCTGTAACCCCTGGTGGGAGTTTTACAGCACTGTCCACCCGCTGCCGTGCCTCGGCCACGAAACTACCCAGATCCCGGCCGCTGACGTTCATCCGGATGCCAATGTACCGGCGGCCATTTTCCCGCGTGATCGCCGCCCTACCCCGACTCACGGTAACTTTTGCCAACATCTCCAAGGGAACGGTCACCCCGCCCTGCACCGGCACCTGCAAATTTCGGATTTTTTCGATGTCCGCCCGTGCTGCCCGCGGATATCGTAGGACTATATCGAACTTCGCCTCACCGTCCCAGAAAACACCCACACGTTGCCCACCCATTGCGGCGTGCAGAATGTGTTGAAAGTCCTCCATGTCGAGGCCGTACCGTCCCAAAGCGTCGCGGTCTGGCTCCACCTTGATTTGCGGGATCTCGCTGCTCAGCACCAAACCAAGATCGGCCACGCCGGGCACTTTCGCGAGTACCGCTTTTATCCGTTCGGCTATTTGCTGCAATTGAGTCAAATCGTCCCCAAACAGCTTCAATGCCACCTGCCCCTTCTGCCCAGAGATCGACTCGTTCACGTTGTCGCGAATGGGCTGCGAGAAATTGACCTCCACACCCGGAATCTCGACGAGCCGGGCACGAATATCTTCGATCAAGTCGCTCAAGCCACGGATCTGTGGACGCCACTTCTCAGGCGGTTTCAACAAGAGAAACACCTCCAAATTGTTGGCTAGCTTCGGATCGGTGCCATCCTCGGGCCGCCCCAACTGCGTAAGAATCTCCTGTACTTCTGGCTGTTCGCGCAACAGCGCGGTCACCTTCGGCACCATGCGACGCCCTTCATTCAAACTCGTGTTCGGCGGCAGGGTAAAGGTCAGGTACAAAGAGCCCTCGTTCAGTTCCGGCAAAAATTCCGAGCCCATTCGCCAGAGCAAGGAGAGAGCCAGCACTAGCGCCAGCAGCGACGATGTCAGGACCAACCAAGGCCAGCGCAGCGCAAAACCCAGAGCCGGCCGATAGGCGTATTCCGCCCAACGCAGTACAGGAGATTCGCGATGGACGACGCGGCGGCGGTACAAGACGGTGGCCAACACCGGTACCAGCGTGATGGAAAACAGCAAAGCTCCAACCAACGCAGCCACAACGGTGTTGGCCATTGGCGCAAAAATACGCCCTTCCACTCGTTCCAACAAAAAGATCGGAAGATACGCCGCAATGATAATGAGCAAGGCAAACACAGTCGGGCGCACGACCGAGCTCACGGCGGCACGAATGCTCTCGTTCAGTGTGGCGTTATCGGGAGCGGTAGCGCTCCTCGTCTTTGCATGAAGGTGGAGCACGATACTTTCCACAATCACCACCGCTCCGTCCACGATGATTCCGAAGTCGATCGCCCCCATACTGAGCAGGTTGGCACTCATGCCACGAGCATGGAGGTAAATGAAGGCACTCAGGAGCGAAAGCGGGATCACAGAAGCCACAATCGCCGCGGCGCGCAAATCCAGCAGGAAAACAAAAAGCACCACGGTTACCAGCGTGGCCCCTTCGAGCAAATTGCGGCCTACGGTGCGCAATGTTGCGTTGACCAGATCCGTTCGATCATAAAAAGGCTTGATACGCACCCCGTCGGGCAAGCCGCTGCCATTGAGCTCTTGGACGGCGTGGCGGATCCGGCTCAACACCACCGACGGATTTTCTCCGCGCCGCATGAGGACAATTCCCTGGACGACGTCATATTCTTCTCCGCGGCTCACCACGCCTTGTCGCGGCGTCCACCCGTCGCGAACTGTCGCTACATCACCCACCCGCACTGGGCTACCGTCTCTGCTGGAAACGTGCACCGCAGCAACATCCTGCAGGCTGCGAAACAAGCCCTGGCTACGAATGACGAACTGCTCCGCCCCGTGCTCCAGTATGCCGCCACTGGCATTCACGCTGCTTTTGCGGAGTGCACTTTCCAACTGTTCTAACGTGAGTTCGTAGCCCGCGAGTCGTGCAGGCACTGGTTGCACATGGATTTCCCGCACGAGGCCACCGTACGAAACCACGTCGGCAACTCCAGCCACTCGGAGCAGCCTCGGCCGCACCACCCAATCCTGGATGGTTCGCAGTCGCATCGGATCACCGCCGGCACCTTCCAGGGTGTACCGGTACACCTCACCAATCGGCGTAGCGAGCGCACCGAGTTCTGGTACAACACCTTCGGGAAGGTCAGCCCCACGCAGCCGTTCTAGGGTTTGTGCTCTCGCGAACAGTACGTCGAATCCGTCGTCGAAGGTAAGGGTCACGTACGACAACCCAAACAAGGACATGCTTCGCAAGCGGGTCAATCCGGGCGTGCCATTGAGCGCTCGTTCGATGGGCAAACTGATTTGTCGTTCCACTTCTTCTGCCGGTTGCCCAGGAAAAAGTGTGATGACATTGACTTGCGTGTCGGACGGATCGGGGAATGTCTCGATCGTCAGAGCCCGGAACGCCCGCCACCCTGCCAGGGCGACCACCACCGTGAAAAACAGCACGGCGCCGCGGTTGCGAAGGGACAAATCGACAATGCGCTCAAACATACGGACAGAGGATGGCTTGCTACCGAACCAAGTTCATTGCGTTGGCAAGCAGGTTTGCGCCCTCAGCTACATAGCTTTCGCCCGGCTCGAGACCCGAGAGAATTTCTACGGCATGTTCATTCTGCCGCCCCGTGGTCACATCGCGGCGCTTCAACGTGGGCGGTTCTTGGCTCGTCATGACGAACACGTAAGCCTGCTGATCATCGGTCACGACTGCAGCGGCCGGCACAACGACCACCTCGCCATCGCCCGGATCGAAAACGACCTGAACGAATGCGTTCGGGCGGAGTAAGTGGTCAGGGTTCGCAACCCGGATGCGCACGTTCACCATTCGCCGCTGCGGATCGACCACTTCACTGACGTATTCGATCTCGCCCGTCCAAATTCGCCCCGGCAACGCACCGCTACGAATTTTGGCTCTGCCCCCAGCGTGCAGCCAGGTCGCTCGATGCTCCGGCACATCTGCGGTCACCACCACTTCGCTGAGATCGGCAATCACGAGCAAAGGCTGAGCACGGTCCGGCCCAACTTCTTCGCCCACCAGTACGTCTCGTTCGACAACCACACCGCCACGTGGGGCTAAGAGCCAGTATGCTCCATCGGACGACACCTGCATCGGACGACTGCGGAGTTTCAGTTCAGCGGCCCGACGCGACAGGCGCACCTCCTCGAGCTTGAGCTGCGCGGCGAGCAAATCTTTCTCTGCGGCAGCACGCAACTGCACCAACGCAGCGAGTCGCTCCACGGTTTTCGCCCGCACTGCTTCGCTTGCCTGCAGAACTTCGATCTCGTGAAGCAAATCGACCAAGGCGGGGGAACGAACGGACACCAAGCGATCCCCTGGGTTGACCCGTTGCCCCAAACGCACAGCAACCACGTCGACACGTCCTTGCAAGGGGGCCACAACGGGCTCTGCTCGAGACTCAGCAACCGCCACGCGACCTGGCACCGGCTCTGGCTCCAACACCCGTTGTAACCGTGCTTGCTCGAGCTTGATGTATCCCAAGACGGGAGAGCCTGCCTCCATCCGCACCGTGGGGCCCTCGACCGTAATCGGTGACTGCGGTAGCTCTCGAGAACTCGGGCGATGCCACAGTAACACCAGGGTTATGCCGAGACCGACAAAGAGGATGGCCAAAGTCTTGCGCCAAGAGAGGGCGTACACGTTATTGTCGGAAGCCGAGATGGGGCGCGTGTCCTGGCCTGCCGCTTCGGAAGAAAACCGTTCGATCACTCCAGCGACTCCTTCGGAGAAATTTTCGGAAACAATCCGATGAGTTTGCGGATCCTCAACGCTGCCTCGAACGCATCCTGGTCCAGTTCTATTCTTTCCCGAACAAGATCCTGGTAATTTCGCCGCGCTACCAAGACTTCGATCGCTGAGATCCCCCCGGCGCGTTGGGCTTCGACTAAGGTGTCGCGCATGGCTCGCGCCTTGGCCACACCAACATCGAGTTGTTCCATGCGCCGGAGCGCCAAGCCGAGCTGCTCGCGCGCCATTCGCAAGTGTTCCGGCGTGTTCTGGCGGAGGATCTCCAGAAGGGTGCGCGCTTGGACCTCCGAGGCGCGTGCCGCCACCAGATCGGCCTGCCCCCGGTCGAAAACTGGTAGCGGAAGTTCGACACCGAAGCCGAGACTGTTTCGCTGGTTTCCGGCCATCGTAAACTGATCGTAAGTGTAACCGGCTCGAACAGTCACGTCCGGTACCACGCGCCTTTGCGCCACGACAGCATCCTTCTGGGCCGCAGCGATCGCCGCCTGAAGTGCTCTCGCGTCGGGGCGTTGCTGCAGTACCTCTTCCATCGTTGGATCCGTCGCTGGCACCGATCGGTATGTCTGCACCAAAAACTGCCAAGCTGCCTCCTCATTCGGAAATCTGGGGCACGGCAGGGAAAGCAAGGCACTGCAATCGGTTTGGGCCTGGAGAAGCGAGGCTTCGGCACTGTCTCGCAATGCGCGTAATCGCGCTTGCTCAACTTCGGCAACGTCCACATCCAGCGGCGCAATTTCCCCACGATTCGCGCGGGCACGATCTAACTCGAGAAGCTCATTCCCGTCGCGAATCTGCTCCTCCAAGACACCGACCCGTCGCTGGTTGGTGGCAATCGTTCCAATGGTCTCCAAAAGTGCGAAGAAGCGGTCGCCCAGTACCGCTTGCGCCTCCGCGCTCAGGCGTTCGACATCGTGGGATCGGGCTGCGATCCGGGGCTGCCGTTTCCCGATTTCGATGAGTTCTGCCAAGCCAACGGAGTAATTCGGCACTCGATCGAGGCGGTCGCTCAAACCCGGCGGGTTCGTCTTCCCAATGGGAACCGCGCTCCAAGCTCCTTCCAGCGATGGGTTCGGATACGTGCGCGCACGAAGAAGCGCACTTCGTCCTTGTTCCAAAGCCGTCCGGGCCTGCAGCACTTCCGCGGCACGTTCCCAAAGAAGTTGCGCCAATGCGAGTTCGTCCCCGTAGGGCACGGAATCGAAGGCATAAGCCGTGCTCGATCCGTAGCAGCACCATAGTGCCGCCACTCCGAAAACGATCGTGACCCACGCGGACCACTCCCAACGCCTCACAAGCCACGACTAGACGCGGGAAACGCGCCGCGATTCAAAAACTCTTGTCAGGCCAGCTTGGACGCCACCAGGTTCTCGGGACGGGGCGGCCAATCCCGATCGCTACCCGTGCGCCTTCGCTTCCAACCACCGCTCCGCGTCGATCGCCGCCATGCAGCCCGTACCCGCGGCAGTTACCGCCTGGCGGTACGTGGGGTCCTGCACGTCGCCACACGCAAACACGCCTGCGACGCTCGTCGCCGTAGACCGATTGCGGGTGACAATGTAGCCAGCACTGTCCATTTCGAGCTGGCCGCGAAAAAGCTGCGTGTTCGGCTGATGCCCGATCGCGATGAAAACCCCTTCACAAGGAAAGTCGGTCAGCGCGTTTGTTTTCACGTTCCTCAAGCGCACGCCGGTGACTGCCTGCCCATCGGGAGTGCCGTAAATTTCGTCCACGACCGAATCCCACACGAATTGGATTTTCGGATTCCGGCGCGCGCGGTCCTGCATAATTTTCGATGCGCGCAGTTCATCCCGTCGATGAATCACGGTGACGCGAGAGGCAAACTTGGTCAAAAAAATTGCCTCTTCCATCGCCGTGTCGCCCCCGCCCACAACGACCACCTCTTTGCCTTTAAAGAAAAAGCCGTCGCATGTGGCGCAGGCAGAAACACCGTGTCCCATCAACCGTTTTTCCGATTCGAGTCCCAGGAGCTTCGCCGACGCCCCCGTGGCGATAATCAAAGCCTCGCAGCTAAAGGCCTCGCTGTGCGTACGCAGCCGAAACGGATATTGCGAGAGGTCAGCTTCGATCACGTCTCCGTACACGTACGTGGTTCCGAAACGCTCGGCCTGTTTCCGGAAACGTTCCATCAGCTCGGGACCAAGCAGGCCTTCGGGAAAGCCGGGGTAGTTTTCCACCTCGGTGGTAATCGTGAGTTGGCCTCCTGGCTGCAAACCCTCGATGAC
Organism: bacterium HR30; assembly: GCA_002898795.1. Classification (GTDB taxonomy): domain Bacteria; phylum Desulfobacterota; class Binatia; order HRBIN30; family HRBIN30; genus HRBIN30. The sequence goes on along the minus strand of BEIG01000007.1, from coordinate 11,646 downwards.
CACCGGGGCAAGGTTTGCTCGTGCGGCGTACAGGGCTGCGGTCAGACCCGCTGGCCCTGAGCCAAGAATGATGATTTTGTGGTGCGTCATGAGAAAAAGAACTGTACTGCCCCAGACAGAAACTCGCAAGGATTCCAGTGGCTTCACCCATCTCGACGCTCGCGGCCGAGCCCAGATGGTGGACGTCGGGGAGAAAGCTCCCACGGTGCGCGAGGCCAAAGCAACGGCACTCTTGCGGATGAATCCCACGACCATGGACAAAATCCTTGCAGGGCAGATCCAGAAGGGCGAAGTATTCTCGGTGGCGCGCCTCGCGGGAATCATGGCGGCCAAGCGGACGAGCGAATTGATTCCGCTGTGTCATCCCCTGCCTCTCGATGTAATCCAGGTCGATCTCGAACCACGTGCATCCGGGGAGCTGGAAGTTCGCACCTACGTGAAGGTGGAAGCGAAAACTGGTGTGGAAATGGAAGCATTAGTTGCCGCGGCAATTGCCGCGCTTACCGTGTATGACATGTGCAAGGCGGTAGACCGGGAGATGGAGATTGCATCCCTCTACCTCGAGGAAAAAAAAGGGGGCCGCAGTGGCACCTTCCGTCGATCGCGAACCAAGTCTCCAAGCCGCTAAGGAACCCGGGGCGCCCTGCCCGCACTATCCGCAGTGCGTCGGCTGCCGGCTCATCGGGCAACCCTACGGCCAGCAACTTCAGTGGAAACAAGATCACCTTGCCGAGCTCGTGAGAACAGCGTGGGGCCCCTCTGGGCCTTCCGTGGGAACGATCGTGGGCTCTCCCGAGGCTTTCGGCTACCGCAATCAAGCCAAGCTCGTTTTACGACGCTCGGAACGGCGGGGGCTGTTGGTTGGGTTGTTTCGGCCGGGCACCCACACCGTCGTGGACATTCGTGATTGCCCTGTACATCACCCGTTCATCCAGGTCACACTGGCCCGGATCATCCCGTTGCTCGAGGAAAGCAACTTGCCCACCTACGACGAGAGAACTCGTCTCGGCACGTTGCGTTATCTCGTGTTGCGTGCCAGCCGTTGGACAAAGTCCGTGCAGGTGATTCTCGTCACAGCGCGCGAACTCGACCGGCCCTTGCTGGCTCTCTTACGCCGCGTGGCCCGACTGCCGCGCGTCCGTAGCGTCGTGCACAACTACAATCCATCCCCCGGTAACGTCATCTTCGGCGATCGATTTACCCCTGTTACCCGCGAGTCCACGCTAAGGGAGCGCATCGGCGACCTCAAGTTCAAAACCCACGCTGGGGCCTTCTTGCAAGCGAACATCCCCGTGGCCAACCGAATCTACAACTATGCGGCGGCAGCAGCACAGACGGAAGCGAACGACATCGTCGCGGATCTGTACTGTGGCGTCGGGGCACTGACCTTCCATCTAGCTCCCAGGGCAAAGCTGACTGTCGGAATCGAAGAATCTCCCGTTGCGGCTGCAGACGCTCGCAGCAACCTGCGATGGAACGGCTTTCACAACGTGCGGATTCTCACGGCCACGGCGCAGGACGGAGTCAAAGAACTCCAAAAGCGATTTGGCTCGGTGGGCGTGATCGCGCTGAACCCCCCGCGCAAGGGAGTCGATGCGGAGACACGCGAGGGGATCGTGCAGCTTGCGCCCCGACGAATCGTGTACGTGTCCTGCAACCCCACCTCGCTGATTCGCGACCTGCAGTGGTTCGAATCTCACGGCTATCACACCGACCACATTCAGCCCTTCGACATGTTTCCACAGACGGATCACATCGAGTGCGTGGCCACGCTCGAACGGGCGAGCACTGGGGCAAAACCGACCCGCTAAGCGCCGCGGAAAGCCCGGCTGTTCCTCGCTCTTTCTCGGGACACGATGGGATGCTCGTGAAGCCTTAGAGTCCCTACACTGTCGGATGCAGGCTTCCCGTACCATCGCCCCTCACGAACTCGCCATGCCCGTGTACGACAGTTCCAAGCCATCCGGTCAGGATCGATCGGATCAGCTTTCCCCTTTGTCGCTCACGCACGTGTGGCTGCGGTGCGGTAAGCGGCAGCGATGAGCCTTCAGGTGAACAGCCCCCCACCGTTGAATCACACTCGAATGGCGCAGCAGGTAGGAATGGCTATACGGCCGCGAGAATCGACTTCCTCGCGGCGTGGAGCAGCGAGGGGCTCCAACCGCTGGCGGTCACCGCTAGCGCGGCCGTGTACGGGGCAGGCAACCCGGTCGCAAGGAATGCCGGGGGCGGGATTCGAACCCGCACGGGGATATCCCCAAGGGATTTTAAGTCCCTTGTGTCTGCCGCTTCCACCACCCCGGCGCTTCGCACGCCCAACGACCTAACGTTCGCTACTGCGTCTCGAAGTAAATGTTCCGAACTTCGCTGTACTGTTCGAGGGCGTGCATGCCAAGCTCTCGCCCCAACCCAGACTGTTTCATCCCTCCAAAAGGAGCTTGCAGGTGCACGCTAGTCGAGGAATTCACCGACAACACTCCAGTGCGCACGGCTTGCGCCACGCGCAAGCCGCGTTTGAGGTCGTTGGTCCACAGAGACCCCGACAGCCCATAAATCGTACCGTTGGCCAATTCGATGGCCTCTTCCTCGGTGTCGAACGTCATCACCACCGCCACCGGCCCAAAGATTTCTTCTTCTACCACTCTCATCCCCGGGCGCCCGCCGTCGAGAATCGCCGGGGTGAGGAAAAAGCCTGGCCGTGGCAGCCTTTGGCCTCCGCAAAGCTGCCGTGCACCCTCGCTTTGGCCTACGGCAATGTACGTCTCGGAAATCTCCCGTTGTCGGGCGGAGATCAGCGGACCCATTTGCGTTTGCTCGTCGAGTGGATCCCCGACGACAAGGCTCTCCGTCACCCTGACAAATGCCTCCAAAAAACGTTGGTGCGCTGTCCGTTCGACCAGAATCCGTGAACGTGCACAACAGTCTTGGCCGGCATTTGCAAACACCGAGTTTGCAGCTTCCCGAGCCACCAACTCGACATCCACATCTGCGAAGATGATATTGGGTGACTTCCCACCCAACTCCAGCCCCACCCGTTTGATGTGCTGTGCCGCGGTGGCCATGATGGCGCGACCAGTGGCTGTCTCACCTGTAAACCCTATCTTGGCCACGTCCGGGTGAGCGACCAACCGCTGGCCAATTTCACCTCCGGGCCCTGGGACCACGTTGAGCACTCCAGGGGGTATGCCCGCTTCGAGGGCAAGTTCACCGAGGCGCAATGCTGTCAGCGGTGTCAGGCTGGCCGGCTTCAGTACCACGGTATTCCCACACGCCAGCGCCGGAGCCAACTTCCACGTGGCGATCACCATGGGAAAGTTCCACGGGACGATTAATCCAACCACTCCGAGGGGTACGTGGAGCGTGATATCCAGGCCACCCTTTTTTACGGAGATCGTGTGCCCGAAAAACTTGTCGACCGCGCCGGCGTAGTACCGAATCGTCTCGGCAACGTGGCCGGCTTCCCAGCGGGCATCCGCGATTGGTTTCCCCACGTTCCTCGCTTCGAGCACGGCCAATTCTTCGGCGTGAGCGCGGACAAGTTCGGCAAACCGATAAAGCATTTCACCGCGAGCCACCGGAGTCAGTTTCGACCAAGTCGCAAAGGCTCTCTTTGCCTCGGCTACCGCGTCGTCCAAATCAGCCGGAGATGCTGCGGCCACTTCCGCCAATGGCTGCCCGGTCGCTGGTTCAATCACGGTGATGGCACCGTTGCCCGTCCGCCTCTGATCGCCAATCAGCAGCTTATACATAGGTGTTCACTCCGGAGTCACATAGGCAGCCGTAATTCCACCGTCCACCAGAAACGCCGTGCCGGTAACGTAGGATGAGTCGTCCGACGCCAGAAACAGCACCGCACGGGCAATTTCGTCCGCCTCCGCCAAGCGTCCCATGGGGATATGAACGAGCCGTCGCGCGCGCCGCACTGGATCAGCAAGGAGCGATTCCAGCAGCGGAGTATTCACTGGCCCAGGACACAGCGCATTCGCACGGATGCCCTTTCGGGCATACTCCACGGCAATCTCTCTCGTTAGAGCCAAAACCGCCCCCTTCGATGCCGTGTATGCGCTTTGCGATGTGGCTGCTCCCATAAGAGCTACGAACGAAGCGGTGTTGATGATCGAGCCCCCACCGGCCCGGAGCAAAGCTGGGATTCCGTGCTTACAGCCAAAGAACACTCCTTTCACGTTCACGGCCAGTACACGGTCCAACACTTCCTCGCTCGTTTCGGTGACCGAGCCATCCTCGTCGGGAAAGATCCCAGCGTTGTTGAAAAGGATGTGGAGTGCGCCAAATCGGTCCTCGGCGTGCCGAACCATTGCGCGGCACTGCTCTTCCCGGGACACGTCGGCTTCGAACCACTCCACCTCAGCGCCGCTCGATCGTACTTCCGCTGCCAACTTGGAGAGCACAGCTCCGTCGCGATCGACCATCAACACCCGTGCGCCCTCGGCAACGAAACGGCGAACCGTGGCCGCACCAATCCCTCCCGCCGCGCCCGTAATCAGGGCGACTTTTCCAACCAACTTACCGGCCATTCTTCCTCCTGGACAAATCCTGTGCAGCCTGAACAAAAGCCGCGAAAAGCCTGCTTTGCCGGCGATCCGATGAATCCATCTCCGGGTGCCACTGCACCCCCACACACCAAACGTGGCGGCAGTGTTCCACGGCCTCGATCAGTCCATCTTCCGCCCACCCCACGGCCCGGAGTCCTTCACCCAGGCGCTCGATGCCCTGGTGGTGCCAAGACAAAACTTCGAGCTCCGCCGAGCCGAAAATTTCGGCCAAGCGGCTCGCGGGGTCGAGACGAACCTGATGGCGGCACGTTTGCCGGGGCGGCGTGCGATGCGGCACGGTTTCACCCAAAACATCCGGCAAATGTTCGTGCAGCGACCCACCAAGGACGACGTTCAGCACTTGTAATCCGCGGCAGATGCACAGGACCGGTATATCGTTTCGCCCGAGCGCTGCACGAAGTAGCTCGAATTCAAAGCGATCGCGCTCCTCACTCACAGCGTAAATGGTTTCGTGGTGATCCCCGCCATAAGCACTCGGAGATACATCTCCCCCTCCCGAGAGCACCAATCCATCGATGGAGTCGAGTAGGCGGGCGGGTTCGGCGATCGCCGGCGGAAGAATCACAGGATCGCCCCCTGCCTCGACAACGCAATCCACGTACCCCACAGGCAGGCTAAAGCACGGGAGCTCCGATTCGTCGCGCGCATAAGACGTGATTCCGATCACTGGGGCGGGCATGGTCTCGCTCACGCACGTTCCAAGTAGCGCTGACGCTCCCACGAGGTCACCGCCTCGTCGAATTTTCGCTGTTCGGTGCGGGCAAAGTGGACTAAGTGCTCCACGACATCTTCACCAAAAGCTCCGCGAAATAGCGGCGAGTTCTCGAAAGCTCGAATCGCTTCCGGCAGGCTGCGAGGCACGGTTGGCAAGGAGCTTGCCGCATAAGCATCTCCCTGGAACATCGGTGGAGGCTCGATGTGATTTTCGATACCATCAAGTCCCGCGGCCAAGGTTCCAGCAAAGGCGAGATAGGGATTGGCATCCGCCCCAGGAATGCGGCACTCCACCCGTAAGGACTTGCCGTGCCCCACCACACGAAAACCAGCGGTGCGGTTGTCGTACGACCAGGCAATTGCGGTTGGCGCAAACGAACCCGCCCGGAAGCGTTTGTAGGAGTTCACGTAGGGGGCGAACAACAACGTACACGCTGGTGCGTGATGCATCAGTCCACCGAGCCACCAGCGAAACAGATCGGGAGCACCGCTCAAGTTCCCATCGACTGGGGGATCGCCGGCAAATAGGGGTTGGGTGCCGTCCACCGACCACAAACTAGAATGCAGGTGCATGGAGCTACCGGCGTGCCGCTCGTCGAACTTGGCCATAAAGGTGACGGCCAGATTTTGTTGAATGGCGACCTCTTTCGCGAGCTGTTTGTAGATCGCATGGCGGTCGGCCATCTCGAGGAAATCCGTAAATCGCACGTTAATTTCGTGCTGCCCCGGGCCCCACTCTCCCTTGGAAAACTCGACGGGAATTCCAGAGGCCTCGAGGTGCCGGCGGATCGCACCGATCAGCCCTTCTACCTTAAATCCCTGAAGCGTGTGGTAATCCTCAATGTACCAACCAAAAGTTTCGAGGTCTTCGAAGTGCTTGCGTTTGGCCGACTCGTAAGTCTCCCGGAGCACGAAAAACTCGAGTTCTGAAGCACCCATCGGGAGAAAACCCTTTGCCGCAGCGCGCTCGACCTGTCGCCGTAGGATGGTCCGCGGTGCAACCGGCACTGGCAGGCCGGTTTCTTCGTTCACCACGTCGCACAAGACGAGTGCGGTGCGATCGAGCCAACTGGCGCGACGCAACGTACTCATGTCCGGCACACAACGCACATCCCCATACCCTTGATCCCAAGACGCAAAGCGATATCCAGGTACGGGATCCATCTCCATGTCGCACGCCAACAAATAGTCGCATGCGTGCATGCCCTCCTGAGCAATCTCATCGCAGAAGAAAGAACCTGCGATCCGTTTCCCAACCAGGCGACCGTACAAGTCCGGGAAAACCGTCAGCACTGTATCGATCTCGCCTTTCCGGACCGCTTCTCGTAGTTCTGCCTCCGTCAGCTTTCCGCTGATTCCATGCTCAGCCATGGCCGCCCGTCTAGCATGAGCGAAGGCAGAGGGGGAGATTGCAACCTTGGGAACTACGCTGAACCCGACCCAGACGTTGACCGCACCGCCCGAGCCGCCGCCTGCGGAAGCCAATCCTACGCGATGTTCCAGCCGATCCCCAAACCAGACTTATTTCAAGCAAGACAGGTCAAACGACATGCACCAAAGAGTAGGGCGCTGCCAATCCGACTCTCACTAACCTTCGAAACATAGGCTTGGACTCGCCAGCCTCTTCCGGCCCAGGCACCCCAAAAGCAGGCGCTTCACCGTCTTGCACTCGCGGTTTCTAGGGAGCGCCGTCACGGGAGACCGCAAGACATCGGGATGGCACACGACCCGATCTTAAGCAGGATGCCTCAACACGGGCCACTCGTCGCTTTCCGAACGCCATCGAAGAGCACCGGTCTTCTTGCGCCCCGGTCCGGAAGGCACGGCATACCACGTTGCAGGCAGAGCGCTTTGTTCTGACCTCATGCGGAGATTTTCGGTCGAGCATCCGGGATGTCGCCGCGGTCTGAGCCGTCCACGGGACCCAGCCTTTTAAAAGCGGGGGAACCTCCAAGCCAAGGAAACGTAGGCTGCCCATGAAGGGACCTTGGTCAACCTTTGGGTGATCGTGGGGTACCGGCGCGACACGCTTGCTGTTCGCAGCACCGTAAGATCGCGCGCCAAATTTCCTCGATCCCCTCGCCCTTTGCCGCGGAGGACACGATGAGCTCAATTCCCATTGGGTCAAGCTGGGATTTCAAGGCCCTGCTCTGCTTCGCTCGCTCGCTTTGCGAGGCCCGATCAGCCTTGGTTGCTACCACCACGCAACTCAACCCTAGTCCCGAGAGCCACTGGAGCAACTCACGTTCCTCCCGCTCCATGCCCCGACGCAGATCAACGAGCAACAATACAGCACGCAATTGCTCCCGTGTCTCGAGGTACTGCTCGATCAGCCTTGCCCACTGTTGTCGGATGGCTAGCGACACTTTCGCAAATCCATACCCGGGCAAATCCGCAAAAATGATCCGGTGGTCAATCAAAAAGAAGTTAATTTGCTGTGTACGACCGGGAGTTTTGCTCACGCGGGCAATCGTACGGCCCACGAGGCAATTTAACAAAGAAGACTTGCCAACGTTCGAGCGCCCTACGAAGGCAATCTCAGGGAGCGACAGGTGAGGGAATTGGTGGGCTGAAGCAGCCCCAACAAGGAAGCGCACCTCGTGCAGTCGCCTCATCGGGGGTCACTAGCTCTACCCCGCCGGTGGTGTCGCAAGCAAGAGCTTTTCGATCCCTCGCACAGTATTGACAAAGGTTTCCCTGCCGGCGCTGTCCAGAACGGCCCGTGGAAACGGCACGGCTACCTTCTCCTTGGCCACAGTGGTGTAGGTCACCCGCGTCTTTTTCCCGTCCGGAGAAGGCTCCAGCCTATATTCGCCTTCGATATCCTGCGCCTGAGACTTCAACGTCCGGAAGGTAACCCGATGCTCTTCGGGATGCAAAGTAAACTCCATCTCGTAACGGAGTAAGGGAAGACTCAAAGCCTGGATGCCCAATTCCACCCGTTTCGTGTTTCCATGAGCCTCAAGGAGCCGTGAAATCTTGAAGTTTGGCACTACGTCCTGAAGCTTCTCCACTTGCCAGACCACCGTTTGCACTTCCTCTACAGGAGCAGGCAAAATGGCCACAAAGCGACTGCGGGTGACGCCGTCCTCGTGTTCGATCTTTTCCTCGACGATTTCCCGCAGCGGACCTTCCCAACGCGCGGCTTCACGCCGCAGGCGATACTGATACGCGACGAAGACGCCAACCGCGCCCGCCAAAACAACGGCGATCAGCGCCAAAATCTTCCGATTCAAGATCGTCTCGTTCTCCTCCGGCGTAGGGGCTCGTCTTCCGTGGGGCTAAAGTAAAGCGGCTCCTCTCCTCGCAACATGGCTGGGGTCACCACGTAATTCCCGCCCAGAGCTGGCCGCCAAACCTTTCTCGCCGTATCGGCGTCGCCCAAAGTCACCACGTAGGCAAGTGACCCGGTGATACCGCCCACGCCGGCCCAAGCGATTTTGGCAGGCACGTAAAAAACGTTGCACAGTACCGCCAAGGAACCCCAACCAAGGTCGCGCAAGAAATCATCGTCAGCACGGGCCGGGACAGATGTCACAACAGATGTCAGTGCCCACGCCAGCACCACCCCAACAAACTTCTTCCACCTGCGCATTCTGACCTCCTCGTCACTTGCCGAGACAGTGTGCCACAAATTCACTCCGTACGCACCACCATCTCGGGCGGAATCTGCGCTAGCAGATGTGCCAAAGCTTGCTCGACGTAGCTCTGGTCTTTGGACTCAAGCGTGACTTTCACATGATATTCGGGGTCGTTCCATTTCGGGTAGGAGCCCAAGAGCAAGCCAGGGAAAGCTCGCAACGTCGCATTCAGATACGGTACGAGCGCCGTTTCTGCAGCACGCAGATACACCACGCGCAAGTGGAATGGCGCAGAACGAAAGCGAGATCGCAGCGCTTGAAACTTCGCCCGAAACAGCTCAGGAATTCCTGGAAGGATAAAAACATTCCGTGCCTGAAGCACGGGGAAAGCCAGCTCATCACCGTAAATCAACTCTGCGCCTTCGGGTACCTCTGCGAGTTTGAGCCTCGCTTCGTCAACTTCACCGGAGGAGAACTTGTGGATTTGCTCTTCGAGTACCGGGTGCCGAACCACCCGCACCCCCAAGGCTTGGGCGACTCCCGCGATGGTCACGTCATCGTGCGTCGGCCCCACGCCTCCCGAAGTAAACACCCAGCGAAACCGCTGGGAGTAATCGAGCACCGCTTCCGCGATGACATCCACATCGTCCGGAATCACCAAGATTCGCTCGAGCGCAACTCCGAGGGCTCGTAGCTCTTTGGCAAGGTAACTCGAGTTCGTGTCCACAACCTTGCCGGAAAGGATTTCGTTACCAATGACAATGAGCGCGGCGGTAGCTTGGTTCACGGCAGGATCGCGTGGCCCGATGCAAAGAATTCATCTCTTGGAATTAAATGGAGATTGCATCCTTACGAAACTCACTTGTGCCAATCTTGATATTGACCAGTGCTGGCTTACCGGAGGCCAGGGCCCGTTCAATGGCCGGGCGAATTTCCTCAGGCCGTTCACAATATTCCCCGTGGCCACCGAGAGCTTCGACGACTCGGTCGTACCGCGTGTAATCGAGGGCTGTAGCCACAGCACGCTCCCGCCCGTACAGTTGGATTTGGCCCCGGCGAATTTGCTGCCAAGCGGCATCGTTTCCGACGATTCCCACCACAGGGATTTTCTGCCGTACCATCGCCTCGAACTCCATACCGTGAAGGCCAAAGGAGCCGTCGCCGTAAATGATGACAACCGGGTGGTCCGGTTTCGCCAACTTCGCCGCCATCGCGTACCCTGGGCCAACTCCAAGCGTGCCCAGTGGGCCTGGGTCGAGCCAATGGCCCTGCTCGTAAATTCGCAAAATGGAAGCTGCAGTCGCGACAAAATCTCCACCGTCGCCAATCGCAATCACGTTTCGCCCCACAGCATCCGCAATTTCCTTACAAGCACGTAAGGGATTGATCGGAACTGCGTCCGACTCGAGCTCAGGCCGCATACGCTCCCACTTTTCTGTCTCGCGTCGGCGGATTTCATCGAGCCAAGGCTTGATCAAAGACTTGTCGAAGCGCTCGGCCTCCGCAAGCTGAGTCAATTGCTCCATCACAAGACCGGTATCTCCAACAATGCCCACTTCGATTGGCCGATTCCTGCCGATTTCCGCTCCGTCGAGGTCAACCTGAATGACCTTCGCAGCAGGGTTGAAATGGGTCTCGCGTCCATAGCCCAAACGAAAATCCAGTGGCGTTCCAAAAATGAGTACCACGTCCGCTTGCCGAAGAGCATCCTTGCGAGTCTGGGAGAAAAAGTACGGATGGTCTGGTGGTAACGACCCACGCCCCAACCCATTGACGTAAACCGGGATCCCGAATGTGTCGACGAACTTTAGGTAAGCTTCCCGTCGTTTGGACCACCGCAGTTGCGAGCCTACGAGAATCACCGGACGTTGCGCCGACCGTAACAACTCGAAAGCGCGCTCGACATACCGAGGATCGCCAGCAATTCCTGCCTCGGTACGGTACTTCGTGGGAAACAGGATGCGGGTTTCGTCGTATGTTTGAAACAACTGGTCGATCGGCATCTCCAGGAAAACCGGACCTGGGAGGCCGGAGGTCGCGATCCTAAATGCCATGGCAACATACTCAGCCAGCCGCCGCCCTTCGGGCACGGAAACCGACCACTTCGTGATCGGCCGCATGAGTTCAACGTGGTTCATGTCTTGGAGAGAACCCATGTCCGCGAAAGGGCGTGGCCCCTGCCCACCAATGAGGATCATCGGCACGTTGGCACGGTGCGCACTCGCAACACCGGTCACGGCATCGGTAACCCCAGGTCCCGCCGTGACAACAGCCACGCCTGGCTGCCCCGTCACCCGCGCCCAACCATCAGCAGCATGGGCCGCGGTCTGTTCGTGGCGCACGTCGATGACGCGAATCCCCTCGTCGACGCACCCATCGTAAATGGGCATCACATGCCCGCCGCAAAGTGTAAAGATGTACGTGACGTTCTCTGCTTTGAGAGCCCGTGCGACTACTCGCCCGCCATGAATTTCCGCCATGTAAGACTCTTCCTCTCGGTGGCCGCTTATAGTGGGGGGCACACAGTGGCGCAACCAACGGGCCCTTCCCTGCAAGCGCGGTCCACGCCTTATACGACCTACATCCCGTGACAAAACTCTCTGGAAGAAACCCTACGGCCCGCGCAGTTGGGGAGAGCGCAACACTAGGCCCAAGTAAACGCAACCCTTTCCAAGCTCACGAGACCGACAACCGACCCAAGACTGCGAGGCGGCCGTGGCCTTCGCACCCACACAAAATTGGCGTTGCGGAAACCTGGCGTGCACTTCGAGGTTACC
>BEIG01000006.1 GCA_002898795.1 bacterium HR30 | reverse complement strand
CCGGGTGTGAAACTCGGAGCACAACCATATTCGCTCCGCGCCGTCGCCCACCCTCGCGGATAACGGCGGTCGTGTGATCGAACAATTCCATGAACGAAACCGGGCCGGAAGTGATTCCGCCGGTGGAACGAACACGATCGCCCCGCGGGCGAAGGGCGCTGAACGAAAACCCCGTGCCGCCGCCAGTCTGGTGAATACGCGCCATGCGCCAAAGGGCGGTGAAGATCGAGTCGAGGTTGTCCTCCACCGGTAACACAAAGCAAGCAGCGAGTTGCCCTTCTGGAAGGCCTGCGTTCATGAGTGTGGGCGAGTTGGGTAAAAACTGCAGCTCGATAAGGCGGTGGTAAAACCGTTCCTCCCATTCATCGGGCGATTCACCGAAGTTCTTTGCTGGGGCAGCAACGGCGCGGGCCACACGCCGCAGCATCGCTGGAGGATCTTCGATCAGCTCGCCGCGTTCATCGCGCAGGAGGTAGCGTTCCTCTAACACGGCTAGGGCCGCTGGAGAAAACTGAGGTGCCATATGGTGTACCTCGATCGACGGCTTCTATTGTGTGAGCTACGGGATTTGGGTTCACTCTGCAAGACGCAAACCCCGCCCCCCACACGTGCTTGTGATCCAGTTCGCCACCGCTGAGGGCTCGACACGCATTCCCCTTGCATGAGGAGCGACGCCCCGAGGTGCTGGTTCGAGTAAGCCCGGCCTCGCGCGCCTTGTCGCCAGAGCTTGTTTTCCAAAGAGTGACGGGTGAATTGCGTGGCTTGCCATGGTGACGTAGCCTTCGGGTTGCAATGCAAGACCGTGCGCGTGGAGCAAAGTCGGTCGTTGCGATTCGCCACGTACCGTTTGAAGATCTCGGCATTCTCGAATCGGTGCTCCGAGAGCGCGGTTACTCGGTGACGTACCGTGATGCCGGCGTGGATCCCCTCGAAGACGAGGTTGTACAACGTGCGGATTTGCTCGTGGTGCTGGGTGGCCCGATCGGCGCGTACGAGGAGGACCGTTACCCGTTCCTCTCCGCGGAGCTGCGCCTATTGGAGGCCCGGTGCGCGCAGCGGCGGCCAACGCTGGGCATTTGTTTAGGTGCGCAACTGCTGGCGCGCTGCCTTGGGGGACGGGTCTTTCCTCTTGGCAGGAAAGAAATCGGCTTGGCCCCTGTAGAACTGACGGAAGCAGGGGAACGGTCAGCGTTGCAGGTCCTCTCCGGGGTTTCAGTACTGCACTGGCACGGCGACACCTACAGCCTTCCGCCAGGTGCACGCCGGCTCGCCTTTACTGGAGTTTGCCCGGAACAAGCGTTTGACTTCGGAGGAACGGTTCTGGCTCTCCAGTTCCATCTCGAATGGGAATTAACACGCTTCGAGCAGTGGCTAATCGGCCATGCGGTCGAGCTAGCCGCGGCGGGCATCGATCCACGCGCATTGCGAGATCGAGCACGGGAACTTGGGCCGAGCACGTTGCCTGGGCGGCGGCGTTGTTTCGAGAGTTGGCTCGATTCCCTGGAAAGGAGCGAATCTTTGATCCAGGGAAGGTGAGGGGACGACCGCGTTGGGAGAAATCCGCCTCAAGCGAGTTTACGAACCACCGGAAGAAGAGGATGGACTCCGGGTGCTTGTTGACCGACTGTGGCCCCGAGGGTTGAACAAAGACAAGACTCGAATCGATTTTTGGTTCAAAGAGATCGCGCCGAGCGAAGAACTGCGGAGGTGGTTCGGTCACGATCCGGCCCGGTTCCCCTTGTTCAAAAAACGTTACGAACAGGAACTCCGTGAGAATGCTGCGGCAGTTGGCCGTTTGCTCGAATTGGTGCGTGGCAACCCGGTAGTGACCTTGCTTTACGGAGCGCGAGATCGCGAGCGCAACCAAGCCGTCGTTATTCGAGAATTTCTCAACACTGCCTTGGGCAGCAAAAGAAAGTCAAAGTCGCGCTAAGCCAGGAGGGGAGGCCGCACTCCGCGGCAGATGAGGGTTGCGAGCTGCTGGGGGAAGGCAGCGGTCGGGAGCACGGCCATGGTATTTGCCGGACCTTGCGAATCCAGGCTTCGCGCTCCGAAGTAAGGCGTCGGCACGAGGGGTTAGCTATGCTTGGGAAGAAGCGCGGTTATCCGGAACAGAAAGCCGTGTGCCCAACGTGCGATGGTTCACTACGAGTTGGAGCGCTGTCCCGGTGGCCGAGGGTTCCATGTCTAGGTGCTTTTTTTAGAGGAGGAACTGCAGCGCCCTTCGCGCAAAAAATTCGACAGTTTAGGTCCGTCCGCTGCGTTCTGTGCCAGATTTTCAGCCGCCCCGCACTTCCGTGTTTGAAAGCCATGTGTCATGAAACTAGAAGCTAACCTTGTAGTGTGTCAGCCGGAACACGGATAGGAGAGGCTATGCGGAGGCAAGTGTTCGCTCGAGTTGGTGGCGCTCTATTCGCCCTGGTAGTAGGAGCGGTGATGCTGGGGACAGGGGCGAGGCTTGTGCGTGCGGAGGAGTGTTCCAACACGTTTTCTAGCACGTACGAGCTAATTCAGCGGGCGGTTTTTGAGAACAAGGGTTGTACGAACCAAGTTTGTCACGGAGAGGCCCGTGCGGGAGGATTAGATCTCCGCGCCGACGCCTCTTACGATGCCTTGATCGATGTAGCCGCCGCCACGGTGCCAGGTTGGAAGCGGGTTGTGCCTGGCCGACGCGACTTGAGCCTTTTGTTTCTGAACTTGGCAGCCAAGACCTTGCCGGGGCAGTACCAGGCACCTTTGCGCCCGATGCCGCTCGATCCACTGCCGGCGCTGAGTCGGGATGAAGTGGAGGCAATCCGCCGCTGGATCGAAGCGGGTGCCCCGCGCACTGGGGTGGTGGCGGGAACCGGCGAGTTGCTGAATGCTTGTTTGCCACCCCCGGAACCCATCGCGATCAAGCCCCTGGATCCGCCTCCCCCAGGTCAAGGCGTTCAAATCCGTATGCCTCCGTACACGTTGGCGCCCCACTCCGAGCGAGAAACCTGTTTCGTCAGTTACTACGATGTGAGCGATCAGGTGCCACCTGAGTTCCGCGGCCCAAGCGGAAACACGTTTCGCTATAAACGGAACGAGATTCGGCAGGATCCCCTGAGCCATCATCTCATTGTGAGTTTGTACACCGGCCGGACCCCGCCAAACGATCCCGCGTGGGGGGCATTTGCCTGCCGGGGTGGTGATAAGGAAGGCACGCCGTGCGATCCCACTGACCTCGATTTTTGCGGCGAGGGCGTGTGCTCTACGACCCCCGTCAACAGTATTGCGTGCATCGGCTTCGGACCCGACGACCTGAACTTGGGGCTGGCTTCCTCGGGCTTTACCGGCACCCAGGAAACGGCCTCTGAGTTTCGTTTTCCACCCGGCGTGTATCGGGAGGTACCGATTCGCGGCATGGTCATCTGGAACTCGCACGCTTTTAACCTGACGGACAAACCTGGCCTCCTACGTGCTTGGCTGAACTTCGAGTTTGCGCCGCCCGAGGAACAAGTCACCCCGGCGTTGCAGATCTTCGACACCCGCACGATCTTTAAAATGACTCCAGTCCCCGCTTTTCAAACGAAGGAGGTCTGTAGCCACTACACCATTCCCCGATTCGCGCGCCTCTACGAACTAAGCTCGCACGCTCACAAGCGGATGAAACGTTGGCGCACGTTCGAGGGGGAGTTTGCTTGTCAGGGTGGCCCGGCAAACGGCCAGGCTTGCAGCCCACTGGGGTATGACTTTTCGAGTCCGGACGTATGTCAGGGTTACCCCTGCAAGGCATTCAAGCGGCAACGTGGAGGAGACTGTAACGAAGACGGCCAAGTTGTGGTCAGCGAGTTGGTCAAGGCGGTACGCATTGCTTTGGGAGAGGATCGCGTGCGCGAGTGCGTCGATGCCGATGTCAACGACGACGAGCAAATCACCGTGGACGAGATCCTCCGTGGGGTCAACTCGGTGTTAGCGGGGGTGCCAGCCCCACTGGAGAGAGACCCGAACGAGAGTCTCCTCTACGTGAGCTTGATCTATAACGATCCGGTTGTTCTGAACTTCGACCCGCCGCGAAAATACGATGCTGTTTCCGACAGGGAACGCACGTTTACCTACTGCGCCCTATACGACAACGGTTTTACCGATCCGCGGGAGGTCAAACGGAAATCCACGTCGCCCTCGCCGCCGGTTTCCATTCCTGGGGTGGGGGGCCCGTGCCAAACTCCGACTCACTGTGTCGAGGGTAAGGTTGGGGCTCCGTGTTCTGGGAATAACCAGCGCCAGCGCAACGCATCGTGCGATAGCAGCGAGGGAGCTGGGGATGGGTTGTGCGATGCCTGTCCGCTCACTGGTGGTGTGACAACCGAAGACGAGATGTTCATCTTAATGGGCCAATACTACATCGCTCCTTAAGTAGCTGCGTTTAGGTCAGGCTGGCGGTAAAATGGTGGGTATCCCGGGCCTTTGACGGCCGGGGGTACCCGCCGTTTGAACGCGCACCCCGGGCGGCGTGTCAACCCTTGGCGGCAACATTGCCCAGGCAGGGGATCCCTGGGGTTGCCCCTTGCGTTCTCGATTCCCCCAGGGGTAGGCTCGTGCCCATGAGAAACGCACAGCAAAAACGATTTCGGAGCAAGCGCCGAAAAGATCTAAAGGTATGCCGTTGGTGTGGCCAGCGGCAAGCAAAATACCAGTACCGAGGTCGAGTACGGTGGGATCGACGGCACGACCTTTGTTCCGCTTGCTGGCGTGCTTGGCAGGACCGCTGTCGGCCCTTACCTCATCGCCCAATCCTGGAACCTGCGGACACGGCCGTGGCAGCGTGACCAGTCTCGACAGAGGCGAACTGGAAGGCGCGTTCCATAAGGGACTCAGATAAGCTTTGGAGATGGCGGCGCGGTGCCGGGCGATTGCGAGTCGCTTGGCACCGCGCCGTTTTTTCCCAACCCTTGGTCAAAGGTCAGTTAGCGGATCTTCGTGCCGGAGGAGCCTGCTCACATGTGGTCGATCACGGCCTGGCCAAATTCCGAGCACTTCACGAGTTTTGCTCCTTCCATCAAACGATGGAAATCATACGTCACCGTTTTGGCTGCAATGGCTCCTTCCATACCGCGGAGGATCAAGTCTGCAGCCTCGTTCCAACCTAAGTGGCGGAACATCATTTCCCCCGAGAGAATTACGGAACCGGGGTTGACCTTGTCGAGGTTAGCGTATTTCGGTGCCGTGCCGTGGGTGGCTTCGAAGATGGCGTGGCCGGTGACGTAGTTGATGTTCCCTCCCGGCGCGATGCCAATACCGCCCACCTGTGCGGCTAGCGCATCAGACAAATAGTCTCCGTTCAAGTTTAAGGTCGCAATGACATCAAAGTCCCGCGGCCGAGTGAGTACCTGTTGCAAGGTGATGTCCGCAATCGTGTCCCGGATCAGGAGCTTTTTCTTCCACTGGCCGTTCCCGTGGGTCTCCCACAAGGCAAGCCCGGCTTCCACCTCGGCGCGTACCCTAGCCTGTTGCTCCGTGGTCATCATGTCGTAGCCGGGCTCGATGAGCCGGGCATTTTCCTCAACGGTGAGAGCTGGGTTTTGTTCTTTGTTGGCGAGAATCCAACTTTCCCGCTCCGTGACGATCTGCTGCCGAAACTCCCGCTTGGCCAACGCATAGCCCCAGTCGCGGAACGCGCCTTCGGTAAACTTCATAATGTTGCCCTTATGCACCAAGGTGACGCTTCGGCGCTTGTACCGTAGGGCATACTCGATAGCGGCCCGAACGAGCCGCTCTGTACCTTGCGTCGACACTGGTTTGACGCCAATGGCGCTCGTTTCCGGAAAGCGGATTTTTGTGACCCCCATTTCCTTTTGGAGGAAATCGATCACTTTGCGCACTTCTGGGGATCCGGCGGGCCACTCGATTCCCGCGTAAATATCTTCCGTGTTTTCGCGAAAGATGACCATGTCGACCAGTTCCGGTTGCTTGACCGGACTCGGAACACCGGGAAAATACCGAACGGGGCGTAGGCACACGTAAAGGTCGAGCAACTGCCGAAGCGCCACATTCAAAGATCGAATGCCGCCGCCAACAGGCGTTGTCAGCGGGCCCTTGATTCCAACGATGTAGTCTTGAAAGGCCTGAACGGTTTCGTCTGGCAGCCAAGTTCCCAACTTGTTGAACGACTTTTCCCCGGCGAGCACCTCCATCCAGGCGATTTTCCGTTTGCCCCCATAAGCCTTCTCGACGGCGGCGTCGAACACACGTTGTGCCGCTCGCCAGATGTCGGGTCCTGTCCCATCGCCCTCGATAAAGGGAATGATGGGACGATCGGGCACTTCGATTTTGCCGTCGATGCAACGGATTTTCTCCCCTGGTGGTACGACAAGCCAACTAGCCATTGGTGACCTACCCCTTCAAAAAATTTGTGCGCTGCGTTGCGCGCCACGCGGTATATCAACGCCGGTGGTAGCTGTCGACCGGTGTTGGCGATGCTGTCGGTCGGTCACCAGTTTCCGAACGCGCTGGCGATCTCCACGGGCTGTTCGACAGAGCACGCCAGATTTTCTCGGCTGCTTGCTCGCCCACACGGATGCAATCGGGAATCCCCACCCCGTAGTAGGAGTTCCCAGCCAAGGCCAGCGTGGGTTCGGTGCGCGCGAGTTCTTCGATTCGTTGAACCCGCTGCAAGTGGCCGACCTGGTACAGGGGCATGGTCTCTGGGTGGCGATGGACCCGCACGAGTACAGGAGCACGATCGATGCCCAGTAGAGGTTCCACTTCGCGGCGTACGGTGAGCACCAGCCGCTCGTCATCCCAGTGCAAAAGCTCAGCTTCGTCTTCGCCCCCGAGAAAGGCACGGATCAGGAGCATGCCTTCAGGAGCTCGGCCCGGATACTTGAGGTGACTCAACGTGGTGGCCCAGGTCAACATTCCTTCGGTGCGAGGAATAACCACGCCAAAGCCTGCCAACTGCCTGTGCATGGCGGCAGCCTGGTACGCCAGGTTTACCGTCATCGAGGGAAGCGTCGGAATTTGCTCGAGTTCCTTCGCCAGGCTCGGCGAAGCCAACAGGAGGAGCTTTGCGCTTCGAAAAGCCGGAAGAGCGAGAACCACCGCATCGGCCAACAGGACCTCTCCCGCTTTGGTGACAAGCTGCCAATGGGCTTTGGCTTTTTCGAGCCGAACTACCTCCGTCGAGCACCGCACGCGACCGGTACCCAGACGAGCAGCGAGTGCGTCGACGAGAAGCTGGAGCCCGCGGTCAAACGATGCAAAGAGACTCCAACGTGCCCCGGAGCCAGCTGCCCGTGCCGCGCGTGCTTGTGCACGCATCGCGAGGATGATGCTACGATGCTGCTCTTCCATGGTAAGAAAGCGCGGCATCGTCGAGCGCAAACTTAATTTTTGTGCGTTCGCGAGGTAGATCCCTCCAACCAGCGGTTGCGCCACTCTCGCTAGGGCTTCGCGACCAAAGCGACGCTCGACAAAGGAAGCCAAGCTCTCGTCGTCGCGCGGGATGCGCCGCGGCAAAAAGATCTCTGCTGCCATACGGAATTTTCCACGCCAACTAAACAGAGGCGAGGTGGCGAACGGCCAAAGCCTGGTAGGTGCAAGCAACAGGAATCCCTCTGGGAGAGGGTACAGTTGATTGCCGCGGGCAACGTAAGTGCGGCGATAAGCCTCGTTGGTACCAATCAGTCGGTGCTCCAAGCCCAGGCGGCGGGCAAGTTCGAGGGCCCACGGTTTTTCCGTCAGAAAGGAGTCTGGACCACCCTCCAAAATGAAGCCGTCGCGTTCTTCGGTGGTAATGGCACCCCCAATTCGGGGCGCGGCTTCTAAGACGACAACTTCCACCGGAAGGCGGCTTTCCTCCGATCGGGCCACGAGCCAGTAGGCTGCTGCGAGCCCGGAAATTCCCCCACCGACGATGGCAACGCGAGGAATCATACGTGCGGCTTTCGGACTTGCTCCAGAACCAACTCTGCAAGCATACGGACAAACGCTGGATGCTCCCCGACAGTGCGCGCCCGCACGAAACGAATGCCTTTCTGGTTGGCGGTATTGCGAGCGACAACGTCGAGATCGTAAAGCACCTCCACGTGATCGCACACAAAGCCGATCGGTGCGACCACGACGGCATCGGCCTTTTCGCCGGCCAGACGAGCCAAACAATCGGAAATGTCAGGCTCGAGCCAAGGCTCTCCCCGCGGACCACTGCGGCTTTGGAACGCCAACTCCCAGCGTTCGTGCTTCAAGCGAGCACAGATGTCGGCAGCGGTGGACTGGAGTTGCTGAACGTAAGATGCTTGCCGGGCCATGGCTACCGGTAAGCTATGCGCGGTAAACACAACGGGTACTCGGGCCCGTTCCGGTTCGGGGAACTCCGCTAGCGCTTGGGCGATATGGCAAGCCATTGCTTCGCGAAAGCCGGCTCGATCGTTCCAACATGGCAAGATGTCGATTGCCGGGGCCTGCTCCCCAACAGCGGCGCGGGCTTCGGCCACGTCGCTCACGTAGCGATGCCACCCCGCTTCCGACTCTTGAGGTGACATGATGATGCCGATGGCCCGCCTTACCCCTTCGGTCCACATCTGCTCCAGCGTTTCGTGCAGAAACGGGTGCCAATTGCGCATGCCAATGTACACGGGCAAATGTTGGCCTCGAAACCAAAGCTCTGCCTCGAGCCTCTTTGCTTGGCGTAAGGTGATGTCGTGAAGAGGAGAGCGCCCGCCAATGACCAGGTAGTTCTGGCGCGCTGCCTCCACGCGTTCTGGTGGAACATTGCGGCCCCGAACCACCCGTGCAAGAAACGGGTCGATTTCCTCGGGCGACCGAGGGCCGCCGAACGCAATCAACAAAACCGCATCGTACATAGCGCCAAGACTGGTCTTTCTGCTGGACTGCTACCCGTTTTTTCCGGCCGCCTGGCTGTAATCGTGAACAAAGTCGACCAAGGCTCGAACTTGATCCACCGAAGTCTGCGGCAGGATGCCATGGCCCAAATTGAAAATGTGCCCGGGTCGCCCTCCGGCGCGATCCAGAATCGTTCGCGCTTGTTCGAAAAGAAGGTCTCGCGAAGCCAGCAGTGCCGCTGGATCGAGGTTTCCCTGAATGGCCCGGTCGAACCCAACCCGCTGCCAACCTTCGGCAAGGTCTACACGCCAGTCCAGCCCGATGACCGTGCCTCCGCCATCACGAAGAAGCTCCAAGAACCCCGCGGTACCTGTGCCAAAGTGGATGGTGGGAACATGTGCTGGTAGGCCCTGAAACAGCCGCTTCATGTGAGGCAAGACAAATTGCCGGTAGTCGTGTGGCGATAGGCAACCTACCCAACTGTCGAAAACTTGCACGGCTTGTGCCCCAGCCTCGATTTGCCGTCGCAAGTACGAAATCACGTTGTCCACGAGCAACGCCATGAGCTGGTGCCAGGCTTGCGGGGCTTGGTACATGAGAGTTTTCGTGTGCAGGTAGTGGCGGGAGCCTCCGCCCTCCACGATATACGATGCCAGCGTAAAGGGGGCTCCGGAAAATCCAATAAGAGGTACCCGCAGGCTTTTCCGTGCCAAGCGAACGGCTTCGTACACGTACGGCAACTCTGCTGCGGCATCGATGCGAGGCAGGCGCTCGACATCTTCCGGGCCACGTACCGGCCGGTGAATGACCGGGCCATCGTTGCGGGAGTACTCGAGTCCCACGCCAAGCGGTTCGAGTAGCAACAAAATGTCCGCAAACAGAATGGCGGCGTCGACTCCAAGTCGTTCCACTGCCGTCACCGTGACTTCCGCGGCTAAATCTGGTGAGCGGCAAAGTTCAAGAAAGCCGTGTCGGGAACGTACCCGCCGGTACTCGGGCATGTACCGTCCGGCTTGACGCATAAACCACACCGGGGTCGGGCTGACCGGTAAGCGCTGGCAAGCGGCAAGAAACGGCGCTTCTGTCACAGTGCCTCGCTGTGTAGAGAGAAAAACAACTGGGGTAAAGCGAGGGCTGACCTCGACACGGCAGGCGCCCTTCCTACACGCTGCTGCTCACTTGCGGCGTTTTTGTTCCAGGCAGGCTCGGGCCTGCTGGGCGACAAGGTGCATGAGGGCGCCCATTTTTGGTGGCGATGCTTCCAAGTCGGGCTCAATGCCGTGTTGCCGTAAGGCTTGGGAGCACACCGGTCCCACCGAAGCGACAACGGTCTCTTGCATTCGCGCACGCCAGAGGTCTGACTCGGACTCGAACTCTCGTTCCACGAAGGCCCACACGTTGTACACCTGGTTGGCACTGGTGAAGAGAACCACGGCCGCCTTGCCTTCCAAAATGGTGCGAATCCCAGTGCGCAACGGTGCAAGATTTTCGGGGTAGTCCCACTGGTAAATCGTCACGCGGTGCACACTTGCCCCGCGCTGGGCAAGCGCTTCCAGGAGCTCTTCGTTCGGTAATCCGTATTCCTGCACTGCAACCGCTTTGCCCGTTACGGGCACATGGCGGTCGAGCAGCTCGAGCAATTCCCTCCAAGTGTACGGCTCCGGAACGACCCAATGGGGGGTTAGTCCCAGTTCCCGAAGTGCTGCCACAGGTTTGGGCCCGCGTGCTACCAGTGTGGCGGAGCGCAACGCTTCGGCGATCTCCTGCGGCGCGAACTTGTCTCCGACTTGCTGCACCAAGTTTCTCAGCCCCACCCCTGTAAGCAGAAGGACCACATCGAACTGCCCTGCTCGCAACCGCTCCACGTAATCGTAGAGTTCGGTACGATTTTCCCGCGCTACCTCCCGCATCGCTGGAGCGGAGACCGGCAACCCACCGTGACGGCGAATCATTTCGGCAAGCTCCGCAGCACGCCGACTCTCGAAGGCTACCACCACGAGGTCACGTAAGCCGCTAGGCGGCTCTTGAGTTCCGGCAGCGTTGTTGTGCATAGCCGCGCGGGTTACTCGGCCAGGGTTTCCATGACCCGGCCGGTGGTATGGTCAACCACCTCGAAGCGCACTGTTCGAGCGATCCGAAACCGCTCTTTTTGCTCGCGAATCCGTGAGAGCATGCGCTCGCGGAACAGGTTGCGCATTTCGTTGCCCATCTGATCCATGGGGAAGTCGCGCACGTACACTTTGGCCCAATCCTCGTTGGCCCACTCAATCCGATCCACGCGGGGGCCCATGACCGGGTTTTGGCGAAACAGGCTTTCTGCTGCCGCACGAAAGGAGGGGCTTTCTGCTGGCGGGGAGGGTGTGTCTTGCGCTGCCTTGGCTGGCGACTCGGCTCCGTCGCCCCGGATACGGGCGATGAGCTGATCCACCTGCTGGCGGATTCGATCGTCGGGAGCCGTCTCACTGGCACGGGCAAATGCCGCCATGGCCTCTTCGGTCTTTCCTAGCCCATGGTAAGCAACGCCCAAATTGAAATGGGCTTGGAAGAAATTGGGGTTGTCGCGTAGCACAGCTTGGTAGGTTGCCAGCGCATTGTCGGTTTCTCCGAGCGCGAGCAGCATCGTGCCAAGGTCCGTACGCACTTCCAAGTCGTCGGGCTTCTGCGCCAAATACTGGCGATAATAAGTGACGGCAACGGCCGGTTGGCGCTGTTCGTAGGCGATGTTGCCCAGTGCACGCAAAGCCTCCAAGTCGTCCGGAGCCCGCTCGAGAATGTGCCGATACGCACTGCGGGCTTCGTTCAAGTAGGCTGGGTCGAAGAATCCAGCTCGATACTGGGCTTGCGCAACTTGTCGCCACAACGCCAGATCGTCTGGAGCCCCTTTCGCGCGCTCAGCGAGCTCACGGATTGCCTCCTTGACCTGCTGCGGAAGTTCCACCGGTGGGTGGTCGGCAGGCAGGGTTTCTTGACTTGCGGTTTCGACCTTTTTGATCCCTCCCCTCGGGGCGGGAAATAGGAGACCATGCACGACTGCTCCAGCAGAGAGGAGCAGCACCGTGGCGGCCACAAACAAAGGCGCCCAACGTGGGGGGATGCGCAGGTTGTAGCGAAGGGTGGTGCCAAAAGGTTGGCCGCAGGAAGTACAAAAGCGCGCCCCCGGCTGCCGAGCAACGCCACAAAAGGGGCAAAAGCGCTGTTCCATGTTGCCAACGCTAACGACTACGGGGAATTGGCGCAATGTGACATCGGTGCGGACGCAAGGGTTACGTGCAACAGAGCATTCGCTATATTGCTGCCGCGCGAAAGGGGAGAAGTGCCGCATGAGAACGATGCAAAACTGGGTGGTGTTGGGTTTGGGCGTGGCCATGTCGATGTCGTCGTGTACGTGTGAACGCGCCCTGCCTCCGGCTCCTGAGCCTACTCCGGCTGCATTTTCTGAGCGGGCGGCGAGTGTTTCTACTCCAAGCCCATCTCCCCAACTCGCAAAAGCCACCCCGACTCCAAAAACGGATCAGGGAGCCGAGTCGCCCACCCCAGCAGCCGTAAGTTTACCCGAGGATTTCCCTCCCGATGTGCCGATCTACGCCGGAGCGCAGTTGGAACAGGTTCACGACCTGCCGAACAACGCGCACAACGTAATTTTCCGAGCACCAGGAACGGTGGAGGAGATCAACCGCTTTTACCACGAGAAGCTGGCTGCCGCGGGATGGAATGTCACTCAGCAGTTTGCCCGGCCCAACCATGCGTTCATGACGTACAAGAAAGGCAATCTCATCGCCAACGTCACGATTGCCGAGGACTCCCGCAACCCGAACCAACGAGTCATTGCGATCATGTACGAAGAAGAGCAGCCGCTGCCGTTCGAGGAGTTTTAAGCAGCCCCCTGCAGAGGGAGCAGGGCTGTTCAGCCGCCGGCGCAGCCTGGAGCAGTTACGGGTTGCGTTGGTTTGTCGACTGCTGTGCGGTGTGGGTTTCCAGGCCGCTGTCGAGGAACTCGAGCACTGCGGTGGAAAATAAGTCGTTCCGATCGCCCGCGATCATATGGCCGGCTTCGGCGACGTCAACGAAACGAGCGTGGGGAACGGCCTCTAAAAACTCACGCACACTTTCAGGACTGATCACGTCGCTCATGCGTCCGCGCACGAGCAAGGTTGGGATCTGAAGCCTCTTGGCTGCAGCCAGAAGGCGTTCGGGCTGACGGGATGCATCGGGGGTTTTGGGGCCAAGAACAAACTCGGGATCCCAGTGCCAGCGATAGCGTCCAGACGCATCGCGGCGCAGGTTTTTTTTCAAGCCAGAGAGGTCTTTGGGCGGGGGCCGATGGGGCAGATAGGATGCCACAGCCTCGGCCGCCTCCTGCAGCGAGGCAAAACCGTCCAGATGGCGGCGCATGAATGCGACAATCCGTTGCACACCCTGCGGCTCCATGCGCGGGGCGATGTCTACCAGGACGAGCCCGGCAAATGCGCGGGGCTGCCGTTCCCCTGCCAGAAGCAGACCGGTGATGCCGCCTAACGACGCTCCAACGAGGACGGGTGCGACCTCTAACGCTGCAACCACCGCCTCCAAGTCGCGCACGAAGCTTTCGATGCTGTAGTCGGCATCCCGTGCCCAGTCGCTCTCGCCATGACCACGCAAGTCGAGCGTGATTGCTCGCCAGCCGCGCGCGGCCACTTGCCGGGCTGTGTTGCCCCAAGCATGACGTGTTTGCCCCCCGCCGGCCAGAAACAACACCGGCGGTGCAGAGGCTAAACCCCACGCGTCGCCCCGAAGCCGCACGCCACCGAAGCCCTCGAATTCGACACGCTGCAAAGACAAATGCCTCATGATTCCTCGGTTTTATTCGAGTAACTTTTGGAGAGGGCGCATCGTTAGGTCAATGGCCTGGCTAGCAAAGAGACAAGGTCGGGCCGTAGCCGTTTTGACGAAAGCGCGAGGACGTGTTGGCGGGTGTTGGGAGCGAACACCAGCATGTTTGTTGGGAGTAGTTCGGGGTTGAGTAGCACGTACCGTTACCGGAGTCGTTCGGCACCTATACGCAACTTTCCGTTGGCTCAGCCCAACGAGTCAGGGATGCAAATCATCGCCGTTTCTGGTCCGATGGCCACGGCCGCGCTACGAAGCGCATTACCGCAGACCCGCTCGGTATTCCCCGACATTTGCCGCTCTGGGACTCAATGCCCCAAGCCTCCCGACACCCAACAATACGGCGTCAAGGTGCGTGTGCCAGTGATGTCGAGCGTGGCGAGCTTTGCACACACTACAAGAGATGGGGGAACTGAGGGTGGTTGTGAGATGGGCCGTCTCCCCGCCGCATCACGGCGGCACATTCGAGGAGACCCGTTGAGCGAACGTCGCCTCAGGTTTCCAAATTGCTCCGGTTGTTTTCGTCCTCATGGCAGTAGATCTCATCTGGCTTGCGGAGCGCACCGGGCTTCTCCCTTTGGCCGTCGCTCACGATCTGCCGGTCAGACACCGTCGGCCGACCTCGCGCTTGGGCAAAGGTCGGTTCGACCCAGTCGTGCAACCGCACATAATCGCGTGGGTCACACGGTTGGTGCCTTGCCGAGCAAGCTTCTCGGCCCTGAACATGGGCGCAGACTTTGCCATTATACGGAGTTCAAGCACCACGAGGTGGACTGCTGGCAACGGCGCGTTGGCTTCTTCGCAACGATCATCCAGCGGAGCTGCGAGAGTCTCAAAAGTGTCGGCTCTTCCTATTTCCGGCACGGTAGGGAAGAGCCAGCGCCTCGAAGCGGAACCCAAGCATTTTCAACCTGGTCATTTTGAGTGTCGCAGAGGCGGTGACCAGGTTCCTGATTGACGAAAGTTCCCCTGAGACAAGAAATCCAAACTGTTGGCGCAGTCCCACCGGCCGCGAGGGCTGGAAACAGGCACTTGGAGGCCGTTAGCCTCGTTGCCGCGCCACGTCCGAGCCGAATTATGGCGCCGTGGTTTGAGCCGCTCGAAGACTCCATCCGCTGCGGCACTCTGCCAATAATTCGGCTGCGCGCGATGGCCTCGTAGGATGAGTGCCTGCGATCGGGAGGGTACCGTCCTTGAGTTCTGAACAATGCCGGAAGAAGGACCTTTATCAATGGACTTTGCTGGCTTACTTATTCGTTCGTTGCATCTAGCAAGAGGATGGGTGTGCAAGTAGGAGACTGATTCATGAAACTCACCGCGATCATTAAGCGCGAAGGCGAGGGATATGTTTCTTTGTGCCCCGAGTTGGACATTGCGAGCCAAGGCGATACCGTGGAACAGGCTCGGGATAACCTTCGGGAAGCGCTGGAACTTTTTTTTGAGGTAGCCTCGCCCGAGGAAATCCAGCGGCGTCTTGGCGGGGAGATTTTTGTAACGCAGGTAGAGGTGGACGCTGGCTAAGCTTCGAGTTCTTTCCGGTCGCGAGGTGTGCGCGATTTTGTCCAGACATGGCTTCGTCGAAGTGCGCCGACGAGGAAGCCACATCGTCATGCAGAAGAAACTGTCGCAAGGCACGGTGACCGTTCCTGTGCCAGATCAGCGGGAACTCCGTATCGGTACCTTGCAATCCATAATCCGGCAGTCAGGTTTGCCACGGTGCGAGTTCGAGTCCTGAAATGCGTTTCCAGGGAACGGGATCGTGCCCCCGCGCTAACCTGATTTCTGGGGAGTTTTTCGTTTGTGGGCCACAGAGTACAGGGCCGGACCTGCGCCCCTTGTTTGATGGGTTCTGCCCCACGTCATCGCTGAATTGCGCCGTGGAAGCCTGCGCCCGTTCGAAGACTTCGTCCGCTGCGGCACCCCGCCAGTAATTTGGCTGCGCGCGACGGATTTTCGGAAGGAGTGCTGGCCGGCAACCGTAGGTGCAGAACAGCGCGCCGTTTCAACGCGGGTCACAGCCCGCGAATGGCAGACCGCAAGGGAGGAGGGAGAGTCACGGCCCGACCGCGAGGGACTTGGCCGAAGGCGAGTTGGAAAACTGAGCTTTGCGCTAAGGGAGTTACGGTTCAGGTTTACTGGCGCGGCGCATCCCTCCACGACTGGGTGCCTGAGGTCGAATGCTGCCTGTTGGCGGCGGAGGCCAACGGGTGGACTGTGGAGTGCGGCGGGACAGAGCAGGGAGCCAGCGACGGCATGCGGAAGCGGGTCGATGAGTTTGCTTTGCAGCCAGTGTTGAAGAACATTCTAGCGTCAGGTATGCGCTGAGGGCGTGGCTTCGAAAGGTCTTGTCCCGTATCGCTTGGCGGCTGGGAATTTGGTTGTTCCGCGCCCAGAGTACGCTGCGCTGCGCGATATGTTTGTCTCATCAGTGCTGACCGCAGGTTAGCCAGATGGCTCGTGAGGCGAATACGACGTCGGCCAATATTTTCCCTTGCCTTTATTACCGCGATGCCCCGGCGGCGATCGACTGGCTTTGCCGCGCGTTTGGGTTCGTCAAACGGATGGTTGTAACGGGCGAGAACGGATCGATCCTGCACGCAGAGCTCAGCCTGGGCGATGGGGTCATTATGGTGAGCTCCTGCAAGCCCGAGCGTGGGTGGGTTAGCCCCTTGGATCTTCCGGCGGTGAACCAGGTGATTTCTGTGTTCGTTCCTGATCCGGACGCTCATTGCGCGCGTGCCAAGTCAGCAGGTGCTGAGATCACGGACGATCTTCGGGACGAACAGTACGGGGCGCGCGGTTACATGGCAAAGGATATCGAAGGGAATCACTGGTACTTCGGGAACTACCGCCCTGGTCGATATTGGTCCTCGTGAACCGCGGCTACTGGCACCTCGATCGTGTTCGGTTCCTTCCGGGTGCCTGCACAGATGCACCAGGTTCCCAAACTCCATGGTTCCTGCTCGTACCACGTGTGAATCTTCTGAAGCCCGCGCAGCGCGTACCCCACGCAGGTGTGGCGTAGGTTCTTCGCAAGAAGCGAGCTTTGCGACGGACTTGATCAGGTATCTCCAGGGTGGGTCGCCCTTTAGAGTCAGAGCCTTGGTGTGCAGGGTGCCAAAGTGGGAACGAGCTCAATCCCCATGCAGTGAGCCACAGACTCGTGGTGCCTTCGAGCCACGACTGCTGATCTGCAAGCCAAGCAAAGGTTGCTTCAGCGAAGCCGCGCAGCGAGCGTTCGAACGGCTCATGCGACCCCGATGGAGTGATTTCATCTGCCAACTCCGATTTTTTTCGGTCGAGGCATCTCCGGGCTTGAAAGGCCCGTAAGTTGGTTTTTGCGCCAGTGCCTGAACGACATCCAGGCGGACACCGATCTATCGTGTTCTCCGTTGCCCGCGCAGAATTTCGCCCGTATAATTCGTAGCGTCGACTCGTGGTCGCAAGGCGCTAAAAGCATGGAAATGGAAAACATTCGTACCGTCGGGGACCTTAGGGCGAGCGGCTATGAAGTGGTGCCGGTTCGCGAGGAAATGCGTCGCAACCTAGTTGCGATCCTCGAGCGAGGTGAGCCTCTCCTACCAGGAATCGTCGGTTTCGATGACACGGTGATCCCCGAAATCGAAAATGCGATCCTTGCAGGCCACCACATGGTCTTTCTCGGCGAGCGCGGGCAGGCGAAATCGCGAATCATCCGTTCGCTGGTGCGGTTGCTCGACCCACTGGTCCCAGCAGTTGCCGGTTGCCCCATTCATGACAACCCTTATGCCCCGATTTGCAAGCGGTGTCGGGAGCAGCATGCGCAGTTGGGTGACGCACTGCCGATCGTGTGGATTGGGCGCGAGCAACGCTACGGGGAGAAGTTGGCGACTCCTGATGTGTCCATTGCCGACCTGATTGGCGAAATCGACCCGGTAAAGGTTGCCGAGGGGCGCTACCTTGCCGACGAGGATACGATCCACTTTGGCATCATTCCCCGCACGAACCGAGGAATTTTCGCCATCAACGAGCTGCCCGACCTGACGGAGAAGGTCCAGGTTGGGCTCTTCAACTTGATGGAGGAGAAGGACGTCCAGATCAAAGGCTACAAGATCCGGTTGCCGCTGGATATCGTGATTGTCGCCAGCGCTAACCCGGAGGATTACACGAATCGCGGCCGCATCATTACCCCACTCAAGGACCGGTTCGATGTGCAAATCCGCACGCACTACCCGCGCCGGTTAGAGGACGAGATTGCCATCATGGAGCAAGAGGCTGCCCTTCCGCGGTCGGCAAGCCGTCCGTTGCTCGTGCCGCAATTTATGAAGGAAATCGTCGCTCAGCTTACCTTCGAGGCACGGGCTAGCAACGAGATCAACCAAACATCGGGAGTGAGCGTGCGTACCACGATCAACAATTACGAAAGTTTGCTGAGCAACGCGGAAAAGCGAGCCATTCGGAACCAGGAGCCAGAAATCGTGCCACGCATTAGCGACTTGCACGCCATGCTCGCCTCGACTGCGGGTAAGTTGGAGATCGAATATCTGGGCGACGACAAAAGCCCGGTCGATCTCTTCGACCGCTTGCTCGATCGGGCTGTGCTGAAAGTGTTCGACCGGTGGTGCAAGCTCGAAGACTTGCGGCCCATCCTCAGTTACTTCGAAGGGGGCGGGGGCGTGGAAGTGTCGGACATGATGCCCTCAGAGGAATACCTGGAGGGAGTGCATGCCATACCAGGGCTGGAGCATGCAGTCAGGCAGTTCGGGAGCATTGAAAGTCCGGCGTTCATTGCGTCGGTGACCGAGTTTTTGTTCGAGGGGCTGCACCAGCACCAAAAATTGAACAAGGAACGGCAAGGAGGCCGTTTGACTTACCGGCACTGACCAGGCCCGTGTCGCTTGCCGGGAAAGAGGCCGCATGCTGATTACCCGCTATACGGTTTGGGATGGCCGCCAACGGCGCCCGCTCGACGCCGATCGGGTGTTCCGCGAATTGCGGCGCTACCTGGATCATACGGACAACTTGGTCCAGGCCCTCGATTGGCTCCTCCACCACGGGATCGATTGGGAAGATGTCCGAGTGGTTGGCTTGGATGAACTCCTGGAAGAAGTGCGCCGTAAAATCCAGGAGGAGTTCGAGCGGTACAATCTCGATCGCGCCCTGGAGCGGTTGGGTGATCGGCTTGACGAGATTCTCGAGCTCGAGCGCGACTCGTTGCGGGAGCAGCTTTCCGATCACCCTTCTCATCAGGAGAAACTCGACTTCTTGGATCAGCTTCCCACTGGTCTCAGCCGCACGATGCGTGCGTTGCGCCAGTATTCCTTCGTGGATCGCGATGCTGCCAGAGAGTTCGCTCGTGCCCTGGAGGAGTTCGAAGATGCCGAGGAACTGGATCAGTTCATCCAACAGTTTGGTGCTCTCTTCCGGGGGAAGGAATCTCTCGATTACGAAGACGCCGTCGAGTTGATGCATCGCTTCCAGCGGCTGAAGCGCCTCGAAGATGCCTTGGCGCACCAAGCGTTCGACCAAATCGACCTGGAGGATTTGGAAGAGTTGTTGGGGGTGGAAGCAGTCATCGCGGTCGAGCAGCTCCAATCGATCCGCACGATGCTCGAGGATGCGGGCTACTTGGTGCGTAGCGGGGAGCGCCTGCAACTTTCCCCTAAAGGCGTGCGGCGTCTTGGGCAGCTTGCCCTGCAGGATATTTACCAGGGCTTGTTACGCGACCGCTTTGGCGGCCACGCCACCGATCATCGTGGCCATGCTCAACTGCGCCTCGAAGGCAGCAAACCCCTGCGGTTCGGTGATCCGGTTCACCTCGACTTGGTGCAAACGTTGAAAAACGCCCTGTGGCGAAACACGGGTACACCGATTGAGTTGGCGCCGGAAGATTTCGTCGTGTACGAAACCGACCACGCCACGACTACCTCCACCGTGCTGCTCCTCGACATGAGCTGGTCGATGAGCTGGGAAGGCCGCTTCCCCGCCGCAAAACGCGTGGCGCTGGCCTTGGAAACGCTCATCCGCACGCGCTTCCCCCGCGACTACTTTGGCATCGTCGGTTTTTACACCCGTGCTCGCGAACTCCGGGTGCAAGACCTGCCGGAGGTGACCTGGAACATGGGCGATCCCTTCACGAACTTGCAGGAGGGGCTGCGTCTGGCCACTGACCTCCTCGATCGGCACCCCGCTAGTAACCGGCACATTATCGTGATTACCGATGGGCAGCCGACAGCCTACTTCTCCCGAGGGCGCTTGTACTGCGAGTGGCCGCTTTCTTTCGGTGGAATTAGTATCCGGGCGGCGCAGGAAACGCTGCGCGAGGTGGAGCGAGTGACACGAAAGGGTATTGTCATCAACACGTTTATGCTCGATGACAGCCCCGCGTTGCGTGCCTTCGTGGAGAAAATGACCCGCATCAACAAGGGCCGCGCCTTGTACACGGATCCGCAGGACCTCGGTCGTTATCTCCTCGTGGACTACCTTGGCCGGAAACGCACTGTCCGGCGGCGAGGGTGAAAACGGGCCTTGGATCGCTGTCACCCTCGCGAGTTCCCGGAACTTGGGTTTGGCGCAGGAACTCGAGTGGAGGAGACCCCTGGCAAATGTTAGCCCGGCGGCCTCCTCGTAAGCTCGAGGCCGGCAAAATACCTTCGTTGCACGTGGCTTTTGGTGTGCCGAGCTGATAGGCAGAAGCTCCGACTTTGTGCGAAGGAGCGTGGTGCCCCCTCTGCCAAGGTGGGAAAGTCACCCTGCATCGCACCTCGTTTTGCGCGGTTCATCATCGCCCGGAGCAACAGCGAGCCCTGCGGAGGCAGGGTTGAAAGGTCGGGAAAGACATGGCGAAGTGTGGTGGGAGGGCAAACGCCCTCCGGAGTGCGAAGCAACTGACGGCTCTAGCACAGCAAATTTGCCAGCCCTGGGTAAACCGAGCGGTAGTGCTGCGGTGCTTGGCGAAAGGGGTGCAGCGGGCTTGTTTGAACTCCTGACGCAAATTGTCAGCCCTTGCCGCTGCGAGGGACGGGCGCTGGAAGCTTGCCCAGCGGGCGCTCGCATGGGCGAGGGCGCGATGCAGGGAGCAAAGCATCCAACACCCGAAGCTAGCTGGTCGAGCCACGAAACGTGCAGCATGTTGTTTCACGGCGTGGCCGGATCGCGTCAGGTCGGGGAACGAAGGGAGTGAAGAAGGTGACCCACGTTACGGAGATTGCCGAAGGGATTTACCGCATTTCCACACCAGTTGCGTTAGGAGGTGTGCCGGACAGCTTTTCGTTCAATCAGTTTTTGATCGCCGATGAGTTGCCGTTACTGTTCCATACCGGGCCACGCCGCTTGTTTCCCTTAGTGGTCGAGGCAGTGGCGACGCTCATGCCTCCGGCAAAGCTCCGCTACATTGGGCTGTCGCACGTCGAGGCAGACGAGTGTGGGTCGTTGAACGAATGGTTGGCGGTGGCCCCGGATGCTGTTCCCCTCTGCGGCGTGGTGGCTGCGGAGGTTTCCATCGCTGACCTAGCCGACCGTGCGCCACGCGCTCTTGGTGACGGCGAGAGGCTCGTTCTCGGGGCACATACGGTGCGCTGGTTCGACACGCCGCATGTACCCCACGCGTGGGAATGTGGCGTATTGTTCGAGGAACGCACGCGAACTTTGCTCTGCGGAGATTTGTTTACCCAGCCAGGCTCAGGGCAGCCAGCAATGACGGAGGGAGATATTCTCGGTCCAAGTGAAAGTTTCCGGCAAGCTATGGATTACTTTTCCCACACGCGAAATGCCCGAGCGATCCTCGATCGGCTAGCTCAAGTGGCCCCTTCGACTTTAGCGTGCATGCATGGGAGCACTTGGAAAGGGGAAGGTGCCAGCCTTTTGCGTGCCTTGGCGGATGCGCTCGATGCTGGCGCGCCGCCATTGCTTCCGAACAGGGAGCGAAAGGCGACATCCTCGAAGCCGTGACTTTACGCTCTGGCGGCACCGCGTCACCCCAACGGCAAACGGCCAGGCTGGTCTTACGTCCGGTCAACGCGGGCGATATCGAAGAGTTGCACCAAATCTGGATTGCGCCGGGAGTCCGGCGCTTTCTCTTCGACGGACAGGTACTGGAGTGGTCCCAAGCCAGCAGGATGATTGAACAGAGTTGCAACCTGTACGAACGCGAAGGAACGGGTTTGTGGCTTGCACGGCACCGGACCGACAAAGAGGCGATCGGATTTGCTGGGTTCTGGTATTTTCGGGAGCCACCAGAGTTGGAATTGTTGTACGGAGTGGCGGAGACCTACTGGGGGCAGGGCTATGCTACGGAAGCAGCCACGGCTGTGCTTCGTTACGGGGTAGAGGTGCTCGGAATTCGGCGGATCGTTGCGAGCGCTGACGCCGGTAATCGTGCATCCATCCGCGTCATGGAAAAGTTGGGAATGCGCATCGTTCGCCGGGCGGTCGTCGACGGCAGAGACACGGTCTTTGCCGCATATACGGCGGCCGCTCCCCCAGAGCCTGGCAACCCGTAACGCACCATCCGCAGGGGCCAGTGAAGCTGCGTTGTGCGGGAGCTGCGATCTCTTGCCGCTCTGGGAATCACGAGAACGAATTTGGCGTACGGCTTTGGCCCCTAAAAGCCATTTTCTTTTCGGCGGGAGCTACCGCAAACAGCACCAACGTTCCGCAAGCGTGTAGGTGGGATCCCGCGCGTAGTGCGTGCTATGCACGCGGACCATGGCGCAAGAGGGAAGTACGGAGCTGTTCATTCGACGAGCTCACTGGCGTGACTTTGACGCGGTGGCGTCCTTGGTCGCACAGTGCGGGGCCGGAAGCTTGTTACCGGAGCGCCGGACCTTGCGCCGCTTTCGGAACATCGTGCATGACTTAGGGAACGATCTCTACCTTGCTTTTTCCCGAGATGTTCTGGTGGGCTTGGTGCACATCGTGTACGTGCGGGAGTTAGTGGCTCCGCGAAGGGCCGAGATCAGTAGCATTTTCGTATCCCCCGGTGTAGCCAATGTGGGTGTCGGAGAGTTCCTTCTCAGTTTTGCCCGGAAGCGTGCCCAAAAGCGAGATTGTCAGGTCGTGGTCTTCCGAGCCTCGGAAAGCAATCGCTCTGTCGTGCCGCTTTTAGCTGCTGGGGGGTTTCGCCAAGCTGGACAGTGGTACGTTGCCGACTTGCTGCAGGAGGAGCATCCTCAAGGTTTAAAGGAGGGTTGAGCCGTGGCTGAGCTATCCAAAGCCATCGCGCGCTTGATGGCCGAACGAGCCCAACAGCAAAAGGACGAGCGGCCACCGGCAGAGCCTCCGGCATCGTCCACCGGCGATGAATCGGGGCAGTTACGCCTCGTGCTCGAGGAGCTGCGCAAGCGCGTGGCCCCAGGGGAGCGAGTGCTGGTCGAAGGACTCACCAGACAATGGTTACAGCGTTCCGGGGCCGACTTGCTAACCCACGAGGCGCCAGAAGACGTTGTCGAGCTGGTGCATGAAGTGTTCCGCTTCTTGCAGCAGCCGGCCAAGGAAGAGCCACGGGTGGAGGTCGTTCCGGATTCTCGGCAAGCCAAAGTGTTCCTGGTGCGCACGTGGATGCGCGACCGGCCTTTCATTGTGGACACGGTGCAGGAAACGCTACGCGCTGCCGGTGCCCGTATCCGCCAACTGCTGCATCCGATCTTCGTGGTGGAGCGAGACGAAGCAGGAGATTTGCGGGCGATCACCGCGCGCGGCGAATTTGGCCAGCGCGAATCGGTTTTACGGGTGGAAGTGGACAGTGTGGCCGATCCCGTGGAACTCACCAAGCTGCTGCAGGAGCGGTTGACGGCCGTTGTCTGGGCGACCGACGACTACGGGGCCATGCGCAACAAGGCAGAAGAAATTGCCGACGAATTGCGTAGCCACACGTTACCACGCCCGTGGTCGGCGGATGTCGATGAGTTTGCCGCTTTTTTGGATTGGCTGGGACAAAAGAATTTCGTCTTCCTCGGGTATCGGGAGTACGAGTTTCGTGGCCATGGGCGCGAGCGTGTCGCTCAAGTGCGCCCAGGAACGGGTTTAGGCATTTTACGCAACGAGCGACGCTCGCAGTACTTCGAAGCACGCCCTCTGCCGGAAGCGTTGCGGCGAAGGTTGAACGAGCCTCCGCTCTGGCTGATCTCGAAAACCAATGCACAAAGCCCCATTCACCGGCCGGGCCACATGGATTACATCGGGATCAAACAAGTCGACAGCGCCGGAGTGGTCGTCGGGGAGCGAAGGTTCCTCGGCCTGTTCACGGCTCGCGCGTACGCCGAGGAACCGATGCGCGTGCCGCTATTGCGGCTCAAACTTGCCCATATCTTGGAGGCCGAGGGAGCGGACGAGGGCACACACTCGTACAAGGAAATCGTTGCCTTGTTCAATAGCTGCTCGCGCGTGCAACTGCTCGCGCTCGATCCCGGGCAACTTCGGGAAACCATCCGGGTGTTGCAGGCTGCCGAGGAAACGGAAGAGGTCGCGGTGATTATCCACCCTGATCCGATCGAGCGTGGCGTGTTCGTGACCGTATCGATTCCGCGGAACCGCTTTTCCCACGAGCTCGAGCGGCAAGTCGCAGATCAGTTGCGTGCAGACTTTGGCGGCGCCGAGATTCTCGAAAGCCGCGTGGCTTTAGACGAGCGTCGTCATGCTCGGCTGCACTTCTACGTTTCTTCTCGGAGTGGTGCGATCAAGCCCATGCCGGCCGAAGACTTGGTCCGGCGGATTCGTTCCTTGTCGCAAACGTGGCCGGATCGGTTCCGCTCCCTCTTGGAACAGCGGTACTCCCCGGAAATCGCGCGAAACTTGGCTGATCGGTATGTGGCGGTTTTTGACGAAGGGTATCGCGCGGCAACGGATGTGCAGACAGCGCTGGTCGATGTGGCCAACCTCGAGACGGTGTTGGCGACGCGCACGGCCCAGGTGGATTTGCTGCCCGCAGGAACTGCCGGCGCCTATCCGAGCGAGATTGTGCTCAAATTGTATTTGCCTGGCCCGCCCCTGGTGCTGAGCGATTTCTTGCCCCTCCTGGAAAACCTGGGTTTTCAGGTCTTGGCCCAAGATGCCCATGAGCTGCAACTCGCTGGGCTTGGCCGCGTGCAAATGCATTCCTTCCCCGTGCGCGATGCGCGGGGGATGCCCCTTGCTTTGGAAGAAATCGCACCGCGCGTCCGCGACGCGCTGCCGTTGCTGTACGCTGGCAAACTCGAAAACGATCGCCTCAACAGCCTGATCGTTCGCGCCGGTTTGACTTGGCGGCAAGTGGATCTCCTGCGCGCGTACACCAACTACGCGGTGCAGCTCCGCCTAGCAGCGCGCGAAGTTCTGGTGCGTGCGTTGGTCGAATCGCCGGCCTGCGCCCACGCCTTGTGGGAGTACTTCCACGCGAAGTTCGACCCCGACCGACCCGAGCCTCCTCGTCAACGGGAGGAAGGGGTTTTGCGAGAATACCAGTCTCGGTTCGAGGCAGCGCTGGAGGGCGTCTCGGCGATCGAAGAAGATCGGTTACTGCGAGCCTTGTTCGCCATCCTCCAGGCTACGGTGCGAACCTCGTACTTCGTTCCGACAGATGAGCTGAGAGAACCTCGCGGGGTGACGTTGAAGCTGGACGGACGGCGGCTTCCAGGGCCGGGGCCGAAGCCGTTGTTCGAAACTTACGTGCACGGGCCGCTGGTCGAAGGCATCCATATGCGAGCGGCCAGGGTGGCGCGTGGGGGTATTCGGCAAAGCGACCGCTCCGATTTCCGCAGCGAAGTGCTGGCGCTAATGCTGACACAGGACGTGAAAAACGCAGTGATCGTGCCCGGAGGAGCCAAGGGTGGCTTCGTGGTGCGGCGTGCGCGAGCGTACCCGGTTCCCCCAGCCGAAGCTGCGGCTGCCTACCGAGCGTATATCGAGGCGTTGCTCGAGATCACGGACAACGTGGTCCGAGGACGTGTGGATACACCACCTCGCGTCGTGGCGTACGATGGCCCCGATCCCTACCTAGTCGTGGCGCCAGACAAGGGAACGGCGACGTTTTCCGATCTCGCAAACGAGGTGGCGGTCCAGCGGGGCTTTTGGCTTGGCGATGCGTTCGCTTCCGGGGGCAAGCACGGTTACGACCACAAGAGGCAAGGGATCACGGCAAAGGGCGTTTGGGAGTGCGTGCGGCGACATTTTCGCGACCGAGGCCGGAACATCGACCAGGAAATCCTGGACGTGGTCGGCATTGGCGACATGAGCGGCGACGTGTTCGTAAATGGGCTCCTGTGGTCACGCCGCCTGCGGCTGCGCGCGGCGTTTGACCATCGGCACGTGTTTTTAGACCCGAACCCTGACCCGCTGCGATCTTACAACGAACGAGAACGCTTGTTTCGCCTGCCCCAGTCGAGCTGGGCCGATTACAACCGAGCCATCTTGAGCCCAGGTGGGGACGTGCATCCCCGGCAGGCAAAACGCGTGCAAATTTCTCCGGAGGCACAGGCCATGCTCGGGCTCGAGGGGCGCGAGTACTCCGGAGAAGAGCTTGTGCGTGCGGTCTTGCGCATGCCGGCCGATCTCTTGTGGAACGGAGGTGTCGGGACGTATGTGAAAGCAAGCGACGAGTCTCACGCGGCGGCCAACGACCCGGAGAACGACGCCGTGCGTGTGGATGCCCGCGAGCTTCGCGTTCAGGTAGCCGCAGAAGGTGGCAACCTCGGGTTTACCCAGCGTGCCCGTGTGGAGTTCGCTCTCCAAGGTGGCGGAATCGACACCGACGCGATTGACAACTCTGCCGGTGTCGACATGTCGGACCACGAAGTGAACCTCAAGATCTGTCTGGCCACAGCGGTAGAGGCCGGCCAGCTAACCTTCGAGGAACGCAATCGTCTGCTGGAAATGGTGGAGCCAGAGGTGATCGAGCGAGTGCTCGATCACAACCGGCGCCAGGCCCGAGTTTTGAGCTTGGATCACTGGCGCAGCCGGACGAGGTTGCACGAGTTCCGCGAGTGGATGGCTCAGCTCGAGGCCGAGGGATTGCTCGATCGCCGTGCCGAGCAGTTGCCTGACCGAGATCAGTTGCGTGCCCGCCGCCCGGTATTTCTAGGCTTAACTCGCCCGGAGTTGGCCGTGCTGTTGTCCCACAGCAAGCGTTGGCTGCAGCGGGAACTGTTGGCAAGCACGCTACCGGACGACGCTTTTTTTGAGACGTACTTGCGCGCTTACTTTCCAGCGGCCATTAGCGAGCGATTTGGCCTGGCCGTGCGGAGCCACCCCCTGCGGCGGGAGATCATTGCCGTGGAGGTGGCGAACACCGTGATCGATCGTTTGGGCATCACTTTTGTGCCTCGAGTCGTCCGGGATACCGGCGCCAAAGTGGACGAGGTGATCCGAGCCGTTTGCGTGGTGGGCAGCGTGTTGGATTGGGACCACTTGTGGACCGAAGTTAGCGAGTTGTGTTCCACCCTTTCCGCGGAGAGTGAGCGGGAATCCTTACTGCTGTTCGAGCAGGGAATGCAGCGGGCCGTGACATGGTACTTGGAGACACAGCCGCGCGACGTGCCGTGCGTGGACATGTACGAGGCCTTACGGCGCGCCACAGCAGACTTATGGGGCTCGATTCCCGAGGTACTGGAAGGGGAAGCACGTGGGGAGTGGAATTTAGCGGTAGAACGACTGGCTACGTTGGGTGTTCCCCGCGAGCTGGCTACCCGTGTCGCAGTGATCTTACGCGCAGCCGAACTTTTCGAGGTGGCAGAAATCGCTGCCGGCATGGAGCAAAGCCCTGTGATCGTGGCACGGTCATACTATGGCGTGGCGGAGTTGTTTTCCCTTGCTTGGCTCCGGCGCAGCGTGGAGAGCATCGACACCGAAGATCGCTGGGAACAGCGTGCCCTGGCGGAGGTGCTGCGCGACATCGCCGTGGCCCACCGAAAACTGACGGAGCGCGTACTGGCCTGCGGACAACATGGGAAAACTGTGGAGCAGTGCTTGCTCTTCGAGGCAAAAGGGCAGGAGGGCGAACTCCAAGCGCTGCGGGCGCTGGTACGGGATGTCCAAGCTGGGCGTGGGCTTACGCTGGCCCAGACCCTGGTGGTTGCGCGCGAGCTTCTGCGCTTCGCCGAACGGCCCCAGCAGGCCTGAAACCATGGTTGGGGAGGATCGAGGATCATGGACGAGGCCGTTGAGGTATTGTTCTTAGGGGCCGGAGATGCGTTTTGTTCAGGGGGGCAGCACCAAGCCGGTTACTTGCTCGTGAGCCCCAGTGGTTCGGTGCTTTTGGATTGTGGGGTGACCACGCTGGCGGCACTTCAGCGCCATGAAGTCGACGTAAGAACGATCGATACGGTGTTTCTCAGCCACTTGCATGGCGACCACTTTGGCGGACTACCGTTCTTGTTTTTGGAATGGATCTACCATGCGCATCGCCAACGCTGACTGGAAGTCGTGGGGCCTCCGGGTACGGCCGACCGCGTGGCCACGCTCTTTCGCACGCTCTATCGCGACGTGGGCCGAAGGCCTTTGCCGTTCGAAGTCCGCTACCGCGAGGTCCAACCTGAAGAGTGCGTCGAACTGCCCAGTGGCCAGCTCGTGCCATTCCGCGTGCCTCACCAGCAAGAAGAAGTGTCCTTCGGGGTGTCCGTAACCATCGGCGGGCGGCGGGTTGTTTATTCCGGCGACACAGGTTGGACGGATGAGCTCCTCGGGCGCTCCGAGGGGGCTGACCTGTTCATTTGCGAATGTAGCTTCTTCGACACGGTAGTCCCCAATCATCTGGCGTACGTCACCCTCGAAGCAAATTTCCCCCAGTTTCGGTGCCGCCGTATGATACTCACGCACTTGGGGCGGGATGTGCTTGCACGGCGGGATGCGCTCGGCTTGGAGCTCGCCCACGACGGACTCCGGGTTCGCCTCTGACGTCTACCGTGTTCGATCCGGCTGATCCTAAACAAAAAGGGCTGGACGCTCGGGCGCGTCCAGCCCTCGAGCCCATTCCAGTTGGGACGTTCCAATTACGGCACGCAGGGAAAATCGGCGGTCGGGTTTAACCCGGCAGTGGTGAGCCACTGCTTTAGTCGGGGGTCGCGAGTTCCGCTGCTCATCTCCACGAAACATCTCACGTCCGTCAGCGCGCAGTTGGCTAGCGCGTTCAAGTCGGGCGCCGAAGCGCAACCAGCGAAAGGATTCCTGAATCCAAGGCCTCCAACGAACGACCGCAACTGCTGGAAGGTCAAAAGTGTGCAGGGCGTGAGTGGCTGCGTGATCTTGCTTTGCCCGGTGTTGAGCTTGTTGTCGATCGCAGAGTCGATCGTCGAACACGGGGTTGTGTACGACGGCGTGCATGTACCGGCGCCGTCGATCTCGTTGGCAAGCTCGCACTTGGCCACCTTGTCGCCACATGCGTGAAGTTTATTGGCGGCGAGAGCGGCTAAACCTTTGCCGGAACCTTGAAATCTCTTGTGGCACGCCAACACGGTCGAGGCTGGCAAGGGCGGTGGGGAAGAGCCATCGGGGGTAACGTCGATCGTACCAAATGCCGACGAGCCCTGCCCAGTCGTACAGCCGCCACTGCCTGGGTCCTTCCACGTAATGCAGTACTGCAAGTCTTGCTCGAAGGGACCTAGATACACGGGGGGAAAGTAACTTTCCTGAGAGACCACCGTTTGCACCGGGATCAAGTCGTTGCAGCTTGTTCCAGTGCCTACGCGCACCTCTACCTTGCCGTTGCTGGAGTTACTGCCGCAGGCAAGAGCCGTGGCATCGATTGCTAGCCGGTCGGTGCTCGGCAGGTTAATCGTACCGGGGTTGTTCAGCACACCTGGTGAGGCCGGGCTCAGAACCACGGTGGTGGAGCTAGGCCGCTGCAGTGCTGAAAAATAAATCCCCACGGACTGTGTGTTGTCGAGCAAGACGCCAGCTCGTGGAGCCACACGGCTGACCTCCAATTCTACCTCGAAGTCGATCACTCCGCGTAAACATGTGGCGAGGTCTTGCAAATTCGTACCGCCACAGCCGCTCGGATTCGCGGAGCCGCATGCTCCGTGGTTATTGAAGTTCAAACCTCCTGGGCCGCTCGAGCACATTTGGGCGATTCCCAGAGGAGTGCACGCCGCCACCACGTCGTTCACGAACTTGTCCCGCGCTTTCATGAGCCCTTGCCCTGGCGTAATCAACTTGGCCACACAGAAGGCCGTTGCCGTATCGCGGCAAGACTTCACGTCTTGCTGATGAATTTCCTCGAGCAAAGCACATTTCAGCAGCTTGTTGGTGCAAGCCAAAATCAAGTTTCTCCGGGTTTTGGCGTATGCTTTCCCCTTGCTGGTGAGTTTTGCTCGGCAAAGCCGTGCAGCTTGGGCTTGAGGGGAAAGCGCCTCCGACGGGGCTGGGGTCAATACGGCCACCATGGCCACTGTCGTGAGAAACAGTGCGAACTTTGGCATAGCCGACCTACCTCCTGATGCCGAAAAGATTTTCTGACTCGCTCTCCCTCAGTCAAGCTGAAAGTTGCGCTTTAGGGGGCGCTGCAACAGGGGCTCACCGGCTTCCCTGCGGCACTTCGGTTGCCTGGCGTGGTTTGCCGGTGGTTGCCTCAGGGCGTCAGCGCCGAAAGAGATACAGCAACAACGTCAGCACGAGGCTGATCACGATGGAGGTCATCAGGGGAAAGTAAATGGTGACGTGGTCCGTCTTGTAGTAAATGTCCCCTGGTAAACGGCCGAGCCAG
Organism: bacterium HR30; assembly: GCA_002898795.1. GTDB lineage: Bacteria > Desulfobacterota > Binatia > HRBIN30 > HRBIN30 > HRBIN30. Next base: position 21,247 of record BEIG01000006.1, on the reverse strand, counting down.
GGCACTTTGCCAGCGAGGCTGAGGAGCAGTCCGAGACCGACGAGCACGATGCCCACCACAATGAGGAACCGACCAAGTTCCGACACGGTAGCCTCCATTGCACCTAGCTGCGGCTAAAGTTTAACAAACAGATTTGCTTGGCGTGCATGAGGGGGCGGGGTTCGGCCCAACGCTTCGTAAGCGAGGCGTGTAGCCATGCGGCCCCGAGGCGTACGCGCCAGGAAACCCTCTTGCAGCAGGAAAGGTTCGTACACGTCCTCGATGGTGTCGCGCTCCTCACCGACTGCTGCCGCCAACGTGCCAAGGCCCACTGGCCCGCCGTCGAACTTATCGATGATGGTGGCCAGAAGGGTGCGGTCCATGGGGTCGAACCCAAACTGATCGACCCCGAGCATCCGCAACGCTTCGTCAGCGACTGCGGCATCAATTTGTCCAGCGGCACGCACTTGGGCAAAGTCGCGCACGCGGCGCAGCAAGCGGTTGGCAATTCGCGGCGTTCCTCGCGAGCGCCGCGCAATTTCCGTGGCCCCGGCGGCGTCGATGGGCACGTTCAGGATTTGGGCGGCGCGACGAACGATCTCCGTGAGTTCGGCGACGGAATAGAAATCGAGTCGCAGGCTCACCCCAAAGCGATCGCGCAGAGGAGAAGTCAGGAGCCCGGCCCGCGTTGTGGCACCGATCAAGGTAAAGCGCTGCAAATCGAGCCGGATCGAGCGTGCGCTCGGGCCTTGGCCGATGAGCACGTCAATCTGATAATCCTCCATCGCCGGATAGAGGATTTCCTCGACCACGCGGCTCAGGCGATGGATTTCGTCGATAAACAACACGTCGCCGGCTTGCAGATTCGTGAGAATGGCGGCGAGGTCACCCGGCCGCTCAATGACCGGACCCGAGGTCGTGTAGATATTCACCCCCATCTCGCGCGCGATGATGTGAGCCAGCGAGGTCTTCCCCAAACCCGGCGGGCCGTAAATAAGCAAGTGCTCCAGGCTTTCTCCACGTCTCTTCGCGGCGTCGATCGCAACGCGAAGGTTCGCTTTGATCCCTTCCTGACCGATATACTCGGATAGTTTCCGTGGCCTCAGGTTGGCATCGAAAAGCTGGTCGTCATCGTGGGTCGCGGGCTGAAGCGCTGTGGGCCGTTCGCCCGGGGAAGACGACTCCTTGGGGGGAGCGGATCGTTTGCGGGATTCATGCAAGGGCCTCATGCGGCGGCCCTCCGCAAGGCGTCGCGAATGAGTGCCTCGAGTCCCTGACTTCCCGCCGAACGGGCTTGTCGTACCGCTTGTGCTGCCACTGCCGGCTTGAACCCGAAATTCACCAGCGCGGAAATGGCTTGTTCCTCGATCGGCAAGAACGGACCGGCAGAAGCTCCTTGGTGCGTCCCTTCGGGCGCGCGGCCAACACGGTCGCGCAGCTCCACAACTAAACGGGCCGCAGTTTTCTTGCCCACCCCGGGGATGGCGACAAGACGGGTCACGTCCTCGCTGGCCAGGGCTTCGCGAAGTTCGCGCGCCGAGCAGCCCGAAAGGATCGTCAGCGCCAATCGCGGCCCGATGCCGGAGACGTTTAGCAACTCGAGGAACAGGTCACGCTCTTCTGGCTCGATGAACCCGTAAAGTTGGAGGGTGTCCTCCCGTACATGTGTGTACACGTGGAGCTGCACTGGCGCGCCCACCTCGGGTAACGCGCAATAGGCGTTGAGGGACAAGAACACCTGGTACCCCACCCCATGCACATCCACCACGCACTGCGCAGGCGATTTCTGCGCCAACCTTCCCGCCAACCACGCGATCATCCCGTGGCCCTTTTACCGCAGCCGGCGCCCCAGGGAAAGATCGCTCCCTACCGCCGCTGGCCGCGGCCCATTTGCCATTCCATTGCGTACGTTTGCAGGTGACAGAGGGCGGCTCCCAAGGCGTCGGCAGCATCCTCGGCTGGCGGCCGAGGGAGTTTCAGTAAGCGCTGGACCATCCACTGGACTTGCTCCTTGCTTGCCCGGCCGTCGCCCGTCACAGCAAGCTTGATCGTTGCCGGGGCGTATTCCGCTACCGCGATGCCTAGACTACCGGCGGCGGCTAGCACGACACCGCGCGCTTCTCCCAGGCGGAGTGCCGCTTGCACGTTACTGCTGGAGAAGCCTTGTTCTAAGCTCACGCAATACGGGCGGTACTGAGTAAGTAGGCGCACGAGCTCCGCGTAAAGCTTGGATAGCCGCGTACTCATCGTTCCACGGCACCGAACGACACCGCTACCGAGGCAGTGGGGAGTTGGCAGACTCCCCTCGAGAACTCCCCATCCCGTGGCAACCGTACTGGGATCCACGCCCATCACGCGCATAGCTTTGCTGGCCTTAGCCCTCTCGGGCCGCCCTTACTCCTCAAGCGCTCAGGCGCTGGAGTTCGTCTTCGTCGAAGTCCGCATTGGACGCCACGCTTTGCACGTCGTCGTGGTCCTCCAACGCTTCGAGCAGCTTCATGGTTTGGAGAGCGTCCTGACCGGTCACCCGTACCGTATTGTCCGCGACCATGGAGATTTCCGCGTTGGCAATGGGGATCTGGGCTTTTTGCAGTGCCGCCTTCACCGCCTCGAAGTTCTCGGGCGACGTGAGAATTTCAAAACTGCCGTCGGTGTCACTCACGTCGTCTGCCTCTGCTTCGAGCGCAATTTCCATGAGGCGCTCCTCATCGACCCCGTCTTTACTGATGCTGATCACCCCTCGCTTCTTGAACATCCAAGCCACACAGCCACTCGCACCCAAGTTGCCCCCGGCCTTTTCGAAGATTCGGCGAATTTCCGCTACCGTTCGGTTGCGATTGTCGGTCATCGCTTGCACCAAAACAGCCACGCCGCCCGGACCGTACCCTTCGTATTGTACCTCTTCGTACGTGGCTCCCTCGATTTCGCCAGTGCCACGCTTGATGGCTCGCTCGATGTTTTCCATGGGCATGCTGTGTTCCCGAGCGGTTTGCACAGCGGTGCGCAGCCGCGGGTTGGCGTTAATGTCCCCACCGCCAAGGCGCGCAGCCACGGTGATTTCCTTAATGAGCTTGGTGAAGAGCTTGCCCCGCTTGGCGTCTTTGGCTGCCTTCTTGTGGCGAATCGAGTGCCATTTGGAATGCCCGGACATGTTCGCAAAACCTCCTCTTGTGGCGAGCAAACTCGAGGTTTTTCTCCAAAAGCCGCTAGCACAGCGGGGCGGGGGAGTAAACCGAACGGGGAGACGCTAGGTCAGTGGTCCAGCACCAGCTTGGCCCACAAAGCCGGCGCTTCCATTTGCGGGTAATGGCCAACATCGGGGAGGATTGCGCAACGGGTGTTCGCGAGCTCGGCTAGTTTGTGGCCGATTTCCAGAACAGCGATCGGATCGCGCTCTCCCCAGACAACGCTGATCGGAATTTTGGTGCGCGCGAAGATCGATCGCCAGCGTTCTGCATAGGTGCGACGTTCGATGTTGTAGCGGGCGATGCGGCCAATAATGGCCAGCCCATTGTTCCACGGGATCCAGTACGCAATGGCCCGAATATCCACCTCCGGGGTGCGGCTGGGATCAGCCCAGAGGAATCGGAATCCTTCGGCAAACCGTTCTGGATCATACGTGCGGGCAAATGCCGCCGCTCCTTCATCCGTCATGAGCGCGTGCTGCAGCGGGGTGAGGTGGGCCAGCTCGATCAGGTGGCTACCATTGCATAGCACCAGGGAGTCCATTTCGAACGGAAGCTTTCCTTCCTCCTGCAAACACAACATTTCGACGGCGATGGTCAGTCCCATGTCGTGACCAATCACTCGTGCCCGCCTCACGCCATGGGCCGCGATGATCTCGCCCGCCCGTCGGGCCTGATCCAGCAACGAGTAAGAGACAGTCGGGCTCTCAGGCTTGTCGGAAAAGCCGAAACCGAGGTGGTCCCACACCAAAACCCGCAGGTCCTGGCGCAAAAGCTCGGGCAGGGCTGCCGCGAAGTCATGACTGGTCGAGGGAAATCCGTGAACCAACACGACATCCGGCCCCGTTCCTTCCTGCACGACAAAGACCTGGTGCCCTTCACGCAGGCGGTAAAAGTGGCCACGTTGGCGCCATTCGTCGAACACGCGACCGATCTCTGCGGGTAATTCCATTCTGTCCTCTTTGCCTCAACGTAACGCCGGCTCTTGGCTGAACTCGACTGCCCGACTATGGCTGCGCCCGCGACGTCTGACAATCCCCGGTTCGGGGGCTAACGCATCTTTGCTGGTTCGCCTGTTGGCGGTCACCTGGAAACCATCACCCGCGCACTTCGATCACGGTCCTCGTCGTCAGCGGGCAGGTGACTTGTGTCCGTAACGTTTCCGTGCACACGTCGTACTGCCAGTGCGGCCAAGTCTCGCCGTTGACGTGGACCCCACGCGGCATTTGCATACGGTGCAGCACGACGGTGATCCGCCTCGGCTCGGCGTCTGCGGGGTATCGCCCGATTGTTGGCTCGATCGTCACCTTGACCAGCCCTGCGTCGGCAGTTGCGTTGACCGCCGTCGTCCAAAACTCGCCACGCAGGTAATTGCGCGTGCAGCCATCGTCGTCGTACAGGGTGCATCCAGCAGGATAAGGCGGGTAGCAGTGCAGTTCGATGGTGTCGAAGCGGTGATTGTCGGGAATGAACTGCATTACCGGGCCTAGCGGGACGATGCTGCCACCGCGCACCAACAGCGGTAACCGATACAGCGGAGCGGGGTAGTTGATCGCGCGACCACCAGCGTAACTCTGCGTCGTCCAGAAGTCGTGCCACACGCCATCGGGTAGTTCGATGGTGCGTTTGGTTGCCCCAGGTGTCAGGACGGGTGCCAGGAGAAGTGCCGGGCCAAGCATGGCTTGATCCTCGATGGCGTCGAAGCAGGGCTCCTCGAACTCGAGCCGCATGGGCCGCAGGAGCGGCATGCCCGTGCGGTGGGCCTCCCAGGCTAGCGCGTAGAAATACGGGAGCAGGCGATAGCGCAGTTCGGCATAAGTGCGAAAATTTGCTTCGATCTCTGGGCCGTGCGACCAGGGAAAGCGGGTATCATCGATATCGGGCGGGCGGATGAAGTACCGGGCAGTGGGGTTGAGTAGCGCCCACTGAGCATAGCGAGCGTGTGTCTCCGGAGTCGTCCGGCCGTCGAGGCCGAACACGTCCGCGGTCCAGTGAGCAAAGCCAAGGAGGCTCAGGTTGAGGCCGGCGCGAATTGTGCGGCGGATGTGTTGGAAGGAGGGATGCTGGTCGCCCAGGAAAAGGGCTGGAAAACGCTGCGAGCCCGCCCAAGCCGAGCGTGCGTAGATGAACGGGCGGCGCTCATCCAGTTCTGCCATGCCCTCGAACAGCGCCCGGCTGTAAAAGAAGCCGTACAGGTTGTGATATTCTCTTCCGCTTAGCCCGAGGTGACTGCGGGCGTCCATCGGTAGGTACTCGCCATCGTCGTTCTTGAAGAACGCTACACCCTCCTCGTAGCGGGGGCGCATGAGGTCGTTGAACCAGCGGGCGGCTGCCGGGTTGGTGAAATGCACCATACCACCTGCGCCGAACCACCAGCGCACGTTGTCGTGTGCGAAGTAGCCTTTGGCGGTGCCTTCGGCATACTCTTTCAGGGCACGTTCGTCGTCGTAGTAAGCGCCGCGGCTGACGTTGTGCGCGAGCAGGTGAAGGAGGAACTTTTGCACGGGCCGACGGCGCTTATTCTGGAACGGTGTGAGGATGAGGCCGAGGCGAATACCGAACGAACGAAGGGTGGAAATGAGGGATTGCGGGTCGGGGAAGAGCGAACGGCGCCACCGAAAATTGTGAAATTTTTCTTCCCAGTGGTAATCGAGGATGATGGCGTCGAGCGGAAGCTTCCGACGGCGGTGCTCGCGGGCAAAGTGCAGAACCTTGTCCTGCGCTCCTTGCGGATAGCCGGTCACCATCAGCCCAAAGGCCCAGCGGGGTGGCAGTGGTGGACGGCCGGTTAGTTGCGTGTAGGTGGAGATCAGGTCGCGTAGCGAGGGGCCGTACATCACGATGTAATCGGCGTTGGGGCCTGCAGCATCGACGGTGAGCACCCCGCGCTGTGGGTCAATGATCCAGCGGCTCGGGTGGCTGTTGAGGAGAAAAATTCCGTATCCGCGCGAGCTGTAGAAGACGGGGATGGCCGAGTACGTCTCGCGGTGTTGCAGCGGTGCAATTGCGTCGCGGATCTTGAGTTTGATCTGGCCGCGCTCGCGGCGAAAGGCGTTGAACCATTCCCCCCAGCCGTAAAAGCTCTCGTCCGGCTCGATCCGCCATGCGAGGCTAACGGCGTCAGGAACGCGGTCGTTTTCGAGGCGGAGTTGGAAGGCTGGAACGTCCACAACGATGCCGAGGGGTAGTCGCCCAGCATCTTTGCCGAACCGCGGTGGCAGAGCTTCGCGCAGGCTCACACGGAAGTCGTGAGATTCGATCCGAACATTGAGATCGTCGATGTCCACTTTGAGCAGTCGGTGCTCGGGCTTCACTTCCGGTGTGGAAAGGAGCACGTGGCGAAGCCACGGCCGATCGGGTGGTAGCGGCTGGCCAGGGGGCGAATGGGTAATGCGGACGGCGTTCGGTAGGAGGAACCGAGCACGAATGATCCGCTCCCCGACGGTGAAGGTTTCATCGGTCATTTGTCTCGACCTTGACTTAGCGTCACCTGGCGCCCGAGGCTCGAACGCTCACAAGGGTAAGCCTGGCAAGTGAATGACCATGACCTTGCGCCTGTTGCCAGCAGGGTTGAATCTTCGTATTTGGTTGGCCCTGCCCATTTGGCCTCGGGGATCAGCCTACTTGGGGTTGGCTTGCGCACACCAGAGCAAAGTGCCGAAACGCACGTCGCCGCGCGGAAAAGCGAGGATGGGGCCGCGTGGTCGGCAACCGGAGTGCGAGGCCACGCCATGGTGTACTTTGTCGGCACGTCTGCGGCAGGTCGTAAGCCGAGGTTCAGCCGTTAACCTTGTTCCGAGTTGTGTGCCTTTGCAGGGTCGGTCGGTGACGGTGCCAGGGAACTCGTGGCAAAGCGTCGCCGCGAGGCAAGGCGTCGGCCCATGACCCAAAGAAAGCGCATCGGGCCGGAAAGCGCGTATCCGTAAAACCCGACAAACAAGAACAACTGCGGTTCCGCAATGAGGAGTTTCAATAACACGATGGCGGCCAGCAGGGTCCAAAACGGTTGGCGGCGGACTAAATCTGTTTCTTTGAAGCTGAAGTAAGGCAGCGTGCTCACCATGAGAGCGGCAAGCCCGTAGGTGATCAGAAGAAGCAGCAGGTGTTTATCGGTAGGGCCGTAAGCGCCGAAGCGGTAAAACAGCAGCACCGTTGCGGCGATCGCTTCAGCCGCTGCCGGGCTCGGCAATCCCACGAAATGCCGCTTTTCCACGGAGTCGAACTGCACGTTAAAGCGGGCGAGGCGAAGCGCCGCACAAGTGAGGTACAAAGCTGCGGCAAGCCAGCCCCAATTGCCCCAGGGTTCCAACGCCCAGCAGTAAATGAGCATGGCCGGAGCGACGCCGAACGCGACCAAGTCTGCGAGTGAATCGTATTCGATTCCGAATCGGGTCGAAGTTCGAGTCAGCCGTGCAACCCGCCCATCGAGGGCATCGAACACGTTGGCAACTAAAACGGCGATGGCCGCGATTTGGAACTCGCCGTGTAAGCTCGCGACGATGGAATAAAAGCCGGCAAACAGTCCGCCGGTGGTGAGCAAGTTTGGCAGTAGGTAAACCCCTTTGCGGAGGGGCGATCCGTTTTCCAACGGCTGTAAAACTGGGGGATGGGAGCGGCCTACTGCCATCGGGCGACGATCGTTTCCCCAGCGCGGGTGCGCTCGCCCACCTGCACCAAGACGTCGACGGTACCGGCGGGAAAGTAAAGGTCCGCGCGGGATCCAAACAAAATCATGCCGTAGCGCTGACCGCGATGCACGGTTTCCCCGGGTTGCACGCGGCAGATAATCCGCCGCGCAAGGAAACCGGCAATTTGCACCACCCAAAGCTCCCGGCCCTGGCTGTCGGCTAAGTGCACTGCGGTCTGCTCATTATCTAGCGAGGCTTTGTCCGCAAAAGCCCGGAGGAATTTGCCGGGGTTATAGCGAACGTCGAGAACGCGGCCGCTCCAAGGAACGCGGTTCACATGAACGTCCAGCGGCGACATGAAAATGCTGACCCGAGTGGCTGGTGCCGAAAAGAAACGGGGCTCGTGAACCTCGGCCACCTGGATGACCTTTCCATCTGCCGGGGCAACCACGGCTTGTGGGTCGTTGGGTGGAACGCGATCCGGGTCGCGGAAAAAGTTGACCACTAAGGCAAAGACCACTGCTCCTGTCAGAGCTCCAGGAAGGCCATAAAAAATTGCCAGCACGACGGCGAACAGGAAGGCAGCCACGATGTGTGGCACGCCGTCACGAGCCAAGGGAAGGCCGAACAATCGTAACGGCTCCAAGGGGGCGGCTTGGCTAACAGAATTGCGCTCCATGTTGGCGCCCCCTTCGACCAGCCGGTTTTAGTTCTTGCTTTTATCCACGAGCTTGTTCGTTGCCAGCCACGGCATCAACGCGCGCAACCGGGCACCCACCTCCTCAATTGGGTGCTTCGCGGCGGCTTTACGAAGCTCGTTGAAGTGGGGCATCCCGCACTCGTACTCCGTGATCCATTCCTTGGCAAATGCCCCGCTTTGAATGTCAGCCAAAATTTTCTTCATCGCTTGGCGACTTTCGTTGGTGATCACGCGTGGACCGCGCGTCATGTCACCGTACTCTGCCGTGTTCGAAATGGAGTAGCGCATGTTGGCGATGCCGCCCTCGTAAATCAGGTCGACAATGAGCTTGACCTCGTGCACGCATTCGAAATAGGCCATTTCTTCCGGGTAGCCAGCTTCGACCAGCGTTTCGTAACCAGCACGAATGAGTTCTGTTAACCCGCCACAGAGCACAGCTTGTTCCCCGAATAGATCGGTTTCGGTTTCATCCTTGAAGGTGGTCTCGAGCACACCGGCTCGGGTTCCGCCGATGGCTTGTGCGTAGGCGAGCCCGACTTGCTTCGTGTCGCCGCTCGGGTCTTGGTGAACCGCAAGCAGGCAAGGCACGCCCCGCCCCTTTTGGAACTCGCTCCGCACCAGGTGCCCCGGCCCTTTCGGGGCAACCATGAACACGTTGATCTCCGGGTCGGGCACGATGCGCTTGAAGTGAATATTGAAGCCATGACCAAAGGCCAAGTACTTTCCCGGTGAAAGTCCGGGGGCGATTTCGTTGGCGTAAAGGGTACCGGCAACCTCGTCGGGCACCAGCACCATCACGATATCTCCCCACCGGGCAGCGTCGGCTGTCTCCATGACGCGGAAGCCGGCAGCCTCCGCTTTGGGCCACGAAGTGCCTCCCCGATGAAGGCCCACGGCCACCTCGATGCCGCTGTCGCGCAAGTTTTGCGCGTGCGCATGGCCCTGACTGCCGTACCCGATGACGGCAACTTTCTTCCCTTTCAAGTGCTGCGGATTGGCGTCGGTATCTTTGTAAACCTTCATCATGCGAGCTGTTCTTCCTTCTGTTGAACGGATTCCTCGTTACCCGAGAACATCAAACGCGCGCCACGGTGCATGGCCACCTTCCCCGTGCGCACGATCTCCAAAATTCCGAGGGGGCGTAAAAGATCGATGAAAGCAGCAATTTTCTCTTCGTCGCCCGTGACTTCCACAATGAACGACTTCGGTCCGACATCGATGACCTTACCGCGGAAGATATCCACGATATTCATGACTTCGGCACGAGTGGTTTCGTCGGCGCGCACCTTGATCAACGCCATTTCCCGCTCCACGTGCGCGGTGCCCGTGAAGTCGCTCACATGAATCACACCGATCAGCTTCTTCAGTTGCTTTTCGATTTGTTCCACCACGCGGTCATCCCCGCGCGTGACCAGTGTGATGCGCGACACGGTCGGATCGAGCGTCTCGGCTACCGTTAGACTTTCAATGTTGAATGCTCGGGCACTAAACAAGCCAGCAACGCGAGAAAGCACCCCGAATTCATTTTCCACGAGAACCGAGATTGTATGTCGCACGTTAACAACACCCTTCGCGGCCGCGGCCAACGGCTGGCCGCCAACGATTGCGATACCGATGACTCACAAGCTTTCGACCGTAGCGGTGAAAATCAAGCGCTCAAGGGCCGCGACGCTTGGCGATAGCGCGCTAAGATTTCCATGATCTTGTCTTTGCCCGCTAGCTTGAGCTTTTGTAGACGTTTTTTTTCCAATTCCTGTTGTGGGGTGAGATAGAGTCGCCGATTGAGTTCGGCCAGTTGGCGCTCGAGTTCCAAATGCTCTTCGTAGTAGCGCCTGAGTTCTTCGTCCTGGCCGATGAGCTGTTGGATCAACTCTTCGTCTTTCCGTTCCATGACGAGCTCCCCTTTCAAGCCAGCGAACGTGTTGCGAGCGATAGCCCAGTGGCAGTTTTGTGTCAAACCAACGCGGTCCTGAGTTCGAGGGCGGGCACTTCAGGCGGCACGGCTCCGATGTACCTGCGCTTCGGGCGGCCGCAAGTAGTGCGGCTCTTCGGGCCACTGTGTGGGCAGACCAAACCGCGCAAGCTGCCGGCGAGCAAGTTGAGCGACGACCCGAGCGCGGGGTGCCCATTGCGGAAACGGTAAAATGTTGCCGTGCTCGCCCAGGCGTTGATGGAAAAGGTCGCCGTAGCGTTCCACCGCGTCGCCCAAGATCGTACAAGGGCGCGGAAGGCTTGCAAGGAACGCTTCGAAGGAGACCAACCGCTCGGGCACGCAGGGCTCCAGCTCCGCACCGACGCGGCGAAACACCGCCGCATAAAGCTCGCCCTTCCGTGCATCCAGCGCGGCCGCAACGTAAGCCGCATCCGCCGGCGCCGCGTGCGCAACCACTTCGAGCGTCGGGATACCGACGACCGCAGTTTTCCGCGCATAGGCGAGAGCTTTGGCAACACTCAGCCCGACTCGCAGGCCCGTGAAGGAACCAGGCCCGACGGAAACAGCCACCGCGTCGAGTTGTTCCAACCCGAGCCTTGCTTGCGCCAACACCTCGCGGATCGCTGGCAGCAGGACCGACGCATGCTGGCCACGAGTGAGGGCCTCCCATTCTGCGAGCACTTCCCCGTTTTCCGCAACCGCCACACTCGCCAGCCACGTGGAGGTTTCGATGGCCAAAATGCGCATGTTCATCCCCAGCGCTGCAACACGCGCGCAATGTCGTTGTAAAAGGCGAAGACCATTAACGCCAGCAGCAGAATGAGCCCTACCTGTTGGGCAATTTCCCGGTAGCGTGTGTCCAGCGGCCGCCGCCGAATGGCCTCGATCAAAAAGAACAGCAAATGTCCGCCGTCCAAAATGGGCACCGGCAGCAAATTGAGCACGCCGAGGTTCACGCTGATGACAGCCATGAAGTGCAACAGGTACTCCAAGCCCAGCCGTGCTTGTTCCCCGGCTGCCTGCGCAATCAAAATCGGACCGCCGATCTCGCTGGCAGGGATTTTGCCCTGAATCATCTTTGCCAGGCTGGTGAAAATGGTGACCACCCACCACACGGTCTGTTGTGCGCCCATGCCGATGGCACCAAGTGGGCCCACCTCGATTTTGTCCAGCCCACGCTCGATGCCAATCAGGTAAGCTTTCCCGGTAACCTCACCGAACAAATTCTTTTCTTCTTTCTCTTTCGGTGTAACGGTAAGCTCCAACTGCTCGCCGTTCCGCTCCACCTGCAGGGTGAGCGGCTTTGGCCCGCTTTGCCGGATGGTACGGGACAATTCTTCCCACGTGGAGACTGGTTTTCCGTCCACCGCCTTCACCAAGTCGCCGGGCTGGACTCCGGCAGCGGCCGCTGGCATGTCGGGCACGACATTGCCCACCTTGGGAGCGTCGCTTGGCACCCGGGCTCCGTACAAGGAGAACACCAGACTAAAGGCCACGAACGCGAACAACAGGTTGGCAAACGGGCCGGCAAAGACAATGAGGAAACGTTTCCACAGGGGCTGAGTTTGAAACGCGATCGACCGGTCGGCTTGCACAACTTCTTCGTCGGGATCCTCACCGACCATCTTCACAAATCCCCCGAGCGGGATGGCGCTAATGGCGTACTCGGTGGGGCCGATCTTTTTGCCAATCAATACGGGGCCAAACCCGATGGAAAACTTGACGACTCCCACGCCACACCATTTGGCGACGAGAAAATGGCCAAGCTCATGAAACAAGATCAAAAAACCAAGGACAACAACGGCAGCAACGATGGTCGTGAACATGAGCAAACTCTCTTAGCGTTTTAAGCCCCTCGCAACAGCATTTGATGGTAGTACACGAAGGCAGCGGGGAAAAGCAGGCTGTCCACTCGATCGAGTACGCCGCCGTGACCAGGGAAAATCCACCCTGAGTCTTTGACCCCAAAGGCGCGCTTGAACAGCGACTCGGAAAGGTCGCCAATCTGCCCAATCACGCCCATGGTCGTCGCCAAAAATACAATGTGATTGAACGGAACGTCGCGCAGGACGAGGTAGTGGCAGACGATGCCCGTCAGAACACTAGCGACCACGATGCCGAGCGCACCTTCGACTGTTTTTTTCGGGCTCACCAGCGGGGCCAATTGGTGACGGCCGAGGTACTTTCCGACAAAATATCCCGTCGTATCCCCGACCATGCCGATGGCGAGCACGAACACCACCCAATAGGGGCCGTTGCCAGGAAGCCGATGCAACCAAAGGAAGTGGGAAAGCAGCAGGCCCACGTACAAAGCGCCCAAGAGGGCTAGGCCTAAGTCGCGCAGCCCAGCTTCGAAATCCGAGCGGCGGAACAGTACCCAGGTCAGCCCCAAGCAAACGCTTGCCGTGATCGACAAGGCGAGCCAAGGGCTTGTCGGCCCGCCGAGCGCCCCGGCCATAACCAGCCCGGTGAGCCCGACAATGAGAATTTGCTCCGCCGGGTGGCGCAAAAAAGCCATATTGGCAATCTCCGCCGCCCCAAGAATCCCAGCAACGAACACCACGGTCGCCATGGGCCAGGAGACAGGGGCGAAGATCACGAGTAGCAGCAGGGGAATGGCTACTGCTGCCGTGGCCAATCTAGCGCGCAACACGCAGGCGCTCCCGTTCGCGTTCAGCCGGAACGCGGCCGAAACGGCGCTCGCGTTGCTGATAGGCGATGAGCGCTTGGTAAAACTCGGCTTCGCGGAAATCTGGCCACAAGGTGTCGGTCACGTAAATTTCGCTGTAAGCGAGCGGCCATAGAAAGAAGTTGGAAATCCGCAACTCGCCGCTCGTGCGGATGAGAAGATCCGGATCCGGAATGCCCGCCGTGCTTAAGTACGCAGCAAAAGTGGAGGCATCGATCCGCTCGGGGTCGATGCGGCCGTCGCGGGCGGCTTGGGCCAGTGCGCGAGCGGCTTGCACGATGTCCTCGCGGCCTCCGTAGCTGACGGCGAGGACCACGGTCATGTCGCGGTTGTTACGGGTTGCTTGTACGGTAGCTTCGAGATCGGCTTGCAGTCGCGGGGGCAGGCGCCGCAGATCGCCAACGGCAACTAAGCGAATGCCGTTCTTCATCATGCGGTGCAACTCGGTCCGCAGGTAGCGCTGCAGCAAGCTCATCAATGCGTCCACCTCTCGGCGGGGCCGCTCCCAATTTTCCGTAGAAAAGGCAAAGAGGCTCAGATACTCGATGCCGATCCGGCGGCTCGCCTCGACTACGGCACGCACGGAATCTTTGCCGCGCTTATGCCCCTCGATCCGACTCAAACCGCGCCGCTGCGCCCAACGCCCATTTCCGTCCATGATAATGGCCACGTGGCGTGGTAGGCGGCTGAGATCGAGGTTTTCGGGTAAGGGCCGGGGCACCGGGGTTCAAACCTCCATGATTTCCGCTTCTTTGTGTTTCAGGGCTTGGTCGATGCGCTCGATGTAGGTTTTCGTGAGAGATTCCACCTTCTCCAACGCCTTGCGCTCGTCGTCTTCGGCAAGCTCCTTGTTCTTGAGCATCGTGCGCAGGCGTTCTACCGCCTCGCGGCGATGGTTGCGTGCGGACACGCGATACTCTTCGCACATCTTCCGCACGTGCCGTACCAGTTCTTTGCGCCGCTCTTCCGTCAGTTCCGGGATCGGTACGCGAATGATTTTCCCGTCATTGACAGGGTGCAAACCTAGGTCCGACTGCTGAATGGCCCGCTCGATCTCGCCGAGTAGCGAACGATCGAAAGGTTGAATCACCAGCAACCGCGGTTCCGGTGCCGAGAGCGTGGCCACTTGATTCAGGGGCGTTCGTGCCCCGTAGTAGTCGACGGTGATGCCATCGAGCAGGGCCGTTGTTGCCCTTCCGGTGCGTAACCGCGCAAGCTCCCGCCGCAATGCTTGTACCGTCGATTCCAACTCCTGCTTGAGCTTTTCCAGCACGGGTTCCGCTTCCGCCATGGTGACCCCCACTTCGCGTCAATGCACGATGGTTCCGATGCTTTCTCCTGTAACTGCCCGCCGGATATTCCCTGGCTTCCGCAGGTCGAATACCAGGATTGGTAGGCGGTTGTCCATGCAGAGCGAAATGGCAGTGGAATCCATGACTTTCAAGTTACGATTCAGGCACTCGATATAGCTGATCTCGGAGAATTTGCGGGCGTTGGGAAACTGTTTGGGATCGCGATCGTACACACCGTCGACGGTTGTTGCCTTGAGGATGATTTGTGCTCCAATTTCCACCGCACGTAAGCTGGCCGCTGTGTCGGTGGTAAAGAACGGGTTGCCCGTGCCGGCCGCGAAAATGACAATCCGGCCTTTCTCCAGGTGCCGCACTGCTCGGCGGCGAATGTACGGCTCGGCCACTTGCTGCATGGCAATCGCGCTCATCACGCGGGTTTTCACACCGAGCCGTTCCAACGCATCTTGCAACGCAAGCGCGTTGATGACCGTGGCGAGCATACCCATGTAGTCGGCGGTGGCACGATCCATCCCTTTGCCAGCGCCAGCTATGCCACGAAAGATGTTCCCGCCACCAATGACGATCGCAAGCTCGCAGCCGAGGTCGTGCACTTCCTTGGACTCCGAAGCGATGCGCTGGAGCACTTTCGTGTCGATCCCGTAGGAGGACCGGCCCAACAAAGCCTCGCCGCTCAGTTTGAGCAAAACGCGCCGATATTTTAGCTGCGTACCGGTATCGGGAGCGGTGGCAGAATGGGGGCTACGCACACTCTTTGCTCACGCGGCGGCAGAAGAGGGTTCGGAGAGTTCGCCGAGTTGGAAGCGAGCGAACCGGCGCACGACGATGTTCTCGCCGATGCGGGAAATCGCCTCCGTGACCAGTTGCCCCACGGTCCGATCAGGGTCCTTGATGAAAGGCTGTTCGAGCAAGCACGTGTCGGCAAAGAACTTTTCGAGCTTTCCTTCGACGATCTTTTCGACCACCTGAGGGGGCTTACCCGAGCTCGCGGCTTGCGCTCGGTAGATGTTCCGTTCGCTTTCGATGACTGCCGCCGGCACCTCCTCCCGCCGCACCCATCGGGGGTTGGCAGCGGCAACTTGCATCGCCAGGTCGCGCACGAGTTCCTGAAACTCGCTCGTGCGTGCCACGAAGTCCGTCTCGCAATTGACCTCGATCAGCACCCCAATTTTGCCCCCGGCATGGATGTAAGAGCCCACCATGCCTTGGCTCGCGATCCGCCCTGCTTTCTTTTGGGCTGTCGCCAAGCCTTTCTCGCGGAGAAGCTGGATGGCTTTCTCCATATCGCCCCCAGCCTCGGCGAGAGCCTTTTTGCAGTCCAACATCCCCGCGCCGGTGCGTTCGCGGAGTTCGCGCACCTGGGCCGCACTGACTTCGCTCATGCCACTACCCCCTCCGACGCATGTTCTTCCTCGCTGCCGGGCTCGACCTCGCCACCAGCCACGGGCGTTTCCATTTCAGAGGCCTTCGCCTGTTCCTCTCGGATTTGCTTGCCCTCGATCACTGCGTCGGCGATTGCCGCGCAAAACAAACGAATCGCGCGGATGGCGTCGTCGTTCCCTGGGATTTTGTAGTCCACCAAATCGGGGTCGCAGTTCGTGTCGATCACGGCCACAACGGGGATCCGCAGCTTATTGGCCTCGCGGACCGCAATTTCTTCCTTCTTGGGGTCGATCACGAACAGGGCGTCCGGCAGCTTGCGCATGTTTTTGATACCCCCAAGGGCGGCCAAAAGCTTGTCGCGCTCACGCTGGATCCGCAACATCTCTCGCTTGGTCAGCGCTTGCACCATGTTCTCGTCCGCGAGAATCTCTTCGCATTTTTTTAACCGGTCGATGCTTTGCTTGATGGTTTGGAAGTTCGTCAGCGTGCCCCCGAGCCAGCGGTTGTTGACATAAAACATGCCGCAACGTTCGGCCTCCTCGCGCACAGCATCTTGCGCTTGCTTCTTGGTCCCCACGAATAGGACAGTACCCCCGCGCGCTGCCACGTCCCGCACGAAGGCGTAAGCCTGTTGGAACAACTGAACGGTCTTTTGCAAGTCGATGATGTGAATGCCGTTGCGGGCTCCAAAGATGTAGGGCTTCATCTTTGGGTTCCACCGGCTGGTTTGATGGCCGAAGTGCACCCCGGCCTCGAGTAAGCTTTTCATGCTGACTTCTGTCATACGGACTCTCCGTGGTTTTCGTGAACCGAACTTGCCTATCAGAAACGGGCAACCCTCCGCAACCCGCCAGCGGAAGCGAAAGCGATGCCCGGGCTCGAGGATGGCCCGTTTTGTGCTCGAGACGCCGGCCCGCAGCGTGATTGTCCAGTGCATCGGAGCGCTCGTGCGGGGTTTGGCGAGACCAAGCACATGCCTGGCGCATGGGGTGCCCGCGATCGCAGCGAGCCACGCTCGTCCACGCAGGCCATGGGCGAGGGTAGAGTGTTCCCTTTCCCCGATTCCCCGAGGGTGTAAAAGGCAAAAGCAGTGCGCGTAGCGGCCGACTTTCCGTCCTGCGCGACGAGCAAAGGCGAGTTTCCTGCCGCCGGTTAGCCGCCTCCCGCCGGAATCGATGCACTGGGCGAGCGGACCGCTAGAGCGGATCCAACGTTTTTCGGATCTCCGCGGCGGCAATCTGGGCATTGGCATCGGCGCCTGGAGCTAGACAGGGGCAGAGCAGCAAATGATCGAGCACCATCCGCACTGGAACAAGGAAGTCTTCGCTGGGCCGTGCCCGGTCGCTGTGCCCGTTTTGGAGACAACCCAGATGCTGCTCTGGAATTTGCCGCCGGCCCAAGATTTCGGGGCGCTTAGGCCAGACTCGGGGTGAATCCGCTCGGAAGGTTCAAACGCCGGAAGCACTTCCCGAAGAAACTTCCGAACCGCGCTTGCTTCATCGTCGAGCGGTAGAGTGTACCCCACACAGACACCATCTCTCGACGGGGTCGCACGAGCCACACGTTTCGGAAGTGGAATGAGCGCCAGGAAAACAACGGCGGGGGCAGTCCCACCACCGTTTGTACATCGCAGACACTTGGCTCTTGTTGGAGCCGCATGTTCCCAGATTCTCCACCGGCGGGATCGGCTGAGGCTTCGAGCATTTTCTCCGATGGTTCCATTTCGTCAAGCGGTGGTACGGATGGGGAAACGCCGTGCCAACGCGGAATGACTGCGGTGAGCGGGCGCGGGTGGACGGTTACCCGAAGGACAAACAGTCCAGGCCGAGGTCGGTTCCACAACGAGCAAGGGTTACGGCATCGAACGCTTCGTGCCTTTGGAATTTGCCGAGGTCGTGGGGGCAACTGCCCCCGGACGTTGGCCGGGCTTGCACGCGGCTCTTCTCGTTCCAGAGTGTCGCTTTTCGAGGCCGAGGAGATTCCTGCTCCATCTTTTGGGTGCCTGCTCGGGGAAATGCGATCGTGTCTCGGGACTGAAAAGACCAGACGCTCACTAGGCTGGGCGCGGTGAAGCAGCGTTTCCATGCAGAGGCGGACGGTCAACGAGGTGGTCTCAAGGGGGCAGGGGTCGCTCACGAGCCGTGCGCCGCAGCCCGTTGCAGGTTTCGATCCGCCCACCAACCTGCTGAAACACAGGTTCTTGGATCAGGCACGCCAAGCACGCTGCGCGCTCGCCACTAGAGCGCACGGGCCGAAAAGGCCGACGCGACCGGGATCGAACGATTCATCTTCTTTCAAGGCAAGTGCCATCCGCAACATGGGCGAGCCGGTAACGAACGTTCTTCTGACCCATCTGGCCGTGAAAGAACGGATCGGCGTCTCGATGCGGAATCAGGGTCTCTCGGGGCCGTTCTTTCTTTATCGTCACGCCCTCGATCGGGAGATCGGCGAGATCGGCAAAGTGGTCCACGCCCGCAAAGCGAACCATCTCCCGGTCGTTTTCACTCCCGAAGAGGCGAGCACAGTGCTGCACCACCTACGCGGTGGCAGATGGCTCATGGCAAGTCTGGTGTGCGGGTTCTGGTTTTTGCCTGATGGAATGGGTTCAATTGCGTGCACAACGAAATCGCGGTTCGGGATGGCGAGGGCACCAAAGACCGGGTGATGTCGCCCTCACTCGCTGAAAGAGCCGCTCGAGGATCATTTGCGAAAGGTCGAGGCGTTGCACGAAAAGGTTGGGGCGACGGTTATGGTAGAGTTCCATTGCCAAACGCGCTGGATCAAAGGTGTCCGAATGCCCCGAGAAAGTGGCGGCGGCAATGCGTGTTTCCCCAAAAACATCGGTGGAAGAACGAAAAGACAGCAGAGCAAGGACGTCATCACGTGGATGAATCCGTTTTGCAGAAGGCATTCAGGCAAGCGGTTGCAAAGGCAGGATTGACCAAAAGGGGGACCTGTGAGACTCAGGCATTCGTCTGCAACGTAGCTCATTGAAGTCGGCTATGACATTCGGACTGTGCAAGGTAACGCAAGTTGTCCACGCATTCGCTGAACGCTGGAACCGGCATGACATGAACACATTTGCTGAGCTCTTCGCGCCGGATGCGGAGTTCCTCAACGTCGTGGGTCTCTGGTGGAAAGGTAGGGATGAAATCAAGAAGGCCGACGAGCTTACGCACGCAACGACGTTCAAAAACAGCCAATTGACGATCGCAGACGCTTCGGTTCGATTCCCTGTCGCGGGTATTGTCATTGCCAGGTCTCGCTGGGTTCTTGAAGGGTATGTCTCTCCCGAGGGCGCGCCACTGCCCCCACGCAGCGGGATCCTTCTCAGCGTGCTCGCTCGCAGTTCGGGTGCATGGCCGATCATCGACTCACAGAATACGGACATTATCGAGGGCTACTGTCTCGCCCTCAGTAAAGCGTGGTGTCTGCAGTGAACAGAGCAGGGACGCCCAACAACGGGTTGCAGCCGACGCCGCGAAGCGGCGCGGCTGAACCCGGCCGTTAGCCAGCCGAGGTGGTGACTTCACTATGCCACCTAGTCGCGCTACAGCCGTCTTGCTCCTGCAGTGGCTATTGCTGACTCCTGGCTCCACCAAGTTTGATGTGGATGTTCCAGACGTTGACAGTTATACGATTGACGTCAAGGGGCTCCGGAACGGCGAGACATCGAAGTCCGAGGTGTTGAAGCTGCTCGGCAAGCCTGCCTATGTGTTCTCTGACGTCCTTGGTACCGAATGGTGGTATCCGATACGTACGAAACTTCACCCGATTGTCCCAGCCCCGGTTTTGAAAGTATGGTTCGACACCGCCGGGCGAGTGTCCGACTGGGCTTTTTTCCATCTACAAACAGGCCGGCGGCTTAGGATCCTCGAGAGCGCCGAGGAAACCAAACGATGGTACGCCAGCATGTGCGACCCGCCTACATGGATGGAGATAGACGGAATCATCAAGAAGGGCGTAACCACCAGAGAAGAACTGACAGCGGCATTCCAATGGTGGAAGCTTTTCGGGAGAGGCGAAAAAGAGACACCCACGTATTTCAAGAAGGTTACTCAGCCAATTCGAGTAGAGGAAGACGGTGTAGACACGATGATTCTCTATGTCGACCGGCCGAGCCCCGCATATGTGCCGCCCTTTTACCTGCGTCTGATATTCTCCGGCGAAGTTCTAAGGGTTTGGAGTTTTGAAGGATATGGCGGATGCAAATGATGACTAACCGCGCCCAAGGGCTAGGCCGACGCTTCTTTGCAGAAGTCAGCCAGGCTGAGGCCTCATCGCACGATTCCCGGAATCCACCGAGGAGATTCGACCGGGCACCCGGAAGCGGCTACTCCGGAAATACCGGTACTCACTTGTCTACTCAGTTGAGCAGGATGGTTTGCTCATCTTGGTTGTGGCTCACCAGAGTTGTCGCCCACAGTACTGAGTCGGTCGTGTTAGGCGTGATGACAAGCAAACCAAGGGCGGTGCCTAACAAGGCGATGGAGACCGACGACAATAAACTGCGCGGCTCATCGCCGCGTTAGGCGGCTTGGCTAACCGAAGGACTGCGGGTCCCATTACTCCACATCGGGAGGTGAGAGTATGAATGACTCGAGTGAATAATGCGGCGAATTTTGTTAACGATTTCCCACCCTACACCTTTCAACGACATCACAGGAGCACTACACATGCTTGCCTTTGCGGTGTCAGGGCTTCGAACCGTGGTCCTCAACGGCGTTAAGCTCGCTCATGTGCAGCGGGGAGCTGGCGCACCGAGCGTCGTGTTCGGGCACGGCGGCTACAGCGACCTTCGCACCTGGCTCCAGCAACTCGATGCGTTGCCAACGAGCACCGAGTCGTCGTGTACAGCCGCCGTTACGCTCGTCGCAATGAGGAGATCCCCGAGGGCTACGACGACCAGAAGGGGCCACACGTTGACGATCTCCTCAGCCTGATCCAGAGTCTCGATCTGGCCCCGGCGTACCTGGTTGGAAACTCGTGGGGCGCTTTCATCTGCCTGCTCGCCGCCCTCAGCCCGCATTCTTCATGAACGTCCACCGACAGCACAAGGTGAAGGGATCGGATGAGTTTTGGGTGCTGCGGGTTGCCAGCAAGGGGGCGGAGGCGCCGCGATCGGGTGCATGAAGGCAGAGATGGATCGGTTTCGTTGCCGAAAGCAGCCAAGCGGCGTGAAGCTGGACGTAGCCATGCGCTGCTGCGCTGAGGTGCGGCACCAGAGGTGCGGCGTCTTTTGGTGCAGTTCGCTCTGGTCAGCCGGGTGGCCCGAGCGCGGCCAATCGATCGACCACGGGGAGAAACAGCGCACCTCCGGGCCATCCGCTGGCCAGGGGAAACCACAGCCGAGGCGCGGACTGTTTCCCCCGCGCCCCGATCTTGAGCAGCCGCAAGCCAATGGGGCCCACCGTGGCGCGTGCGAGCTCGGTGCCGCCGA
>BEIG01000005.1 GCA_002898795.1 bacterium HR30 | reverse complement strand
GAAGCGCTCGCTCGCGGTGTGGAAGTAGTCTCTACCCTGCCCGATCCAGTTGGCGAAACCATAGCCTGTTGGCGCCGGCCGAATGGGTTAGAGATCGCGCAAGTGCGCATTCCGATCGGGGTGGTGGGGATTATTTACGAATCGCGCCCCGGAGTCACTGTGGATGCCGGCTCGCTTTGCCTCAAGTCGGGTAACGCGGTGATTTTGAAAGGGGGAAGCGAGGCCTGGAACACCAATCGCGAACTCGCCCGAATCTTTGCACGCGTTTTAGAAACACAAGGTTTGCCCGCGGACGCCGTACAGTTGCTTCCGACTACGGAACGGGAAGCGGTACACGCATTATTGCAGCAAACCGAGTACGTGGATGTGATCGTCCCCAGAGGCGGGGAAAGCCTGATCCGTGCCATTACCGAGATGTCTCGGATCCCCGTGATTCAGCATTACGCTGGGGTTTGTCACACCTATGTCGACGAGTTTGCCAATCTCCAGATGGCAGAGGAGATCTGTTTCAATGCAAAGGTGCAGCGCCCAGGCGTGTGCAACGCGATGGAGACCATGTTGGTACACGAACGCGTGGCCGCAAACTTTTTACCCGCGATGATCCGTCGTCTAGAAGCGGCAAACGTAGAAATTCGGGGCTGCGAGCGCACTCGGAGCATCGTGCCTCACGTGCGTGCTGCGACAGAAGAGGATTGGCGAACGGAGTACCTTGATCTCATTTTGTCCGTGAAAGTCGTGTCATCGCTCGACGAAGCCATTGCGTTCATCAATACGTACGGGACTGGTCACTCCGACGCTATCGTCACCGACCACTACGAGCACGCCCGCAGATTTCAGCGCGAGGTGGACTCGGCTGCGGTGTATGTGAACGCTTCTACCCGCTTTACCGATGGCTACGAATTCGGCTTTGGGGCCGAGGTGGGCATCTCGACTAACCGGTTACACGCGCGGGGGCCCATGGGTTTGAAGGAGTTAACGACCTACAAGTACGTGATCTCCGGCAACGGGCAAATTCGCACGTGAAACGGGCAGGCGAGTGCAAGGGTGGTGACCAGACGTTGCGGGTGGGGCTATTCGGCGGAAGCTTCAATCCCATCCACATGGGGCACCTGCGGGCAGCGGAAGAAGTTCGGGAGGCGCAAGGTCTCGACCGCATCCTGTTCATCCCTGCCGCTCTGCCTCCACATAAACGGGGGCACCAACTGGCGACACCGCAACAACGACTTGAAATGGTGCGACTGGCCGTTGCTGGCAATCCGTTTTTCCGCGCTTCGGACATCGAGCTTCGCCGTGGAGGGCGTTCGTACTCGATCGATACTTTGAGGGAACTACGTCAACGCTTTCCTCGGTGGCAACTCTACTTCATTCTCGGTACCGACGCGTTTTCCGAGATTCACACTTGGAAAGAGTTCGAAAGCTTGTTCGAACTCGCCCATTTCGTGGTTGTGTCGCGCCCTGGCACCCCAGTGGTTCCACTCCCGCGGCTGTTGCCGGTTGTCACTCGTCGGGCCTTCTGGTATGCGGCCAACGGCTTGGAGCTGATTCACCGATCTGGACACAGGGTGATTTTTCAACCCGTCACGGGCTTTGACGTATCGGCGACGGCAATCCGCCGCAAATTGCAGCACGGGCATTCGATCCGCTACCTCGTCCCAGCTTCCGTGGGACGATACATCGATCGGCACCAAATCTATCGACGGAGGTCTGGCGCATCGTGAAAAAGATGTCAGCACGCGAAGCTGCTCTTGTCTGCGTCAAAGCTGCCCTGGAGAAGAAAGCTTACGATTTGGTGCTGCTCGACGTGAGCGAACTGACCTCACTGGCCGACTATTTTCTGCTCTGCAGTGGCCGCTCCGATACGCAGGTTCAAGCCATCTCCCAAGCGATCGAAGAGGCGATGCATCGTGCCGGACAAAAGCCCCTTGCCATCGAAGGCTACCGGCACGGGCACTGGGTCGTGGAGGACTTCGGCGACGTGGTGGTGCACATCTTTTTCGAACCCGTACGGGAATTTTACGACCTCGAACGGCTGTGGGCCAAGGCACCGCGAGTTCGCCTGCCGGAGCCTTACGAAAGTCAGGCCCGACAGGCAGCCAGCAGCGAGAGATGAGGAGACGGTACGGTGAGGCGCGCGGTTGTTGTCAGCTTACTGTTGGTAGCCTTGGTTCTGTACCTCGTCTTCCTGAACAACGAAACGACCACCTTCCACCTAGCTCCCGACCTGGCCATGCGTTGGAACACTGGCGCGCTGGTAGGCGGAGCGTTCGTCGCTGGGGTTCTCGTGGCCTTTGTCGTCGGCAGTGTGCAAGCCGGCCTTCGCGCCTGGACTACCTGGCGCAGTGGACGCCGCGAACGGCGCGCCTCGCGGGTGGACGAGTGGGAGGAAAGCGGCAGCAAACTGCTGTGGAGTGGCGAAATTGCTCGTGCCCGCGCATTGCTGCACAAGGTGTGGCAGCGGAGGCCGGACGACCCTTACGCAGCCCTCTTGCTGGCTGCATCCTTCAAAGCCACCGGTGAGCTCCATCGCGCACGGGGGGTTCTTTTTGACGCTGCGACTCAGTACCACACCCACCCCGAAGTCTTGCTGGCCTTGGCCGATCTGCACCGAGAACTCGGCGAGGTAGGAGCCCGCATCGAAGTTCTCGAGCGTTTGCGCGCGCTCTACCCGCGAGCGCCACAGGCGCTACGGGCCTTGCGCGATGCTTACATCGATGGCGAGCGCTGGGGTGCAGCGGCACAAGTGCAAGAGGCGCTGATTCCGTTACTGCCCGATCCGGAAGTTGCCCAAAAGGAACAAGAGACGTTGTTCTGTCTTCGGTATCAGACGGCCGTTCATCTCAGCGATCCGCAGGAGCGACTGCGAGCGCTGGAAAACTTGGCCTCGGCGCGGCGCGTGCCGGCTCCGGTGTACGTTGCGTTGGGTGACGAACTCGCCGCCGCGCACCGCGTTGCCGATGCTTCGGCGGCGTGGGAACGTGGCCTTCGGCAGCACGCTCGCAGTGTGTTTGTCGATCGATTGCTCCGTATCGCCACCGAGCCCAAACACCGCGAACGACTGCGGAGCCTCCTTTCCAAGTTGCGCGACACGGTCCACGCGGATGCCGTGCACGTATGGATGGCAGAAACATTTCTTGCCGATCGCAATGCGGAACAGGCAGCCCGTGAGCTCGAGGCCGTACAAACTCCGGCCTCGGTCATCCCCGACTTTGATCGTCTTTGGGCAGAAGTCCACCGCTTGCGCGGGCAGGTGGAGCAATCCCTCCAGGCATTCGCCCGCGCTTGCCGCGAGCTACCGCTTTACCGCTGCCAAAAGTGCGAGCACTTGTCCGCAGACTGGATCGGCGTTTGCCCCAAATGCCACGGGTGGGACACGTTCCGCGCTCGCATCGAAATTGGCGCAAGTTAGACGGCCCACCAAAGAGCTATTCACTGCTTCCTTGGCGTCGGGCTTGCGCTCAAACCCGAGGGCTCGAATTCCTGCGTGCCCGTTGGCGCCCCGTACTTGAAATCCACTAGGGTGAAAACGGAACTCTTCTGGGTTGCGAGGTCGATAAACCTTTGCTGCGCCGGAAACCACTCACTGCCGCGCTGTTCGGTGCGCTCCACCACCCACCGCGCCACGGCTCTGCCTTGTTGGTCGAAAAACAAACCGCGAGCCAAACGAGGAGTGCGCGGGTCGATCGAGTACACGCGCACTCCGTAACGGTCCTTCTCCTTTTGCTTGGGGGCGAGACGGATCACAGTGAACGTCTCGCCACCGACGTTCTCCTCTCCTCCCAGCTCGAACGTGTATCCGTCCGCGTCGGGGAGTAGAAGATCCGCCAACACGAGGTTACTGCCCAACCACGGCTGCCTCCACTGCTCCTCGGGGAGTTCCGCGACCTTTCGCGTCTTGGGGTCGAAATGCCAAATCTTGTCCGGCCCTCCGTCGCGATCCACAATGAGCCACCGCTGGCCGCGCAGTTCCGCAGGTTGGATTGCCTCGATCCAGGTCCGCCGACCATCGGAAACGACGTGGCGCAGGACAACCTTCACCTGCTTTCCCTGGGCAACTTCTAGCGTTCCCGAAGCCTCGAAGCGTGCCCCTATGACGTTGGCTACCGCCCGTCGGTACAGCGACTCTTCTGCGGAGGCGGCCCAGGCCGCTGCCTTCGCGAGCAAGATGAAGAGCACAACGCCCGCCCTAAGCTTCATCACTCTCCTCCTCCGTTACAGCCAATCGACCCCTTGGCGCCGTGCGGGCTCAGCTTTTCTTTTCCCCGCGCTTCAACTCATCATCGATAAGCTGCTTAAAAGCCTCGAAGGGTTGGGCTCCCGAAAGCATCCGCCCGTTGACAAAAAACGCGGGTGTTCCGCTCACCCCCGCAGCCGTGCCCTCTTCGATGTCACGATCGATCGCCGCAGAGTGCGGCTTCTTTGCGAGGCACTCCGTAAACTTCGCTTCGTCTAACCCCGTGTCCTTCGCAACTTTCTTGAGCCCCGATTCCGATAAGTCGTCCGCGGTCCACAAGCGGTCATGGTACTCCCAAAACTTGCCTTGAGCCTGTGCGCAGGCCGCTGCTTCAGCAGCAAGCCGGGCGTGTTGGTGAAAACTCAGCGGAAAGTCGCGGTGGACAAACCGAACTTTATCCCCATAGTGGCGCAGCACCTGGGCAATCGTTGCCGAAGCTCGCTTGCAAAAGGGGCATTCGTAATCCGAGAAAGCAATGATGGTCACCGGCGCTGATGCCGGCCCCCGTGCTGGCCTCCCTCCGTCACCCACCTCCACCACAGGAGGCTTCAAGGCCACCGTCGCTTTGTACTTTTTCCGCAGCTCGCCGAGAAATTGCTGGTGCCGCTCTCCCAGCCTCTGCTGTTTCAAATACTGAATCAACTGCGGCCGAAGCTCCTCAAGGGACTGGCCTTCTAAGTCTTCCTTGTTGTCGTCATACAACTTTTGGATTTCTTCCTGCGTGGGATCGGTCACTTTGCTCTCGATCTCCTGTTTCACCAACTGCTCCACGGAGATACCCCGCGCCGTCGCTTCCCGCCGGTACAGCTCGTCGGCGACGAGTTCCTCGAGACCTTCTTGCAGCACCTGGAAGCGCTGGTTCTCCAGTTGAACCAGTTTCGGCTTGACGTGCTTTTCCAACTCGGCGCGAGTGATCTTGCGCTCGCCCACGGTCGCCACGACCTCGTCCGCACCAGGGCTCGATCGCGGGATCATTAGCGCCAGCGCGCATGCAAACAGCCAGAAGGTCTTCATCGACTTCTCCTCTTCCCAGCAGGCTTGACAGTGCGGGCCGCAGCCTAGGGGCTCTGCCCCAGGAGGTCAACCCTCACTTCCGCACTGGCGCGCCAACTGCCCCTCCTGCCACCACACGTGTTGGTCCATGAGACCGCCCGATTGGCAGGCCGCCTCCGTCGGGGAAGCCACCAGTGCCGAAGTCTCGCAGAGTCGCTGAGCCTCTTTTTCCGGCTGGGTGCACCCCGGAACGGGTTGGGAAAGCCGCGCACTTGGCCGAGACCGCCTAGCGCGTTTCGTCGCGCTCCAACCGTTACCGACCACAGGTGCGGAAGGCAACGGGCGAATAGCCTGTGTCCAGTAGTGCCGCTGCACTGCCGGCTCGGGGGGCACAGCGACCGTCACCCGTTGACGCTGACGGAAAGTTTGGGTTCGTGGAAGACCGTCTTGGTGGCGCAAGTCACCAACCACCCGTGGTTTCCATGGCTCGGGCCACGGGAACCTGCCGCTAGCACCCTGCACCTTTGCGCAACTTGGTTTGTGCTCTCCTTCAGGGTAACGGCCGGAGTTCCGAACAGAACTACCGATGCCATCGCCGTTTTACCGCGACACTCCCGGCTGGGGCCGCGCTGCACCTTGGGGGCCTGCCAGGCAGGATTTTTCGCTGCTGCTCCCATCCATTAGGGTCGCACCTCGCGCCGCATTGAGGCGTCCCCACAGACATTTTGAGCTGCGTCGTGGTTCGCCACCGGGGAGTACGTGCCGCCCATCTCGCAAGAAAAGCCCCGAGCGACGTCACTGTGGTCTTTCCGCCTGCAGCGTTGTTTGCAAAGCTGAGTTCCCATGGGTGGCAACGAGCCGAAAAAGAAAAGCACGAAAATCACCAGCGGCCGCGCGCGGCGGGTGCTGAAGGTTGGCGAGCTCGCGACCTCGGTCGGTACCAGCTATCTCTGGAACGCAATTCGCGCGCCCTTTCAGTCGGCCGGGGAGCGGGAAAAGGCCCTGCTGGAGACACACATCAAAAACGCCATGCGCATCGTCGAGCGCTCGCAAGAGCTGCGCGGGGCCTTTACCAAGCTCGTGCAAATGCTGTCGATGCGCGATGACATCCTTCCCGCCGAGGTGTTGAGCGTATTGTCTTCGGTGCAATCGCAAGTGCCACCGATGGACTACGAGCTCATCCGGGAGCAAATCCGGCGCGAGCTGGGCAAGCCGCCGGAACAACTTTACGCCTGGTTCGACCCCGATGCCTTCGCTGCCGCTTCGCTCGGGCAAGTGCATCGGGCGCGGCTCAAATCCGGCGAAGAAGTTGTCGTCAAGGTCCAGTATCCAGGGGTCGAAGATACGGTCAAACAAGACCTCCAGAACATCAAGGCCCTGCTCAACGTTTTCACCCTCATTGCGCGCGACGTTATGCGCCAGCGCGTCGATCCTTCCGACGTCTACCGCGAACTCCAGGATCGGCTTTACGAGGAACTCGACTATCTCCACGAAGCGAGCAACATCGAACGCTTTCGGGAGATGTTCGCCGACGACCCCGAGGTGATCATCCCGAAAGTTTATCCCGAGCTCACGTCACGACGTGTGCTCACCATGGAGTATGTGGAGGGATACCCTTTGGCCAGTGTGCTCGCGCCAGGCGTCGATCAGGAATTGAAGGACTGGGTTGCCAAGAAGTACTTTCGTGTCGTTTGGCGACAAATCTTCGAGTACGGAACGCTGCACACTGATCCGAACCCTGGCAACTACTTGGTTACCTTTCATCCAAAGCTCGCCATTCTCGACTTCGGCTCTATCCGCGTCTTTCCGGAATCCATTCGCAAGGCCTATTTGGAATTGGCCGACGCCCTGCTGCGGGACGACACTGCCACCATGCACCGCTGCTTTCTCACCCTGGACTTTCTGGATCCAGATCAAAACCCTGAACCAATGGTGCAAATCATGAAGATTATCTTCGAACCTTTACTGGTGGACCGGCCCTATCACCCGCGCGATTACAACACCGTGGAGCGGGGCATCGAGATCGCAAAAATTGCCATTGAACACCGTATTTTTAAGGACCCAGGCCATCGCGTGTTTTTGGTCCGCGCGCTCATGGGGCTCGACGCCTATCTGAAGCAAGCGGGCACGGTGACAAACTGGCACCGAGAGTTTCGCGCTTGTGTCGAGCGCGCGCTGCAAATGGAACGGCGTAGGCTGGCACAATCAGGGAAGCAGGCCCGGTCTGGCAGTGCGTAACCTCTGCTTCAGTGCCTCATTCCCTTCTGGTTCGGATCGGTCTCGTGTCCGCCCGGGTACAAGTTAGATATAGCCTGGGCTGAACAGCCTCGGACGGTCTACGGCACATTTGCTCGGCGCCGCCCGCACTAACTGGGGATGATGGTTTTCGATGATGACACCTTCAACGAAGCTGCCAGTTTGGAGAAATGCTTCTTCGCGACACGTTTCTGCCCCTGCAGGGATTCCACAGCCAGCCGCGGCAACACCTTTCGACTACGCACTCAAATTCCGTAATAGGCCCCGCGAAAGTACAGGAGAGGTCTTTTCTCTTCTGCTGCGTCTCCCGCGACCACGCGCCCAATCAGAATCGTATGATCGCCTGCCTCGACGATTTCTTCGGCCCGGCACTCGACAAATCCGAGACGTTCTTGCAACAACGGCGCCCCACCCACTCCAAAAGCAAAGGGAATGTCTCGGAACTTTTCTCCTCCGGAAACAGCAAAGCGGCGTGCGTAGTGCTCTTGCCCTTCAGCGAGGAAGTTCACGGCGAAAACGCGAGACGCCAAAAAGTGAGGGTGGCTTTCGGACTTTTTATCCACGCATACGAGCACCAAGGGCGGCTCGAGCGAAACTGACGTGAACGCTGTGGCTGTGAGGCCGTACGGACGCCCGTCTGCGGAACGAGTCGTTACCACGGTCACGCCGGCTGCGAAGCTTGCGAGCCAGCGCCGAAATTGTTCTTTAGTCACTGCCATCGGACTTCCCTCAGAATGCTCGCAAACCTAGGAGCACCACGGCGAAATACGCAGCAACCACTGCCGCCCCCGCATAATCCTTTGCCAGGCGTTGTCCAAACAACAAGCAAAGCAGCGCAATGCCGGACATTCCGACCCCCCAGCCCGCCACCCGCATTCCCGGTTGCCGAAAATCGAGCAAGAGCAAACCCAAGCCGCAAAGCCCCCCGGCAATGAGTTCCAGCACGGTGATCGCGGTGAGAAGCTGCGGCACCCACGGACTCAAAGGTGTGCTCTGGAAATGCTCCGAGAGATATTGCAGATTGCTCTCGCGATCGATCACCTTATCCAGGCCCGATTGCAAAAACGTCACCGCGAAAAACGCAGTAACCAAAAACCGCGTGACCAGATTTGCATCCATCTCCCGCTCCTTCCATCAAAAAGCCCACTTGGTCCTTACCGAACTTTTAAGCTATGTAGCAACTGAACG
This sequence comes from bacterium HR30, assembly GCA_002898795.1. Lineage (GTDB taxonomy): Bacteria > Desulfobacterota > Binatia > HRBIN30 > HRBIN30 > HRBIN30. Next base: position 47,098 of record BEIG01000005.1, on the reverse strand, counting down.
CAGCACACCTCTTGAACGAGGGGCCAACGCCAGCCAAAGCTGGCCGTAACCCACCGCTCAAGCGGCTGTGTGCAACCGTGGGTTCGGTGGGTGCGAAAGGAGCTTGGAATGAAAAACGTCATCACTCTGGCGCACAAGACACACGACGTTCTCAACCAGCCTCCACCATTCGAGGGCCACGATCTGTTCAGCACCGATCGGATTTTAGAGGAAGCGTTGGTTCGCGAGGGTGCTGCTTGGGCTCGCGAAAGCATCGCCGAACTTTCTCGGGTTCTCACTGGAGAACCTCTCCTTTGGGGCGTGCAAGCAAACACTCATCCTCCGGTTTTGCGCAACTACGATCGCTACGGCAACCGGATCGACGAGGTGGAGTACCACCCTGCGTACCACCAGCTCATGGCGCTCGCGGTCGCTCATGAACTCCACGCTCTGCCGTGGCGACGACAACAACCGGGCGCCCATGTCGCTCGCGCCGCGAAATTCTTCTTGGAGTCACAAGTGGAAGCCGGTCATGGTTGCCCGATTTCGATGACGTACTCGATCGTTCCGGCCATACGACACCAGCCGGAGATTGCGGCAGAGTGGGAACCGCGGATCGTTTCCACGGAATACGACCCGCGATCCCTGCCACCGAATCAAAAGCGCGGGGTGATTTGCGGCATGGCAATGACAGAAAAGCAAGGCGGTTCGGACGTCCGCGCCAACACGACCCGTGCCGAGCCGGTAGATTCGGGGGGGCCCGGCGCGGCTTATTGGATCACGGGTCACAAATGGTTTTGCTCCGCCCCAATGAGCGATGCCTTCCTCATGCTGGCTTACACGGACAAAGGGCTCTCTTGCTTCTTCGTTCCGCGTTGGCGCCCAGACGGCGTGCGGAATACCATTTTGATTCAGCGCCTCAAGGACAAATTGGGTAATCGGTCTAACGCATCGAGCGAGATCGAATTGGATCGAGCCTGGGGCCGCATGGTCGGCGAAGAGGGCCGTGGCGTGCGCACCATTATCGAAATGGTGAACCATACGCGGCTCGACTGCGTGATCGGCTCAGCGGCCATCATGCGCCAAGCGCTCGTGCAAGCGATCCACCATTGTCGTCATCGCTCTGCGTTCGGCAAGCGCCTTGTGGAACAACCGCTCATGCAAAACGTGCTGGCGGATCTTTGCTTAGAAAGCGAGGCAGCCACTGTGGCAATGATGCGTTTAGCCCGTGCTTACGACATGGCCCACCGCAATCCGGAAGAACGTGCCTTTGCCCGACTGGCAACCGCCGTGGTGAAATATTGGGTCTGCAAACGCACGCCGATGATGGTTGCGGAAGCTCTCGAGTGCCTTGGCGGTGCCGGTTACGTGGAGGAAAGCGTCATGCCGCGCCTGTACCGCGAAGCGCCCCTCAACGGCATTTGGGAAGGCTCGGGCAATGTGATTTGCTTGGATGTGTTGCGCGCCATCAGAAAGGAGCCAGAAACCGTACCCGCGTTCTTCCAAGAAGTCGGCCTGGCACAAGGCGAGCCCGCCCTCGATCGTGCAATTCGAGAAGTCGAAGAGGAACTGAACCAGCTCGACGACAGCGAGTTCCGCGCTCGGCGGCTCGTGGAACGGATGGCAGTGGTTTTACAATCTTCGCTCTTGTTGCGTCACAGCGTGCCCGAGGTTGCACAAGCGTTTTGCCGTTCGCGTCTGGAAGGGGATGGTGGACGCGCTTTTGGCACCTTACCCCGAGGCATCCGTGTCCAGTCGATTATCGAGCGGAATCTACCGGCTTGACTGGTGATGCGCCGTCTCGCTCGCTTGGTGTTACGCGAGCCAAGTTTTTGGTTTTTCGTCGTCGCGGCGAGTCTGCTCGCACTGTGGCACGCCGTGGTGCCAAAGACTCACACCATCACCATTGGTCCCGACGAAATCGGCGCGCTGGAGCGAAGCTTTGTGGCACAGTGGGGCAGAACCCCGACTGCATCCGAGCGCGAGGCCCTGCTCGCTGACTTTCTCGACCAAGAGTTGCTGTGGCGTGAGGGTCTACGGCTCGGGCTCGACCGGGGCGACCCCATTGTGCGCCGCCGGGTCGTGCAAAAAATGACTTTTCTCTTGGAGGCCAGCGCGAGCGGCCCGCCACCGACCGAGCAGCAGCTCAAAGACTACTTTGAGTTGCAGCCGGAACGATACCGACTTCCGGAACGGGTGAGCTTTCAACACGTTTTCCAACCCCGTGAAAACAACGAGCATGCCACTTCATCGAATGTGGCATCGCCAACGCCAACACTCGAGGAACTCCGGCGCCGGTTGGAAGCGGGGGAACCGCCGGAGACTGTTTCTGCCCCTTTTCTTCGTGGGCTTCGGTGGACGGAGCGCACCACTGCCGAAGTGGAGGCGACGTTTGGCCCTGCTTTTCTTGCCGCCTTACGCAAGCTGCCCCAAGGAACTTGGAGCGAGCCCATTCCGTCCGCCTTTGGCTGGCACTTGGTTCGCCTCGAGGAATGGCGCCCTCCGGAGCTGCCTTCGTTCGACGCGGTGCGCAGCCGGGTGGAGCAAGATTGGCTCGATGACGAGCGCTCTCGTGCTCGTGTAGAGGGGCTCCGTAAGTTGCGGCAACGGTACCGCGTGGTCGTGGAGCCCACAGTGACAGACAGCGAGGAGGCCTCGGCCAGCAGCTCTTTCGGTGTACCCTAAAATTGCGGCTAGCGTGCTGGCTCGACTTCGAGCTGCATCGAGCTTTAGAAGCCGTAGGTAATCAGCACCATCACGCCAGATTTCGTCACTTCCTTGTATCGAACCTGCGTTTCCCCCGCCGGGGGTGGATGGTTTGCAGCAAAGCCGTCACCCAACACTCGCGTGTTCGGATCCGCGAAGTACCCCACGCCCAGTTGCAACTGGTCTCGCGGAAACAGCGCGTCCACTCGCCAACCCAACATCAGGCCTGCGCCCACGGCATCGACAAAGTCATCACCGAACTGCACCCCGAGAAATGGCCCCACGGCCAAGTCCCCAGGAAAGCGTGCTCGCACCGGCTCCTCGTTCTGCCGAACCGAGTCGGAACGAGTCCCCTTGTGCGGGTCGCCTTTGACCAATTTGGCACTCGGGTTGATGGGGAACAGGTAATGCACTTCCGCCAATGCGCGCGGGATATTCGTAGGGGCACGGTCGACACGGACAACCTGACCACCACTTTTCGCGTCCTCGACAATTCGTGCTGTGTCCACCCGCTCTTTCCCGCCAATATCCACGTTGAAAGCGAAACCAAGGCCACCGCCCCAGCGCCGCGCTGGAGGCCGCGATGGCTCCAACCGCTCGCGTAGCTGCGGGACTTTCGTAGCCCGCTCTAAATCTTCTGCTGCCAGGGTAAGAGCCTCGCCCGCTTGGACGAGGCGATCGAGGCTGTCGATCAGTGTAGCTTGCTTTCGGACCAACGATTCCTCGTACCGCCGAGCCCTCGCTTCCGTTAGTTGCGCCCGCGAAAGCTCCAAACGGGTATGAACCGCTTGCAGATCGAGAAGGGCATCGCGCCCCGCGACTGCGGCTGCACGCAGCCGCGCGGCCGTTTCCGCCACGCGCTCCGAGAGGCTCAGCAGCTCCTCGGGGACTCCCCGTGCCGCGCGTTCGAGGGCGGCAGGCGTTTCCAGAAGTCGATCGAACGTCTCGACCGCCGCGCGCGTTAGTGCGCGCGCTTCGGTCACCACTGCGGTCCGCTCCCGCCGCGCCAGTTCTGCCCCCCGCCGCGCCGCCAAGTATTCCCGCCCACCTCGGGCGCGTAGTTCTTCCGCAGTACGCTCGAGCCAAACCGTGCGTCGCTCCGCGCGCACCGCGTCGGCAATTTTCTGCGCGGCCCGCTCCGAAAGTCGCGCCGCCCGCTCTGCTCCCACCGCGTATCGCTGCGCCGCCAAAAGTTGCTCCTCGATAGGGAACACCTGCGCAGCGCTCCTTGTCACGGGCAGCCAAGTGCCGAGGAGGAAAACCAACAGGCTCGGCCTCAACGCTTTGTACCGACCCAACACCAGCCACACCACAATCGACTCCAGAGCCGCTGTTGTGGTTCCCTATCGCATGCAACCAGCGCACAAGTCAAACCAATGGGCTTCGATCCGTCGCTTGTGGAGGCTTGCTTGACGAAACCCCATGGAACAAAAGGCTCCCATGTCTCGGTGCCTGCGGCGTTCGTCCGCCCACGCGAAATACCACACGACTGGAGAGCTGAGACGCTACGGAGCCCTGGCCTTTTTCGCTCTTCTTTTTTCGCTCAGTGTCGCGGGTACTCTCTCAGCGCATCCTCTCGAGCCAACCATCCTCGAGCTTCGTCAACGCGACCCGGCTCGTTGGGAAGCGATCGCCTGGAAGCCTTCGGGAGCTTTGCCGCTCGCGCTAGTCGTGCAGTTACCGGACGACTGCGCCCCATCCATGGTACACGCCACGCCGTTAGCGCGTTTCACCTGTGCCGAGCTTGCGATGGTGGAAACAACCCTCCGCGTTTCGAGTACCACGGAAGCGACAGGGAACGTGTGGGTTCGCGTGCGGTACCTTGATGGTCAAGAGATTTCCGGAAGCACTGACCCTCGGACTGGTCGCTTCCACCTCCGGCGTGCCGACTTGCTACCTCTCACCACCGTCGCCCATACGTACCTCAGTCTTGGCATGAAACATGTAGTTCTGGGGATCGACCATCTCCTTTTTCTCGCTGGCCTTGTTTGGTTGCTGCGCCGGAAGAAAGACGTGCTGGTCACCGTGACCATGTTCACCCTCGGCCACGGGTTGGCGCTCGTGGTCGCCGCCGCCAATTGGTTCCGTTTCGAGCAAAAGATCGTCGAGGTCGCGATTGGGGCTAGCATTGTCTTTGTGGGTCGCGAGCTTTGGCGCCAAGCAGGTTCGTCTTCCCCAACGGGGACCACGTTCTTTGGATTCCCCTTTGGCCTGCTTCACGGCGTGGGCTTTGCGGGAGTTTTCCAGGATCTCGGGTTGCACTCCCTCGCTGCGGTCGCCTTCTTCAACTCAGGGGTAGAGCTGGGGCAACTCCTGTGGGTGTTGGCTTTCAGTCTGCTCGGGTTCCTGGTCCAGCGCTCCTCAACGTCGCCCCACTCTTGGAAGCGGGCTGGAGGTGGCTTTCTTGGAATTGCCGGAGCTTGGATTACCCTGGAGCGCGCCTTGGCTCTGGTCGAGCCCATCGCACCCTAGGCTTGATTTCGACGGAGATGCCACAGTACTCGACGAGAACCAAAGGAGAGAGGATGCGAGTCTACGTTCGGCCGTGGCGGGTGGTGGTGCAAATTGTCGGCGTGGCGTTTGTTGCCTGCGGGGCTGTGCCATCATGGGGGAGTTGTGTGGGAGACTGCGACAGCTCGGGTAGCGTGTCGGTCAATGAAATCGTTCGCATGGTGAACGTCGCTCTGGGGCGCCAAGCTGTTGCTCTCTGTTCCGCAGGGGACCGCGACGGAGACGGCAGAATCACCGTTGACGAGGTGGTGGCAGCAGTCGACTCTCTCCTCCGTGGCTGTTCTCCCTCACCCACGCCGACCGCCTTGCAGCCAACACCCACGGCAACCGAGCCCACCCGGCAATGCGGAAACTATCGTCGTGAAAGACAAGTATTTTTCGGCGACCTCCACGTGCATACGGCTAACTCGTTCGATGCATATACGTGGGACGTACGCACCAGCCCCGCGGATGCTTACCGATTCGCTCGCGGAACCCCGATTGCCCTTCCGCCTCTGGACGCTGCGGGCAACGGTACTCGCCTAGCACGCATCGATCGCGCCCTGCATTTCGCGGCGGTTACCGATCACTCGGAGTTCCTCGGGGAGGTTTCTCTCTGCTCTACTCCCGGCTCGCCCGCTTACGACACCCTCACCTGCCGGAACTTTCGTCGCGGTTTTGCTGAATCTCAATTGGACTTTGGCGCGCGACTTTCCGTACGTCGGCCCCAGCGCGCCTCCGAAGTGTGCGGTACCGATTGGCAACGTTGTCTGCAGGTTGCCGGTGATGTTTGGGAACGCATCCGTGGTGCCGCGGCGCAGGCGTACGAACCCTGCCAATTTACCACGTTTATCGCGTACGAGTATACGAACGCTTTGGCCGGCAGCACGCTGCACCGTAACGTCGTGTTCGCAAATGATCGTGTACCGCCGCCGGTCAGCGTGTTCGAGCAAAGTACGCCTCAGGGGTTGTGGCGCGAGCTAGAGCGGGTGTGCAAGCAGAATATCGCTGGGTGCGACGTAATTGCGATTCCCCACAACTCCAACGAAAGCACCGGCCGCATGTTTACCGTAGAGTATCCGGGAGCATCCTCCATCGAGCAACAACGCGAGCAAGCCTCCCTACGGGCTCGCCTAGAACCCCTCGTGGAAATCTTTCAGCACAAGGGCTCGAGCGAGTGTTTTGGCGGATTATCGAGCGTTCTCGGTGTTCCCGACGAAGCGTGCGACTTCGAGCCACGGCGTCGCGGTGCATTGGAAGACTGCGGCGAGGGCATGGGACAGCTCGGGGCTGCTGGGCGTGGTTGTATCTCTCGGCGGGACTACGTGCGCAATGTTCTGGGTATGGGCTTGCTCGAATACGCTCGGCTTGGCGTCAACCCTTTTTCCTTTGGTTTCATTGCTAGCACTGACACCCATAACGGTACGCCTGGGAGGGTTGCGGAGTACGAGTTCCAAGGCCACCGTGGCTCGGCCGAATCCACGCCGGAAGGGTTGATGGGATTCGACGAGCTTGGAGACACGCCGGTCCTCTTCAATCCGGGTGGACTCGCTGCCGTCTGGGCGGAGGAAAACACGCGGGAGTCCATCTTTGCCAGCTTGAAACGCAAGGAAACGTTTGCCACCAGCGGACCACGTATCGTGGTACGCTTCTTCGCTGGCTGGGATCTCCCACCGAACTGGTGCGACAGGGCCGACCGCATCGAACTCGGCTATGCGCACGGTGTACCAATGGGCGGCACCCTCGCGGAAGGAGCCGGAGCTCCCGGCGTGCCCGCCTTCGCCATTGCTGCTGAGTACGATCCCGGCACGCCGGAACATCCGGGTACGCTGCTGCAGCGCATTCAGGTAGTCAAAGGCTGGGTCGAAGGCGGAAACGCCCAACTTCGGATTTACGACGTTGCCGGTAGTGGGGACAACGGGGCCACGGTCGACTTGCAAACATGCACGCCGACGGGCCCGGGCTTTACCCGCCTCTGTACCGTATGGCATGACCCGGATTTCAACCCGGAGGCTCCGGCCTTCTACTACGTGCGGGTACTCGAAAACCCCTCTTGTCGTTGGCACGTGTACGCCTGCAACCAGTTGCCCCCAGATCAGCGGCCACCAGCGTGCACAGACCCAACGCTACCGCGAACGATCCAAGAACGCGCCTGGACTTCCCCGATTTGGTACCTACCAGGCTAGGCGGCAGGTCCCGCTCCCACCGCGAAGAAGAGGTTTGATTCCTTCGGGGGCTACTTGCGTAGGAGCTCGGGGCCGCCACCAGCGGCCCCGAGGGCACCGACTACTCGCGGAGGCGGATGGCCGAATTGCTGATCACCGGGGTGTCACGCTCTTTGGTTTTTGCGGAGATAACGATCTTGCCGTCTTCCTTCCACATGGAGGTGACGATGGTTTCTCCCGGGTACACCACGCCCGAAAAGCGTGCTGCGTACGACGCCACGCGATCAACCCCTCCGTCCAGCATGGTATCGACGACAGCCTTGCACACGATGCCAAAGGAGCAGAGCCCGTGGAGGATGGGCTTTTCGAAACCCGCAAGCTTTGCAAACTCAGGGTCACAGTGCAGGGGGTTTTTGTCCCCCGAAAGGCGATAGAGAAGGGCCTGGTGGGGCATGGTGGGCGACTCCACCACCGCGTCCGCTGGGCGAGCCGGCATTTCATGTTGCGCTTTTGGGCCAGGGTCGCCACCAAAGCCACCTTCCCCTCGGGCAAAGATCGTGAACCGATTGGTAAACAACGGGGCGCCGCCCTTTTCCTTTGTGCTCACTTCGAGCACGATTAACGCTGCCTTTCCCTTATCGTAAATTCCCGCCACCCGCGCCGTGTTTTCGATTTCTGCGGCTACGGGCAAGGGACGCTGCAGCTCGATTTCTTGCTCTCCGTGGAGCACCATCGCCAGGTTGATGTTGATTCCCGGGATATTGTTCATTCCGCCAAGCGCTCCAAACACGGGGATCACCGCAAAGCTGGGCAACACCTTCAGGTAACGTTCGTACGTGTACTCGAGCTCTTTCCGGTCGGTCGGCTTGGTCAACCCGGCACCGATTCCTAGGTGATACAAAATCACTTGGTCCGGGTTCCACGAACCGGTTGTCGACGGTAACTGAGCACCCAAAGCCTTTTGCACATCGATGGGCATCTACGTCCTCCTTTCCTTTGCGATGCGAAGGTCACGGTCTCACGGGATTCAACGCGTTGCCATGCTGCCCCTGTTTGCGCAAGGGTAGAGGGGTCACGTCATGGAAAGCGATTCCACCCTGCAGCCCCCTTTCACGTCCGCTTCGCGGTTGGTGACGAAACGGCGCTACCGCTTCGTGGACTGTGCAGCCGCAGCCGCACCAGGGTTTCGCAACCACATCTACCCCGTCGAACGCGTGGAGGAGTTTGTGGCGCGGTTTGGCCCCGACGACTGTTTTGCGACGATTTTCTTTTTCTCCGAGGAAGTTTTCCTCTACCTTGCGGAGCACCGGGTCAATGGTCGGCCGTCCATCGCCGGCTTCGATGGGCGGATTTGGGCCCCGTTCCTGCCGTTCGACATCGATGCGGAGCCAACCGCTGCAGGTCTGTTGGCGGCCTTGGCACTGGCGCGGCAAACCTATGCCTTCTTACAGCAGCGCTGGCATGTTCCAGATTCCGCGATCTACGCTTACTTCAGCGGCCACAAGGGGTTTCATATACTCTTGGACACCCGCATCTTCGGCCGAGTGGCACCAGCGACCGACTTGCACCGGATCTTTTCTCTCCTCAGGCTTCAGGTGTGGCGTTCCCTCGGTGTAAGCGAAGGTTTGGCACGCTTCGATCAGGCCATCGGGGACAAGGTGCGCCTCCTGCGGCTTACGAACTCCCGCCATCGGCAGAGCGGCTTGTACAAAATACCACTTTCCGCGCAGGAGCTTTTTTCCTTCTCGCCGGACGAAATCCGCGCTCTCGCGCGCTCGCCCCGTCCGGACCCGCGGACCCTATGTCAGGGCTTGCTACCGTTGGAGCACGTTGAAGCGAACGACACAGCTCGCGCCGCGTTCTCTCGCGCCCGCCGCGCTGCACGCCGCGGCCGGCCTCATCCGTACCGGCTCCCGCAGCCTCCGCAGGACTTAACCGCAGCTCTCTGTGCAGCCCGCCAGCACATGCTGGAAAGCGATATTCCGCCGGGTATTCGCAACAACGTCGCCATCCGCCTGGCTTCCGCACTCCGCCGCGCGGGGTACCCGCAGGCCCAAACAAACGACATTCTTGTCGCGTGGAACCGAAAGCTGACGGCACCCTTGCCTGAGCGGGAGCTACGCAGCGTTGTCCGCTCCGCTTACGCGCGCGCTTTTCCCTACGGGTACGGATGCCACGACGAGGTGATTCGTCTGTTCTGCCCCTTTCGCGACCGCCTTCTCGACTGCCCGGTGTACCGACAACAGCACCCGGAGCGAGCCGCCGACTGAAGACAAAAACAACTGCCGACCGGCATTTGCCAGAGCGACCCTTCTAGCTGCGAACCCTGACCGTAGCCTTTGCCGGCCGGCTGTGCTGCCTCACGGGGCGCACGCACCACCTGAGCAGCCCCACCTTCGCACTCCCGACCGATTCGCAACAACCCAGCGATCGTGGGTTTTCCCAGGTGCCCGTGTGAACCCAAGCTGTGGGCGGCCTACATCCGAGGGGCTTGTTCCGGGTTCGCGTGCATCCCATCTTCTGGGTCATGCACGAATTTCGGTTTCAGTCCGTCATTCCCGTAAACGCTTCGTTTGCCTATGATTGGCACACCCGAGAGGGCGCATTCGAACGGCTCACACCGCCGTGGACTCAGGTAGATGTAGAGCGCCGACAGGGAACGATCGAAGCTGGCGAAGTCGACTTCAGGTTCCGCATCGGACCTTTCCACGTAAGGTGGCGAGCGGAACACTACGGGGGCAAACCCGGTGTGGAATTCCGGGATCGGTTGGTTGCCGGCCCCATGGCCTTTTGGGAGCACGTCCATCGCTTCGTGCCCCTCGGAAGTCGAGAGTTTCGCATGGAGGACGAAGTGCGGTACCGTGCGTTCGTGCGACCCGCGGTGTTGGACGACGCGGTAGATCGACTTTTCCTGCGTCGCGAAATGGCGCGGATGTTTCGATACCGTCACCGCGTGCTCGCCCATGACCTTGTCCGCCATCAGGAGCTATCCACCACCCCTCTACGCTTCCTCGTTACTGGGGCAACGGGGCTGGTGGGTTCCACCCTATGCGCCTTCCTGAGTGCTGGCGGTCACCGGGTGATTCGTGCGACCCGACGGGAGACAAACGCTACGGGCGAAGTTCTGTGGACACCTTCTACAGGGGAAATCAAGTTGGATCCTGAGCAACCAATCGATGTTGTGGTTCACCTGGCAGGAGCGAACGTAGGCGAGCGGCGGTGGACGGCGGATCGCAAGGCCGAGATCCGAGCGAGCCGTGTCATGACTACAGCTAAACTGGCGGAACGTGTCGCCCAATGGAAAGTGCTACCGAAGGCGTTCATCGTTGCCTCTGCCATCGGCTTCTACGGAAACCGGGGAGATGAGCTTCTCGACGAGGACAGCTCGGCTGGCGAGGGTTTTCTCGCCTCTGTGTGCCGCGAATGGGAAGCTGCAAGTCGTCCCCCCGAAGAAGCGGGCATTCGTGTGGTTCGATTGAGGATCGGCGTCGTGTTGAGTCCAAGAGGAGGGGCCCTTCGCCGGCTGTTGTGGCCGTTTTGGCTTGGGCTGGGTGGGCGCACGGGCACAGGCCGTCAGTATCTGAGCTGGATCACCCCCGACGACCTTGCAGCGGTCATTTTGTTTTGTGCTGTCAAGGACGATCTCCGTGGCCCGGTCAACGCTGTGTCACCCCATCCGGTCACGAACGCGACTTTTGCCCAAGCCCTAGCCCAGGCACTTGGCCGACCCGCGCTTCTCCCATTTCCCGCATCCGCCGTGCGCTGGATTCTCGGGGAGATGGGCGAAGAACTGATCTTGTCGAGTACAAGGGTGCGCCCGACCCGCCTACTTCAAAGCGGGTTTCGTTTCCACTTCCCCACGGTGGAAGAGGCTCTTGGGCACGTGTTGGGCACAGCGTGAGGAATCGACCCCGCTGCTCGGCCAAAGCGCTGTCGCATCTTCTCCGCGAGAGGTTTCCGGTGTATGCTCCGGCGTCGTCGAGGCTGAGGAACTGTGTGGAAGACTAGTTTTGCGCATGGGCTACGACCTCAAAGACTGATCATTCACAGCGCCGTCGTTCTTCTCGGTCTTGTTGGGAACTTTTCTGGCAGAGGAGGGCTGGTCATGGCATTGACGATCGAGTCGTCTGCTTTCACTCATCGGGGTGCGATCCCATCAAAGTACACGTGCGATGGAGACGACATCTCCCCACCCCTTCATTGGTCTGGCGTCCCCCAAGGCGCAAAGAGTTTGGTGCTCATCATGGACGACCCGGATGCCCCAGACCCTGCCGCCCCTCGCATGACTTGGGTACACTGGGTGCTCTATAACCTGCCTCCCGATAGCAGCGGTTTGCCTGAAGGGGTGAAGTCCCAAGCGCTGCCGGCGGGCACCAAGGAAGGGCTGAATGACTGGAAACGCACGGGTTATGGCGGGCCGTGTCCGCCAATCGGGCGCCATCGCTACTTTTTCAAGCTGTATGCCTTGGACCGTGTTTTGCCGGATCTCGGCACGCCCACCAAGGCCCAGCTTGAAAATGCCATGAAAGGGCACGTGCTCGAACAGGCAGAGCTTATAGGCACGTACCAGAAGGCGCGCCGCTAGCAACGGCTTCGTTTAGGTCAGCGATGGTGTCCGCCCAGCGCGCGCACCTTCGGCCCGAAAAGTCGCGAACGACAAGTACGGGTACACCCACACGAGTGCGGCCAACAGCGTGAGCCCCAAGATGGTGGGCACGCATGCCATCTCCAGGCGCGCGGCCAAGTTGCGTCCGAGCAAGCCGGGCGAGAGAAGATTGGTGGTCACGCTAGCAGCCAAGCCCAGGAGCGCCGCCCGGTGGGATGGGGCGTTCCGCGTTGCTTGCCACCAGGTTGCGAACAGCAGCGTGTTCGGTAGGAGCACCACCGCCAAGTACGCTTTCCAAGTCACGGGCGAGAACAGGGCCGTTGCCAAGAAGACAAAACTCCACTCACAAAGTTGCTGTGCGGGATCGCCCCCGCCCTTGCGGCTACGAGCCCAGAAGCAACCGACCAAGGTCGCAAGGGTGACTCCCACGGCAACCGGAACCCATGGCGAACCTGAAGATGGGATGTCGTGTGCTCCAGGCGTGAGCATTGGGATCATACCATGGCCCAGCCAGCGGTCCCACATCGCCCACACGGATTGATTCAGCCGTCCCACCCCCCAACCGGCCGACACCCGCTCCCGCCACGCGGCAAAATAGTCCCAATACCGAGGCCAGCCCCAAAGCAACGCCGGGCTGAGAGACAACCCCACAAAAATCGCAGCCGAGCTTAGAAGCGCGCGCCACCGCCGGCGCCACAGGAAATACAAGAGGAAGGTCAGAGGCAGCAATTTTATTGCGGCAGCAAACGCCACCAATGCTCCGCCCCTGGCTTCGTTGCCTTCCATCTGAGCTTTCAAGCCGGCCAAAACCAGCGCGAACAAGATCAAGTTGATTTGCACATGGTCAAAATTGCTGCTCACGTACCGCTCGCTGAACAAAGCGGGCAGAAGCACGAAGGGGCTGGTCAGCAGCAAGCCTTGCGGCGAACGCCAAGTGAGGCGCCGCCCGTAAACCAGTTTGGCGATGAGGCTGAGGATCCACCACAGTGCCGCAAAGTTCAAAACGAACCAAACTCCGCGCGCGACGTACGGACTTGGCATCGCCAGGATCGCAAGCGGCACGCACAACACGCTAAAGAACGGTGGCCACGTGTTCAGTGCACCGGCAGCACGATACGGGTCCTGCCCCTGAAGCACGAGCTCCCCGACGCGCAGGTAGCCAGCAAAGTCTCCTTCGTGGTGAATTCGGATCGCGAACACCGCAACGACGTACACCCCAATGGCTCGGCGAAGCCACCAATGGGCAAGGGGCGAGTCAGCCCACAGGGCACACCAACGGCGAACCGTGCCCTCTGCCCTCTCCCCAACCCGCACAGTGCTCGCCTGTCCTGGCTCAGTCATGCCCGGTGCTCGGATTCTGCTGCAAGCAAGGCCGCACCGATCACACCCGCCGAATCTCCAAGCTGATGGCGCAGAATCGGAGCGGAAAATTCTCCGCCAAATACATGCCGCGCCACTGCATCCCGGCCATGAGTGTACAGCTCATCGATGTTCGACACGCCTCCGCCCAGCACGACACAACTCGGATCGACAATGTTGATCACGTTCGCTAGCGCACGCCCAAAGCATTCCAAAAAGTGGTCGATGACCCGTCGCGCCCCAGCCTCGCCCTGGCGCGCGGCTCGAACTACCTCGGCAAGCGGAGCGTAAAATCCTCTTTCCTTTTCCGCGTAGGCTTCCACGGCTGGCCCGGCGATCAGCGTTTCCACACAGCCGTAGTCGCCGCAATAACAAGGGGGCCCTTGCTCTACGATCCGATGGTGCCCCCACTCACCGGCAAGGCGGTGCGCACCCGGCCAAATTTTCCCCTGCCAGACGATGCCCCCGCCGACGCCAGTTCCCAAAATGACGCCAAACACCACTTCGTACCCCGTGGCAGCACCCAAGCGCGCTTCCGCCCAGGCGAATAAGTTTGCATCGTTTTCCAGAACGACTTTCGTACCCAGCGCTTGTTCCAAGTCGCGCTGGAGTGGCCGCCCATTCAGGCACGTGGTGTTACAGTTTTTCATTGTCCCGTCGCTCAGCGATACGGAACCAGGCGTGCCAATTCCAACCACCGGTGGGCGACCCCCAGCAGCCTGGCAACACACGGCAAACATCTCCGCCACGCCTTCAACAATTCGGTCGTAGCCTTCGTGCCGTCTGGTCGGTCGCCGCTCGCGAAAGCAAACGCGGTAAGCGTCGTCGAGCACGACTCCTTCGATTTTGGTTCCTCCCAAATCGATCCCGATGAACATGGCAGAGCGCCCTTTCGAGTATCACTCCGAAGCGCACCTCGAAAGCGCTCCTCGCTCCCCCACGGAGTGAACCAACGATGATCGCGCGAGTCGTCTTTGGTGCGTCATGCCCCTGTCCGTCTCACTTCGCGCCGGAGTAAGCCGCGAGTGTGGTGGCGACCTCAGCCCTCGAGGGCCACCGTAGAGCTTCTTCAACCGAGATGGGCTTCCCGCTTTCCGACCCGGTTACTCTTGCGCGTTGTCGTGGGCCTGTGGCTCACTCTGGCTATGCGGCTGGTTCGCCTTTCCCTCGTCCTGACCGTGACCTCGGCCATCTTAAGCGCCTGTGGAGATGACGGGGAGCCTTCTGGCAATCGCAAGCTCACTCTCGGAGAAACCATTGGGGTGAATACCCACTATGGCACGCGCGGCCAGGTCGATCGCCAAGCTTTGGCGCTGCTTCGTGCTGCCGGGGTGCGTACGTTGCGCAACGACCTCGATTGGGAAGTCGTGGAAAAGGAACCTGGGGTTTACGACTTCTCCGGCAGCGACGAGCTAGTCGAAGCAGCAAGTGCGGAAGGTCTACGCCTCATGTTTATCCTCGACTACGGGAACCGCCTTTACGGCCCGAGTCGAGCCGTCGTGGACGACACCGGTCGGACTGCCTTTGCAAATTTTGCTCGTGCTGCCGCTACACGGTACAGAGGACGAGGAGTGCTCTGGGAAGTCTGGAACGAACCGAACTCGCCATTCTTTTGGAGCGGGCGAGGCCGTGGTCCTGACCCTTCTGCTTATGCCCAGCTGGTGGCGACCACAGTTCCAGTAGTACGGGCAGCCGATCCCTCGGCGACCATTTTCGCCGGTGCCGTGCTGGCCGGAATCCCGGCGGCTTTCACACTGTTGGGTGCGATACCGCATCTCCAGTTCCTAGAGGGTGTGTTCACGGCCGGGGTTCTTCCACTCATCGATGGCGTTACGGTGCATTTTTACCGTGAAGGGCCACCGGAATCTGTGTCGGCCGACGTTGCCGCCGTTCGGGCACTCATACGTCAACACGGACCCGAGAAACCTGTCATTAGTGGCGAATGGGGCTACAGCAGCTACGACCCCCATGCGCCAGCTACGGGTTTCAACTTTCTCCCCGCAGTTTCCCAGGACCAGCAAGCGACGTACGTCGCGCGAATGATCCTAACCAATTTTTCCCTTGGATTACCGCTCAGTGTCTGGTTCAAGGATCGAGATGAAACAAACGCTTCGCCCGGAAATATCGAGCACCACTGGGGTTTGCTAACGGGCAACCTAAGCCCCAAACCGGCGTATTTCGCTTTGCGTACGCTGAGCGAGCTTGCTGGGGAGGGGACTTTGTCGCAAAGGGCGCCTTATGGTCCTGGCACCCACGGTTTGGTTTTCGATACGCCTCGAGGACAAGTAACGGCACTCTGGTCGGAAAGCCCGACAGAATGGCGCCTGACACTTTTGGGGAGAAACTCACGAATCTTTGATCGGGATGGTCGAGAGGTCACACCTGCGGTTGCTGCCGGCAGCTCGCTCTTTACAGGGCCAGACCGAGGGCCGTTTTACCTCCTCGGAAAAGCGGTCGTTCGAGCCCAGGAACTCTCTGGACAACTCGCTCGGTCGCGTTGAACAGGGCGTTTCATGCCGGCGGTACGGTCCCAGGTTTTCCTCGAGTTCTGGCTTCGGTTCTCCGGTACCGCAACCTTAGAGCCATCCGTATGGGACGACTTGGGACGATGGAACAACTTTGGATGTTCACGATCCCAATTTTGGGTGCAAACTCGGGGTGAGAAAGGGGGCGAGGGCTCGCTGCGGGATGCACTGGTTATCCAGGGTTGCCGTCGTACAAACACACTTGTCCCGAATATTCCCCAGACACTAACGCGGCGACGGCACCACGTCGCCCACGCGCCCGCAGGGCCTTGGATAGACCACGGTCCAGTGACAAGCACAGTGGAGCAAGTCGGGTCCGATACCTGGGGCGCGGCAGAGCTGCTCGCAGCGCGGTGCACACTGGAGCGAAGGTCAACTCTATGCGCCGCGTGCGACCTTGAACTGGCAGACCGGTACGGCCCGTCCCGGCTTCGCCGTGTCGATCTCGGGAGTCCCTGAGATTGTTCACGCCTGTGCTACCCTTGGCGCCCGCTGTGGGCACGGCGTGCATGTGTTCAACCACGCGGGCGTTCTGCACTCACTCATCCCGGCTCCGCCCGAGCGTGCAAATACGCCGCTACCGCAAGCCCAGGTGGTCGAGGCCGCCTCGAACCTCTAGGGCGCCGTACGCAACAAGCTAGGCATGGCGGGCTTGGGCAGCCGCCGCTTCGCGGGTGCCTTCGGCTTACAGCTCGAACTGAAGAAACTGTCACAAGGGCGCAATCGACCCGAGTAGGAACCCCGGACCCTGGTGAGATCTGGACGCGAGCGGAAGGGCACTTCAGGCGGCCTCTTTGGCTCGTTTGGGTAGCATGGCTTCCCGCAGACCCATCGCTCGAGCAACCTCGAGCAACCTTGACATGTAGCGGCGAGCAATGATAGCGCGAACCCATCTACCTGGAGACGGCGATGCTACGCCGACGGAGGCCCTTCTGCACGGGCGCATACCTGATTCTTCTGTGCATGCGGCCGCAGGGGGCAGACGGTGAGTTGGTTCTGCTTCGGTTAACCGTATCGCAGCAAGTAACGTCCTCGGGGGATGCGCTGTGCACCCGGCTCGACACGACGATTTCGTGCACCGTCAGGCCAGGTCAGATGGTCACGGACGACATCAGGGCCGAGGTGGTTCCCCCGCAGATCATTGTGCTTTCCGCCGTGGGCACGCTTCCGCCCAGCGCGCTGATTACCCCTTCCAACCCGGTAGCTGGCGTTTCCCCGGTGTCCATGACTCTCGCCTACACGGCAACCGACCGCGATGTCGGACGGACGTTCCAGATCGATTTCCTAGCCACCGCAGGAGAGTTCGTGGCCTCCGCTCGGCTGACCGTCACGGTACAGATGCCGCGCCCGACCAATACGCCAACGCCCACGTGGACCGTGCTTCCGACCCAGAGGCCAACCACCACACCGACCCGCACGCCATCGAGCACGCCGACGCCAACGCCCACACCTTTTAGCCGGCTCGGGTGTTGTCAGTTTGGCGCAGGGTCCTGTGCCTCTCCCGTTGACTCGGGGGTCTGCGCAGAGCTTGGGGGGACGTTCTTTGCTGGTCTGGAGTGCGACCTTGAAACCGGACAGTGTGCGCAGCCAAGGACGCCATCGCCTACGATCACGCCCACGCAAACCGTAGTTCGTACGCACACAGCCACGCGCACCGCAACGGCGACTCGGACCAGCACGGCGACGCACACGCGGACGCGGACGGCGACTAGAACCTCCACCGGCACGCCCACCCGTACGAGCACGCGGACCCCTACGCCGACCCCAATCGTGGAATTCGGCTGCTGTCAGCACGGGGTAGCATCGTGCGCCTCCCCCGCCTCCCGTGGCCTCTGCGAAGAATTGGGGGGCACGTTCGTTCCCGGCGCCGAGTGCGACGTGGGGACGGGGCGGTGCGTCCCGTTGGCAACCCCCACACGAAGCGCCACAGCGACGGCAACCGCTACTGCAACGGCTACCGGCACCGTGACGCCCACACACACGCCGACAGCAACTCCAGAGCTAGGCTGCTGTGAAACCGGTGGAGCGGAGTGCTTCGCGCCCGTCACGGGTGCGGAATGTCGGGAACAGGGTGGTGTATTCTTCCCCGGCTGGAACTGCGATCGCTCGACCGGCCGCTGCGTCGAACGACCGACGCCCACACCCACCGCCACGCAGACCCCGACGACAACGAACACGGCCACGGGCACGCCAACGCTGACCGCGACGGGCACTCCCACGCAGACTGCAACGGAAACCGGTACGGCCACGAACACCCCGAGCGCAACGCCGACGCCGACAGCCACCCGCACGGCGACATCCACAAGGACGCGCACCCCCACGCCAGCACCCATTCGGCTCGACCTCGACATCTTCCGCCTCGACGGCACCGAGATGCGCGACGACGAGGGCGGCAACCCGGACGACGAGGAAAACATTGGAAGCATGAACTGTGTCAACGCCGACAACGACGACAAGAGCGTCGACTTCGACATCGACGAGCCCGAAGTTGCCGGTGAAGACGACCTTGTGAGAATGGTCGCGCGCCGGCCGGTAGGCTCGCTCGCTGGCCACGTCGAGCTGAAGATCATCCGGGGTGCCAACAAGGTGAAGGTGTGGGCCACGCCGACCAAGCGCGTGCTTGTGGTCCTGCCCGCGGTGTACAGCGTCGCCGATCTACCGCGGGAGTTCTGGATCGAGGGCATCGAGGGCAGCGCGCAGCAACGCGATGTGGTGTTCGAGCTGTCGCCGGTGAATTTCGAGGGTGTGCCCGATCGCGTGGCGTTGACCGTCATCCAGTTCGCACAGATGGCATGGATTGGCCAGAGGAATAGCCTCAACAACGACAACGCGCTCGACGCCGATCCGCACGTACCGGGCTGGGCTGGCGCGCGGCGAGTATTCCCCGATGCGCGGTCCACAACCGAGGCGGCGCGCGATAGGGTCACTCTCAGCGTCAAGCTCACCGTCGAACCGGTCGAGAACCTTGACGTGTTCCTGCGCGCTTTCGACATCGACGATCCGGCCGCGCACGATCCGCACGTCGACCCGAACGACGATGGGTCGTCCGGCACTTACCCCAACACGAGCATCGGCTACACTGCGGACGAGGACAACCGGGGCAGGGTTGGTGGCAAGGCGTCCGGCCTGATCACTGGCCAGGATGCGGACGACATCGCCAGGCTCACGTTCCCTGCCGGCAGCAAGGAGAAAACAACAGAGTTCCAAGTGACCAAGCAGCCAGGCGACAACTTCCGCATCGCCGCCGCGTGCGACCGCGACTTCGTCCTCGATTTCCGCAACCGAGATCAGAGGGACCAGGAGAAGATCGTGGACCGAAACAACGAAAAGGAAATCCCGGACTCCGGCAAGCGCGTCACACCCGTGCTCACCGTGTGGCGGCGGCTGCATGTCGAGCGCGACTCGATGCGGGCGTTCAGCTCGTTGAACTGGTGGAACACGCCAAACGAGAACACGGTGACCGGGCGGGTCACGGCCGTACGCGTCACCGGAGCCGTTTGCGCTCCGGGCCTCAAGGTGACAGAGCTCACGATCGACCAGCGGCTCGACCAGGCCAACCAGTACATCAATGGCTCGATCTTCGTCGAGGGAGCCGGTGGATTCCTCAACCTCCCCGTGCTGGCCAACTCCCAGGGCGCACCGCCGAATTTCGTCAGCGTCTGCGGCACGCCTGCGGGCCGCTTGCCGGCACGCTTTCGACTGCACGACGACGATGATGACTCGATTCTGCCGCGCGTGCCCGACACGGGCTGGATGCAGGACAGCGATGCCGCAGGCGACAACCTGTTCGCTCCAGCTTACATCCGGCCGATTTACGACGGTGGCGGTAATTCCAGGAATGACGAGAACAACATCGCGCTCGACGTGAACACCCTGGATGCCGAGGTCCCCGGCCAGATTGGTAACGGCAAAAATGCCACCGGAACGAACGATTTCTGGGTCAGCTACATCCAGTCGGCCTTCCAGGGTGAGCCGGATGGCGACTGGGATCCCGGCACTCCGGATCCGGTGAGGGATGCGCGGGCGGTGTTGGGCGTGACCTTGTTGGACGGCTCCATCCTGTATCAGGAAACCATCACCGACATTGCCCGGCACCCGCGGGCGGTGGCGAACGGCGCGAGCCGCCCGGCGATCGAGCGGGCGACGGCGGTACACGAGGTGGGTCATCAACTGAGCGCCGATCATCCTGATGGAGCCATCATGGACCGCGGCTGGCCGACCCGAGTCGCCATCCCCCGCCGATTCAGCAACGCAAGTGAGAACCGCATCCGTAGCACGCGGCGGCCTGGAGGCGGTACGCTGTAGGAGAACGGCTATGAAACGTTGTCCGGAAATCAGTCGCGACCTTCGTCCTCCCCCTTTAGCGCCGGTCACGCGGCACACGGAATCTCACGGCGGGCCCGGACGCGCCCAACGGAGTTGGCGGCAGATGCGCCTTGGGGCCATCGCTGCCGCGCTCTGCGTGGCGCTGCACTCGCTTCAAGCCGCAGCCGTCTCCCCGGGCGATCTCGCACTGGTGCTGTCCGCCGACGCGGAGACGATCCTGGTCGGCGAGCCCGTCGGCATCCGCTTGCGCGTCGAGAACAAGACGAATCAGGACGTCGAGGGTGACTTCTATCCGTCGTACGAGATGGACCGGGTCCGCATCGCGATTTCCAAGGACGGCGGCCCGTGGGCGGCGTATGTTTCCAAAGTCATGCAGAACGCGCGGATGAAGAAGCTCGTGGCGGAGCCGGTGACGATTCCCGGTGGCGGCGACATCGAAGGCCGCGCTGTCATCGCCTTCGATGTCGTGCGGGACCAACCCGCATTTCCCGCTCCAGGCATGTACGCGATCCAAGCCGTGCTTCTGTACGACTTTTATCAGCGGCAGCTTACGTCCAACACCGTGACGGTGAGAGTGCGCGAGCCCACGGGGGCCGATGCCGAGGCGTGGGGTTTCATCCGCGCCAACGGCCTCGCCCATCTGATGAGTTCCGAAGCGCGGGCCTTTCCCGTCGACGACGCCGCCATCGGCAAGCTGCGCCAACTCGCGAACGCGTTTCCTTCCAGCCGCTACGCCGCAATTGCCGAGACGGCCCTGGACGCCATCTGCGCCATGAGCCCTTCCCTGTCCGCTGTCCCGGCGGGTTGCCCCGCGCCGACCACGTGCGTGGGCGACTGCGACGGGGATGAGAGGGTCACCGTGGAGGAACTGGTCCGCGGCGTGAACATCGCCTTGGACATTCTCGGCACGCGCGAGTGCCGGGCCGTCGACCGGTCCGAGGACGGGGAAGTTACCGTGGACGAGCTCGTGGTGGCCGTCGGCAACGCCCTGGAGGGCTGTGGCAGCGGGACGCCGTGAGGAACCACTCCTCACCCGTCGAGGAACCGTCCGGCTGCCAACCCCGTTAGAACCAGCCCCTCGAGGGTCGGCTCGCTGTCGAAGGGTCCCCGACGGGTTTAGCACAGGCGTGTTCGCTCCCACTGCCCTGACCGAAGGAAGCACGCGATCGGTCATACCCCAGGCTGGGTCAGGCAACCGGGTAACTCAGCAAATGAAATGTTCTGGCACAGGCCTTTTACCTGCGGAACGAGTACCTGCCAGGGTCGCCTGACCGGCCCGGCCTGCGCCACATCGCAATGTGGCCGCTGAGCTTAGCCCGATTGGATCGAGGCGCCTCCCCGACCGTCCACGTGGAAGCCGCCACTGCGGTTATGGCGCTGCGTACGAGCGCCAGCAGCGCGCGCGCCAGCACGATTTTTCGACTGCAAACTCGACCGCGCTCCGCATGGAACACCGAGACTAGGTAGAGGACCCAGGCCCCGACGCGTATGCATTGACAGCAAAGAACGCCGTAAGCGCGCTGAGGCCCGAGATGCCCCAAACGACACAATGGTGCACCTAGTGCCCTACGGCAGGCCGGCCGTGTCCTAGCGGCTCCACGAGTCAGGCCTGCCCCAGCGGCTTTCCCAGATCCAGCCTCTCCGACACCACGCGGCCGATAACACACCCGAGCTATCAAACGGTTCGGGGCTCCGGCAATAAGCGTATCGCAGGCAGGCTTAAAGCTTGAATCGGTCAGCGACATGAGGTGACCTTCGATGGCAGTGAACCCAAGGCCTTTCCAGTAAAGGGGAATGTCTTCGACAGTTTTTGCCAAGCGCGCGCAAGAGCCACTGAGGGTCCGTGGCCTCCACCCGACGTCCGATTCCTACTTCGGCATCGGATTTCGTTGCGCCTGCTGGTCAGCGTTTCATTCGGCATCTGGCCGTTTCCTGTTCGGCGCCGGGTGCAGGGGCGCGCGTTTTTCTGCTTGTCCATCCACCCGCTGGTGGACCCCCGGCCAACCGCTGGTGGACCACCGGTTACGACGGATCTGACGGCCAGCGTCGCCGGCGGCTACAGTCTCACCTTCGATACGCCCAAGGGGAAGGTAACGGCGTTGTGGTCCGAAGACTCGGTTGAGTGGCAGCTAACGGCTTTCGACCGGTGCACCCGAATTCCACACCGCGACGGCCGAGACGTCACTCCCGCAATTGCGGCTCACGTTGTTCTGCTTACGGGCCCGGACCGAGGCCCGTTTTATCTTCTTGGCCAGGCAGCCGTTGCCGGCGTGCAGCCGGGCAGGATGCCCATGCGTCCCAGGGAGCACTGCGCAGTCGCGGAGCGCAGCCCACCAGCCACGACGGGTGGCACCGAACCGTTCGCACCGAGGATGGCTCGCGCTAAGGTGTGTCTCGCGGGGTGGGAGACCCGCCGCTACGGTTCAGCACCGTAAGCGAGGCCCTTGCATGAGCGAAGACGCTCCGCCGGTTCGGTCAGTACCCTTTACTACGGCTCTGAAGTTCTGGCTGAAGCTCGGTTTCATCAGCTTCGGCGGCCCGGCGGGTCAGATCGCGATCATGTTCCACGAGCTGGTGGAGCGCCGACGCTGGATCTCCGAGCGCCGGTTCCTACACGCGCTCAACTACTGTATGCTGCTGCCAGGGCCACAGGCACAGCAGTTGGCAACTTATGTCGGGTGGCTCATGCATGGGACCTGGGGCGGCATTGTCGCCGGCAGCCTGTTCGTGCTGCCCTCGCTTTTTCTTTTGATCGCACTGTCGTGGGTGTATGTCGCGTTCGGCGACGCGCCGGTGGTGGCTGGCATCTTCTACGGCATCCAGCCTGCCGTGGTCGCAATCGTGTTGCACGCGGCACACCGCATCGGCAGCCGCGCACTGAAAAACGCCTGGTTATGGGGGATCGCGGCCGCAGCGTTTGTGGCAATCTTCGTATTCAACGCACCGTTTCCAGCAATCGTCGCGGCGGCCGCTGTCGTGGGGACGATCGGGGGTCGCCTCATGCCGGCGCGCTTTGCCATTGGCAGCAGCCACTCGTTGCATGCGAGCGTGCGCTCGCCCGCGCTGGTTGACGACACCACACCGCGCGCGCCCCACACTAGCCTCACCCACAGGCGGCTGGCACAGGTGACGATCATTGGCCTCGTGCTTTGGTCGGGCTTACTCGGGTTGCTGCTCTTGGAATTTGGCTGGAATGGCACGTTGACGCAAATGGGCTGGTTTTTCACCAAGGCGGCGCTTGTAACTTTTGGCGGCGCGTACGCGGTACTTCCTTACGTGTATCAAGGCGCGGTGGAGCACTACGGCTGGGTGACCGCTCCGCAGATGGCAGCGGGCCTGGCACTCGGCGAAACCACGCCCGGACCCCTAATTATGATTGTCTCCTTCGTCGGCTTCGTCGCTGGCTTCACACACGAGCTGTTCGGTAACGCACGGTTCGCGGCGGGGGTGGCCGGGGCGGTCGTGGCCACGGTCTTCACCTTTTTGCCTTCGTTCGTGTTCATTTTTGCCGGTGCACCTCTGGTAGAGTCCACCTATGGCAACCAGCGGTGGATGGCCCCATTGACGGCGATCACCGCCGCGGTGGTCGGCGTGATTCTCAATCTCGCCCTGTTTTTCGCCGCCCACGCGTTGTGGCCGCAGGGGCACGGAGGACCGTTCGATACACGAGCGGCGGCGATCGCCACTGCGTGCGCGATCGCGTTGTTCCGCCTGCGACTCGGCGTGCTACCCGTCATCGCGGGCGCCGCGCTGGTCGGGTTGGCGTCGCGGTTGCTCGGGGGCTGAGAGCTGCGAAAGCCGGGCGAGCTCCGGGATGGAGCGCCGGCAGCCACCGCCGCTGGTTTTCGCCCGTCAGCATGCGGCTCGACCGTCAAGGCACCGCACTCCCTTGTGGAGACCCGGATGTAAACCCGCCGACCCGTAGGCGTCGGCTCATCTCGCCGAGGGCACAGGACTTCGGACTCGACCGTCACTCCCTCTGCTGGGCAAAGCACGTTCCGTGCTCTGCGAGCTGCTTCTGGGGCGCACAGATGGTTAAGCGCACCTTCCTTTCGGCCTGCACATCAAGGAGAAAGTTGGAGCTCAATTTTCCCGAGGCTTCGCCGGATCGATCCCCAAAAGACTGTAGGCCGCTTCGACTTGCAACGGCAGGAACTCCGGAGGCCAAGGGCCGGTATAACCCTTGTGCCGCTTCAATAGTTGCCGCGCCACGGTCACTTTGTGGACCTCTGTCGGGCCATCCGCAATGCCCATCACCGGCGCGGCAAGCCACCAGCGCATCAAAGGGGTTTCGTTCGAGCACCCCAGTGCCCCGTGCAGTTGAATGGCCCGACGAACCACGTCGTGAAGCACTTCCGCCATCTGGATTTTGCTCGCAGCGATGTACAGGCGCGCTTGCTCGCGATGACCTTGGTCGATGTGCCAAGCAGTGTAAAGGACAAGTAAGCGAAACTGTTCCAGTTGCACGAACGAGTCGGCAATCATTTGCTGCACGAGCTGCTTGTTGGCTAGGGGCTCGCCTTGAACGGTACGACTCAAGGCGCGCTCGCACATCATCTGTAAGGCCTTTTTGGCCATAGCCACGGTGCGCATCGCGTGGTGAATTCGGCCGCCACCGAGGCGCGTTTGGGCAATCGCAAAGCCTTCGCCTTCGCGGCCAAGCAAGTGATCTCGGGGAATGCGGCAATTTTCGAAACGCAAGTGGCAGTGGTGGCCACTTCCCAGAGGTTCGACGCCAAGGCCGGCACGGCGGATAATTTTCAAGCCAGGAGTTTCCGCCGGTACCAGGAACATCGAGGCACCGCGGTGCACAGGTACCTCTGGGTTGGTAACCGCCATGACGATCAGGAAAGCGGCAAGGTCAGCATGGGAAGCAAAATACTTCTCGCCTTCGATGACCCAGTGATCGCCGTCGGGGAAAGCGCGACAACGAAAACCGCCCGGGTCGCTTCCACCTTGCGGCTCGGTCATCGCAAAACAGGACACGATGTCACCGGCCAATAACGGCTCGAGGTAGCGTTGCTTCTGCTCGGGAGTACCGTAAGCCGCGAGAATTTCCGCATTGCCGGAGTCGGGTGCCTGACATCCAAAAATCGTTGGCGCCCACTGAGAGCGGCCTAAGATCTCGTTCATCAACGCTAGCTTCACCTGCCCGTATCCTGGTCCCCCAAGTTCCGGTCCGAGGTGACAAGCCCACAGTCCGCGCCGCTTCACTTCCTCCTTGAGTGGCTGAGTTATAGCCCGGAGCGTGGGATCGCGTCGGTCGTAGGGCGCGGCAGGGTCAGGGAAAGCCACATCCAAGGGCTCCACCCGCTCGCTAACGAACGCATCCATCCAGTCGAGCTTCTCTTGGAATTCTGGATCGGTGCAAAAGTCCCACCCCATGAGTTCACGCCTCCTTCATCCGGGCGCTTTCTCCCTTCCGCCGCCAAAGTCAATGGTGGGAGGCATGACCCGTGTTTCCCAATGCTCTGCACTTAGTTAGAAGACCGAGCCACGGAGGAGCTGAGCCGTGACGTACGAACCAGGGGAAGATATTTACGGCAGTCCCGAGCACCGCGCCTTTCGGGAAACAGTGCGTCGCTTCGTGCAGACCGAGCTGGTTCCGCGTGCCCGCGAGTTCGACAAGATGGGACGAATCGACAAGTCTCTGTATCGAAAGATGGGCGAGTTGGGTTTTCTCGGCATCCGCTACGATCCCAAATACGGTGGCCTCGGGTTAGATTATTCTTATCAAGCGATCTTTCTCGAGGAGATTGCCCTTTGCGACAATGCCGGCGTTGCCATGGGCATCTCCGTCCAAACCGACATGGCCACACCCGCCCTCCACCGCTTTGGCAGTGAGGAACTCAAGCAAAAGTATTTGGTACCGGCCATCCGTGGGGAGATGGTTGCGGCCATCGCGGTGACCGAACCGGGGGCTGGGTCGGACGTGGCACGGATCCAGACCCGCGCCGTGCGTGACGGCGACTACTGGGTGATCAACGGCTCGAAAATGTACATCACCAATGCGGCCACGGCCGATTGGTTGTGCTTACTCGCAGTGACGGACCCGGATGCGGGCTACAACGGCTTCACGCAAATTATTGTGCCCACCGACACCCCTGGGTTCAGTTACAAACTGCTGGACAAAATCGGCAATATCGGGTCCGACACCGGTCTTCTGTTCTTCGACGATGTGCGTGTGCCCGTTACCAACACCATCGGCGATCCGCAGCGCGGGTTTCAGCAGCAAATGATGCAGTTTCAAGACGAGCGCATGGTTCCGGTGGTCATGGCGCCGGTACAAGCGCGGCAACTGTGGGAACAGACTTTGCAGCACTGTCAACAGCGGATCGTTTTCGGAAAGCCACTATCGAAGCATCAGGTCAACCAGCACAAATTCGTGGATATGCTCATTCAGATCACGGCGGCCCAGGAACTTGCCTATCGCTGCATTCGCTTGATGATGCGCGGCGTCGATGCCACCAAGGACATTTCCATGGCGAAGGTCTTTAATTCGAACATGCTCCAGTATGTGGCC
The DNA here is from genome assembly GCA_002898795.1 of bacterium HR30. Lineage (GTDB taxonomy): Bacteria > Desulfobacterota > Binatia > HRBIN30 > HRBIN30 > HRBIN30. The sequence goes on along the minus strand of BEIG01000005.1, from coordinate 20,419 downwards.
ACAACTTGCGTGCAACTGTTCGGGGGCGCGGGCTACTGCTGGGAAAACCCAGCCGCGCGCGCATTTGTCGACTCGCGCTTGCTCACCATCGGTGGCGGAGCTGACGAAGTGATGAAGCAAATCGTGGCAAAACTTTTACAAATTTAGTCCACGGGCCATGCCAGTTTTACCCACTCGCGTCGATCCGAAGTCTGAAACTTTTCGGGCAAACTACGCGGCCATGCTAGAGCAGGTGCGTTACCTGCAAGAGCAACTGGCTCTGGCACGAGCGGGCGGCGGACAAAAGTATGTCGAGCGACACCGCCAAAGAGGCAAGCTGCTACCGCGAGAACGGATCGAGCTCCTTCTCGACCCCGATGCGCCGTTCCTGGAGCTCTCGCCTCTCGCGGCCTGGGGCACGGAGTACACGGTTGGCGCGGGAGTGGTGACGGGCCTGGGCGTGGTCAAAGGAGTCGAGTGTGTCATCGTGGCCAACGACCCCACCGTGAAGGGGGGCGCCATCAACCCCTATGGCCTGGAAAAAAGTTTGCGGGCTCTAGAAATCTCCGCCAAGAACCGGCTGCCTCTAATTCATTTGACCGAATCTGCGGGTGCCGACTTACCGGTTCAGTCCAAAATCTTTGTGCCCGGAGGAAAAACATTTCGCGAAATTACGCGCAGGTCAGCCGAACGCGTGCCCACGATTTGCCTTGTCTTCGGCAGTTCCACCGCGGGTGGTGCCTACGTGCCCGGCATGTCGGATTACGTGGTCATGGTCAAAGGACAGGCCAAGGTCTTCTTGGGAGGCCCACCGTTGGTGAAAATGGCCACGAACGAGGATGCGGATGAAGAAAGCCTCGGAGGAGCCGAGATGCATAGCCGAGTCTCCGGTGTTTCCGACTACTTGGCGGAAAACGAGTTCGACGCGATTCGGATCGCTCGGGAAATCGTCGGCCACTTGAACTGGCGTAAGCTCGGGCAGGCCCGCATGCGGCCCGTGGAAGAACCGCGGTACGATCCGGATGAACTGCTCGGTATTCCGTCGGCGGACTTGCGCAAACCGTTCGAGGTGCGCGAAGTCATCGCCCGCATTGTCGACGGATCTTACTTCGAAGAGTTCAAGGCGAACTACGGAACCACACTGGTCACCGGTTGGGCCCATCTCCACGGGTACCCCCTCGGAATCGTGGCAAACAATGGAATTTTGTTTTCCGACTCCTCACAGAAAGCGGCGCAGTTCATTCAGCTTTGCAACAAGATCGACGTGCCCATTTTGTTCCTCCAGAACATCACAGGCTACATGGTGGGAGTGCAGTACGAACAAGGGGGCATCATCAAGGACGGCGCCAAGATGATCAACGCGGTTGCCAACTCCACGGTGCCGATGTTCACGGTGATGATCGGAAGCTCTTATGGCGCGGGCAATTACGGCATGTGTGGCCGCGCTTACGATCCCCGGTTTTTGTTCACCTGGCCGAACCACAGAATCGCGGTTATGGGGCCCGAGCAACTGGCCGGAGTGATGTCCATTGTCCGGCGTCAAGCGGCAGAACGCGCCGGCCAAGTGTTCGACGAAGAACAAGACCGTATGATCCGCCAAATGGTCGTGCAGCAAATCGAGCAAGAATCGAATGCATTTTACGCCACGGCGCGCCTTTGGGACGATGGAATTATCGATCCTCGCGAAACGCGAACGGTCTTGGGCATTGTCATCAGCGCAGCATTTAACAACGTGGTCAAAGGTACCGACTCGTTCGGAGTCTTCCGTATGTGAGAGGGAGGTTGCGGGTGGCCCGTTTTCACAAGGTTCTCGTTGCCAATCGGGGAGAAATCGCACGGCGGATCTTTCGTGCCTGTCGCCAGCTTGGATTGAAGACCGTTGCCCTGTATGCAGACCCGGATCGAGAAGCGCCCTTCGTGCGGGAAGCGGACGAAGCTGTAGCCTTAGGGGCACCGGTCACCGGCCAAGGCTTTTTAGCCATCGAAAGCATCATTGCAGCAGCGCACCGCACGGGTGCTGACGCGATCCACCCGGGTTACGGTTTTCTCGCCGAAAACGCCGATTTCGCCCAAGCTTGTCGCGAGGCTGGCATCGTCTTCGTCGGCCCTCCCCCCGCCGCGATCCGTGCCATGGGCACGAAGATCGAAGCAAAGCAGATTGCCGTCCAAGTCGGGGTCCCGGTAATTCCCGGATTCCCCACCGCAGGTTTGAGCGAAGAAGCGATCCTCCAGAAAGCGCGAGAGATCGGTTTTCCGGTTCTGGTGAAGGCTTCAGCCGGCGGCGGAGGAAAGGGGATGCGCCGCGTGGAGCGGCCGGAAGAGCTAAGCGCTGCGTTAGCGGCGGCGGCACGGGAAGCGCAAAGTGCCTTCGGCGATCCCACGTTGCTTGTAGAACGGTACATCGAAAAGCCGCGTCATATCGAAATTCAGGTGTTGGCCGATGAGCACGGCAACGTGGTGCACGTGTTCGAGCGCGAGTGCTCGATCCAACGCCGTTATCAAAAGATCTTCGAGGAAGCGCCGTCACCGTTTGTCGACGACCTTCTACGCGAGCGCATGGGGGCCGCTGCAGTCGCCCTGGCGAAGGCCATCGGTTACGTCAATGCGGGCACCGTGGAGTTCGTTGTCGACCCTCGGGGAGCATTTTACTTCCTCGAGATGAACACTCGCTTGCAGGTGGAGCATCCGGTTACCGAAGAAGTGACAGGGCTCGATCTCGTACGCTTGCAACTGGAAATCGCGCAAGGGGCGCCGTTGCCGTTTGCCCAAGAGGATCTGGTACTACGAGGTCACGCAATCGAGGCTCGACTGTACGCGGAAGACCCGTGGCACGATTTTCTGCCTTCCACTGGCACCATTACCTGCTGGGAACCGCCAGCCATACCTGGAGTTCGATACGAAAGCGGCATCGAAACTGGTTCGGCTGTCACCATCTACTACGACCCGATGCTCGCAAAAATCATCGCCCGAGGTTCCACTCGTGCCGAAGCGATCCGGCGCCTGACTCGGGCGCTCGAAGAGCTGCGGGTTCACGGTGTTGCCTGCAACCGGGAATTTCTCCTCCGGGTTTTGCAGCACGAACAGTTTCAGACCGGAGATTTCGATACGCACTTTCTCTCCCATCATCCGGAGCTTTTGCTGCCGCCAGACCACACGCCCATAGCCACGATCCACGCACTGGCAGCAGCACTGTGGGATCAAGCAAGACGCCGTCACGAGGCCCGTGTGCTTGCTTCCATTCCCTCAGGCTGGCGGAACAACCCAAGCCAACGCCAATGGGTGGAGTACCGATGCGAAGACCACGTGTGCCGGGTGGAGTACCGGGTGCTCAAGGGAGGTCAGTTCGAAGCGTCCGTGAACGGAGAGTCCCACCACGGACGAATTTTGTCCGCAGATGAAGGCGGAATTGCGCTGGAGATCGACGGCATCCGGCGTCGCTATGTGCTCCAAGCTGCTGGAGCGACACGCTACGTAGACAGCGTGTTGGGCCACTCGGCCTTGGAGGAATTGCCACGCTTTCCAACCCCGGAGTTCGAAGCCGTACGTGGCGGCTGCACGGCTCCGATGCCCGGACGAATCGTCTCTGTGCGCGTGGAGCCCGGCCAAAGTGTGGACCGCGGAGAGGTCTTGGTGATTCTCGAAGCTATGAAAATGGAGCATGAAGTCGTCGCCCCTCACGCCGGGTGTGTTCGGGAAGTCCTCGTCGAACCCGGCCAACAAGTGGAAGCCGGTACGGTCTTGGTCGTGGTCGAACCAGCAGAGGCCGAGGTTGTCGCCACGAAATAAACCCCGGAGGGCGAGAAGATGAGCGGTGTCAGGTATCAGGTCAGCAACGGAGTAGCGGAAATTACCCTCGACCGCCCGGAGCGCCGGAATGCACTGAACGACGAAATGGTGCAGGAGCTACTGGCCCGTTTTCGGCAGGCTCAGGAAGATGCAGCGGCGCGGGTCATCGTGCTACGGGGCGTTGGGGACACCTTTTGTGCTGGCGCGGATCTCAAGAGCGGGGGCGTTCCTGCTCAGCCGGGGGAACAGCCGTTTGCCGTGTTGTTGCGCACGATGTGGAACTGCCCCAAGCCCATTCTTGGCTGTGTGTCGGGATCCGCGTTTGGCGGAGGCTTGGGCCTGATTGCAGCTTGCGACTTGACGATCGGTGCTGCAGAGGCGCAGTTTGCCTTTAGCGAAGTCCGCGTGGGGGTCGTTCCCGCCATGATTTCCGTCGTCGTGATCCCCAAGATCGGGATCCAAAACGCCATGTGGCTCTTTTTGACGGCGGAACGCTTCTCCGCAGAACGTGCACGCGAAATTGGGCTGCTTCACCGTGTCTGCCCGCGCGCGGAACTCGACACGGCCATCGCCAACGTTCTTGCAGAGCTCCGCTTGGCAGGACCGCAAGCGTTGCGACACGCCAAGGAACTCGTGCGCCGCGTTCCCTCTATGAGCATGGACGAGGCTTTCCGCTACACAAGCCACCTGATTGGCGAACTCTTCTCGTCGGCGGAAGCGTTGGAGGGCATGCGTGCCTTCCAGGAGAAGCGCAAACCGAGCTGGGCCCTTTGAGTTTTCCTCGTCGGGCGCGGTTCCGCCAAGATCGCGTGTCAGCCTCTGCTAGGGGCCGCCCCCAAAGATCGACGCAAAGGCGGTTTTCCCCGCCAAGTTCTTGCCCTAAAAGGGCAGCGACGCGGCTTGGGACGCCACTCGAGAAGCTGCGGCTTTGTGCCTCCACAGTGCTCCCGCTGCTTTTCTGCTTGGGGGCAGCGTTGTCGTGTGTTGCCGAGACCGAGGAGCAAAGCTTTCAGTTTCATGTTCAGTCGACGTACGTATTCCAAGCCAAACCCGGATTTCACGCTCGGTATTCCGGCACGAATAGTTTGTCCCCACGTTTCGAGAAAAGTTACTCCTGGACGACGACTCTCCTGTTTGGCCTGCGCCCATGGCCGGGGGCCGGTTTGTATTGCAATCTGGAGGGCGCGCAGGGGGTACCCTTATCGCGGCTTACGGGTTTGGGCGGCTTCACGAACGGAGAAATCTCTCGAACGGCTGGGCCAAGTCTGACCGCGTACCGCGCCCGACTTTTCCTCCAACAGCTCTGGCTCCTCTCCGAAGCCACTGAGCGGGAAGAGGAAGGCGAAAATCCACTTGCGTTGAGGACGGCCGCGCGTCGGGTGGTACTTACGGTGGGCAACTTGGCCGTCCTCGACCTTTTCGACAACAACCGCTTTGCCCACGACCCGCGTACGAACTTTCTCAACTGGGCCTTCATGACTTACGCAGCGTATGACTACGCTGCCGACGCTAGAGGCTACTCGTGGGGTGGGGTGGCGGAACTTTACTGGGATGCATGGGCCCTGCGTTTTGGACGCTTCGCTCAGCCAGAGAGGCCCAATCAGCTTCCCCTCGACGCCCAGATCCTCAGGCACTTTGGCGATCAAATCGAAATCGAACGGCGCTATCTTGCGGCCAAGCTTGCTGGCACCGTTCGTTTGCTCGGGATGCGGAATCGGGCTCGAATGGCCCGCTACCAGGATGCGTTGAGCCGCGCATCGGTAACCGGTGGCACCCCTTCGCTCGACGCGGTTCGCTACCGCGCGCAAGAAAAGTTCGGCATTGGGATTGCGGTAGAACAGGACTGGCCGGGCAGCATGGGTAGTTTTTTCCGAGCCTTTTGGGCTGACGGCAAAACCGAAACCTACGCCTTCACCGAGGCCGATCGGAGCATGGCCGGAGGGATCGTGGCATCGGGCCGTTGGTGGACGCGCAATGTAGACCGCGTCGGTGTTGCCATCGCGCGGCATTGGCTCTCCTCGGGCCACCGTCGATACCTGGAGCAAGGGGGACTAGGTTTTTTTCTTGGCGATGGGAGACTGGACTACGCACCGGAGACGGTCATCGAGGTGTTTTACGCAGTGCCCCTTCTCCCCATGATGGAACTCACCTTGGACTTCCAGTACTTCTGGAACCCAGGGTACAACTCCGCGCGGGGACCGGTACAAGTGTGGTCCACTCGGGTTCACGCGACCCTCTAGAGGACTCCACCGTCTCACCCCACCCTGAAACGGGAATGGTCCCGTAAAACTTACCGGCATGCTTGACGGTTTGTGGCGCCTCCTGTATGACGCGTTGCGTTGATCGTCGCTTCCGACTTGAGAGACGAAGATGTTCCACGGCCAGACTGTGCGAGGGAATGAGACGAGCTCGAGTGACCGTGCCCCGGGCATACCGTACCAGAGGCGGCTCGAGCAGTTGTCGGAGCAGTCCGTTACCAAACATTACGATGCCTTTCGTGACATCCCTTGGGAGAATCCAGACTACCAGGTCGACCCATGTGACCCTCGCTGGGTGCTGACTCCGCTTGAACCCCTTGCCAGCACCACCTGGTACCGTACGCAACCGAAGGAGATCCAGGCCCGAATTGGCCTCCATCATTATGCCACGCTGATGAAAATCGGCATCGAGTTCGAGAACGTTCTCGAGCGAGGGCTGCTGGAATTTGCTCTGAGGCTTCCCTTAGAAGCACCGGAATTTCGCTACGTGTATCACGAGGTGATCGAGGAGTCTCAGCACTCGCTCATGTTCCACGAATTCATCCGGCGCACGGGGCTGACAGTTCGCGGTATGCCGGCGCTCCTACTGATCGGATCGCGTCATGTGGTGCGTCTTTCCTACCGGTTCCCCGAATTGTTTTTCTTTTTTGTCCTCGGCGGAGAGGAGCCCATCGACTACGTGCAGCGGGGGTTGCTCCAAGGTTCGTACCCTGTTCATCCTTTGTTGCGTCGGATCATGCAGATCCACGTGACCGAAGAAGCGCGCCACGTCTGCTTTGCGCGCGAGTTTTTACGGCGCAATGTGCCGCGGCTCCCACGCAATCGGCGCAGGCTCCTAGCCCTCCGGCTCCCGCTGCTTTTGAGTCAGATGGCACGGCTGATGTTGCAACCTTCGCGGGAGTTGGTTGCGTTGTACCAAATCCCCAGGGAAACCATTCGCGAAGCGTACCACAACAGCGAGCAACAGAGGCGGAGGCTTGCCGCTTCGGTGCGGAAAATTCGAGAACTTTGCGAGCAATTGGAACTACTTAGCCCAACGACCCTCTGGCTTTGGAAGCAAACCGGATTACTGGAACAGGCGCTTCCCTGAGTTGCTGCCGGGAGCCGGGGATGCGCTCCTTCACTGCCGCGGTGGGTACTTCCGGAGCTTTCGCTGTAACGAGCGACGATGGATCCCAAGCCGACGTGCGGCCTCGGAAACATTGCCTCCGCAGTCTGTGAGCACCCGGTTGATGTGTTCCCACTCGGCACGAGCAAGGGACGGTGCGGTGTACTCTGGTCCAGGTTCCAATGGGGGCGCCTCCGCGCGGGCGAATGCCGCTAGAATATCATCGGCATCCGCTGGTTTACTGACGTAATACGCTGCACCGAGCCGCATGGCTTCGATTGCGGTGGCGATGCTACCGTAACCGGTCAGCACAAGAATCCGCATCGTCGGATCCAACGTGTGCAGCTCCCGCGTAAGCTCCAAGCCAGAGCGGCCGGGCATTTTTAAATCCACCACGGCCATGTCCGGCAACTCCGTTTGCGCCAACGTGAGCGCTTCCTCGTAATTTCCAGCAGTCACGACCTCATAGCCCCGCTGTCGAAAGGCCCGAGCTAAGCGCTCTCGAAAAATCTCGTCATCGTCCACGATCAGCAACACCGTACGATCATGATGAGATTCCAGCGCATTCACGGTCGCTCTCACCCTTTCTCTGCGTCAACCTTCCTTCGCAGTTCCACCGCTGTTCGCAAGGCGGTTTTTTGTCGCATCACTCACCGGAAGGGTTATGCGCGCAGTCGTGCCAACGCCAAACGTGGAGTGGATCTCCAAACTACCACCCATTTGTTCCACGATCGTGCGCGTCAGAAATAGGCCTAAGCCAATCCCCTCCCCTGGGTCCTTCGTGGTGAAAAACGGCTCTCCAGCGTGCGCCAAGACTTCCGGCGTCATGCCCGTTCCACGATCCCGAACCAGCACCTCCAATGAACCATTGACCAGGGCAAGGCCCACTTGCACCGCCGAACCTGCAGCCGAAGCTTGCACAGCGTTTCGCACCAAATTGCCCACAGCCCGGCAGACGGCTTGCCGAGCGATTCGGACGGATTTTCTTCCGTCTTCCGCGCGCACCTCCACCGTCACGCGCGAGTCTCTACCTGGCAATTCCCGCTCGAGCTGCGAAGCCAAATCCGCCAGGGACACAGTTTCGATTCCCTCGCCCACATCCTGCCCAGCCCCTGCCGCCATTTGTTGGAGAATACTCTGGCAACGCCGGACCTGTTCGCGAATCAGGCGGATGTCCGCGGCAACCTCATTTGGCGCAGTGATTAGAGTTTTCTCCAACTCCGTGGCAGCCACCGCAATAGTGGACAATGGCGTACCTAATTCGTGCGCAGCACCTGCGGCCATCGTCGCCAGTGCTGCAAACTTCGATTGCCGGGCGGCCAAATCGCGCGCCGCTGCAAGTTCCCGCTCTCTCTCTGCCAGCGATTGCCGCACTCGCTGCACGAAGTACACGATGAACACGGCGCTAACCCCAAACGCGACATACATCCCTTGCACGTGCAACCAGAGATGATCGGAGTGCCCGCCCGGAACCGGTGCAGCAAAATGGAACCATGGGGGAAGCACGAAGAGAAGACCAAAGGCAACTAAGCCCAAACCGGCCATTCCCCAAGCAGCCGCTGGTCGCAAGGTGACCGCAGCCAAAGCGATATGCACGAGGTACAAAAAGCTAAAGGGATTCACCGGTCCTCCCGTCATATGGAGCAGTGCGGTCAAGAGAAGAACGTCCAAGGCAAGGATTCCCACCAGCCACGTTTCGGTCACCGTTTGGCGTCTGGCAAACCATGCACAAAGCAGGTTGCTCCCTGCCTCAACCCCAAAAACCACCGTAAGGCCGATCCACGGCAGCGGCACTGCCAGCAAACCCTTTACACCAACAACCACAAGAAGTTGCCCGGCCAAAGCAAGCCAACGCAACCGCACTAACCAAAGGAGTTGAATGTTTTCCGGCTGCTCCAAAGCGTGTGCGATTGCGTTCCCCTGCATGCACCCCGAATTATGGCAAGAAACACTTTGCCCGACAGCCCCTTTTCCATGGAGCGACAATTCGCCGCATCGACCGCGGGCGGACCCTGGCTATGGTTCGGCCGCACAGGAGCACCTACATGAGAACGGTTCGATGGATACGCCTCGCTGCCGCGTTAGTTCCGCTCGTGGTTGCTGCCGCTCCCCCCTCCGCCCGCGGCTGCGACATCTGTGCGATCTATACCGCCACCGAACTGCAGGAAAGCCGCGTCGGGTTGCGGCTCGGTGTGGCAGAGCAGTTCACACGCTTCGCAACGCTGCAACAAGACGGACGCAAGATCGCCAACCCGGCGGGCGAACGGCTAGAGAGCTCGATCACGCAGCTCCTTTTCGGCTACGCCTGGAGCCCTCAAATCCTTTTGCAGCTCAACGTCCCAGTGATCCATCGAAATTTCCGCCGGCTCTCCCCCGCTGGGCGCGAGCGCGACCAGGAAAGTGGCCTCGGCGATGTCTCTTTGCACGTGTTTGCCACTTTGCTGCACAGCACGTGGGAGGCCAGCATACAAAGGCTTTCCGTTTCCCTTGGCATCGAGTTCCCCACAGGGAGCCCCCGTCGGCTTCGGGAGGAACTTGCTGATCACGAGGAACCCTCGCATCCCGAGGTCCCGCCCATTTTTCGTGCTGCCCCTTTCTGGCCCCGGCATGGGCTGGAAACGGCGCAAAGTGGCATTCACGGGCACGACGTCGTGCTCGGCTCTGGGTCGACGGACCTTATCTTCGGTGGCCAGTGGCTCGGTACGTACCGCCGCCTTTACGGCACCTTGCTCCTTCAGTATTTCCTGCGCACGGAAGGTTCCTACGACTACACGTTTGCAGACGAGACCATCTTCTCCGGGGGACCTGGTTTGTTCTTGTGGACCGCCCACAGGTCCACCCTGGGCCTGCAATCCCTTTTTACTCTCCACACCAAAGGAACGGACACCCTCCGGGGTGAGCGCGTGGGAGACACCGGAGCAACCTTCGTGTACGTTGGCCCAGCGACGCACTGGACTTGGAGGACCAATCTCAGTGCTGACGTAGCCGTAGAGGTTCCCATTTTACAAAACACGACGTCGGTCCAAATTGTGCCCGACTTGAGAGTGCGCGGGGGTTTGGTGTGGCGATTCTGAAAGCTGGATCCCGCTTGCGGCACTTAGTGGCGACGTTGCTCGCATGGAGCTGGACTTTATCTTGCACCCTCCTCCCGACGGTGGAAATCCAGCAGGGGAAGCCTTTTCCGAACGTTCTTCTTGAAGACGCGGAAGGAAATGCGGTCGCTTTAGACCTGAAAAGCACCGGGGACAACATCGTGCTCGTTTGGGCAACGTGGTGTCCTCCCTGCCACGAAGCACTCCCTGGACTGTGGGAAGCTGTGAAAGGGCTGCCAAGTTCCCAACGCCCCAACTTCATCCTCTGGAACATCGACCGCGATCCCAACACAGCGAAGGCATTTCTCCGCCAGCGGATTCCCAATCTCGGCGACGCCGTTATCCGCTTCGATCCGGAAGGCCGCCAGTTCCAACGCCTCGGTGCACCCGGGATGCCGGCAACCTTCGTGGTCATGGGAGGAATCGTGCGTGCCGTGTTTGTGGGATACCAGCCTGCAGGTCCCAAACGGGTGCTCCAAATCTTGCAGGCCGCACAGGCTAAACCGGCAAACGGCACCAAAGACTAACGCAACTCATCGCTTGTGGCGTTTTCGGACTTTGTGCTTGCCTGGGGCTGCACGAGCACCGTAACGATCCTTCTCCCTTGAACCCGTTCCACCACGAAGCGTACACCTTCCAGTTCCACCGTAGTGCCTTCCTCGGGGATGCGTCCTGTTAGTCCGAACACCAGACCACCAACAGTGTTCCAGCTCGCGTGCGGCAGCTCGACCCCCAGCAGCTCGTTGAGGTCGACAATCGGCAGACTCGCTTGGACACGGTAGGAACCATCCGGCAAAGGAAGCACCTCAGGAACTTCGTGGTCAAATTCATCCGCGATCTGCCCAACGAGTTCCTCGATGACGTCTTCCAAACTGACCACTCCGGTAACCGAGCCATACTCGTCGCTTACGACCGCCAGGTGGAAGCCGGCCTCTTGCATCTCGCGAAGCAGCTCTGCGAGCGGTTTCGTTTCCGGCACAAAGTGCGCCGGCCGAGCAATGCTTTTTACAGGCCGGGTGCCCTCGCCCCGCATCAGCGCTGCGAGAATGTCTTTGACGTGCACCACACCTTCCGTGGCATCTAAGTCCCCCGCGAACACTGGCGCCCGAGAGACCCCGTGCTCCAGCATCTTTTGTGCGGCCTCGGAGACAGGGGTTTCCGCACTCACGCCAACGACGTCGGGCCGAGGTACCATTACTTCCCGCACCACGCGTTGCCCTAAGCGCTGTGCGGCACTTGGAAACCTAGCCTCGACCACCGAACGCCCGCGCCGAGAATGCTGCTCGCCTTCGTCTTGCGGCAGCAGCGGAAACAAGCGGGGAAGTGCTCCCATCCACCAGCGACCGAGCGCCGCCAGCGCGGAGCCTTGGGCCTGGCGCTCCCTGCCGGCAAGCAGCGCCAAGAGACGCGCAGCAAATGGAGGGATCAGAAACAAGAACAGCAACCCGAGCAACAAGCTCAACACCCATTGCCCCATCCATCGTTGGAGGGCTACAGTGACGGCCACGGCGAGCACGCCGCACAGAAATCCCATGGTCGCAGCCGCACCCACGTGCCAGTAAAATCGGTCGAGGCCGTGTTTTGCTCCGTTTGGAGCAAGTGTTTCCCGGCCGCCTTCATCGTGCCCCACGGAAGACCTCACAACGAGGCAATCAAAATTGTGCTGGTGCGCCTCTCCGTCTCCATAGTTGGATCCATCCCTCACGCTCATTTGGGCTTTGGCACTTCCGCCCAGAAAAAGCCCCGAAATTCGCCTTCACGAAACCCCGTGGCACGGTCCGCTGGATACAACTTCGCCAGCTCATCCCGCAGAGCAGGATCAAAGCTTTCAGGAGCACCGTGGCAGATGAGACACGGCCCTGCAGTAGCAATTGGCCGCAATACCCCGATGCGATCGCCTAGGTCTACAACCACCTGACGGACAGACGAAGCTGATTGGCCCGCAGCGCGTTCCAAATACGGTATTACCCACGCCCGGGGAGCGTTTGCCGGATTGCGCAATTTGTGGCTGGTGCGTCCTAATTCGAAACCAGCCTCGTTCGAAACGGCGCGCGCCAGCTCCTTCGCTTCCATACGGCAAACACTGACCGCACCAGCCGGGCCTTTTTCTTCAAGGGCCGTTCGCAAGCGGGCTTGTAATCGCTGTTGCAAAGCCTCCATGGCCTGCTCTGCCCGGCGCACGGCAGGCGAAGTTTGCACTGCTTCATCCCCATAGGCACCGGGAATTTCCCACAGCAACGCCAACACGAAAAGCCCCACTGTCGATCGCAGCCACCTGTTCCCTTTCACTGGCTTCCTCCACTGCCGTTCTTCAAGACATGCCCTAGCGCGTACCCGTAACTAGGCAAAGCCTTCCCACAGCTTGGCTGTTCTCTCGCCAAGGACAAATTTTTTTTGAAGTCGTACGAAGGAGCATCGTCTCATTCCGCCAACTTTTTGGAGGTTCCCATGGAACGAGTGTTGTTGGTGGTGGACGACAACGTCAATGCCCGTATCGTGTGCCAGGTTCTGCTCGACTCTCGGGGAGAGCCTCCAACACTGTACACGCGGGGAGCAGTCGCTAACGGGTCCGCGCTCGGCGTCGGCAGGAGTTCGGTTGTCTTGATGGACGCAAGGCTTTGGCAAAAAGGCGATATTCAAGAGCTGCAGGGCACCCTAGCGTCATTGCGGAACAGCGAATCGGAACCCGTAGGGTTGCTCGTCGTGACGGACAAGCCAGAGAGGTTACGGGAGGTCGGTCTGGATCATCTGGTCAACGGCGTTCTTCGCCCGAACGAGGTCGGGGGAAGGCTGCTTGCCGAAATTGATGCACTACGAACCGTTTCCATCCCGTTCTCCCATGGCTCTACCATGCCACAGGGAACGCCTGAGGAGCGGTAGCGCTACCAGCGGAGCCAAGGTGGCCGGGGAACGCGAGCTAATCGCCACGCACTGCTACGTGGCATTGGGGAATGAGACTTTGTCCTGAACCGCGGGCTTGCTTGCGGATCCAGCCCGCGCTAAGCGTCGTCGGCCATGTCGACGCTGGCGCAGCCGAAACGAACCCGAAGCGGGATCAGCGTGCGCAAGGCTGCCGGACTCTTATTTGCGAGCCTGATCGCTTTCCAGGCGTCGACGCTCTCCAGTCATTCCTTCGGGCATTTTGGGTCCTCTTGTGAAGCCGCTTACACGCCAGACCAAGAATCCACTGGCGTCTGCAGTGCCGCTCCCCACAACAGCACCGTTCACCATGATTCGCTCGGCTGCGCCGTTTGTCGGGCGGCCCAGGAACTTCAAACTGGCCAAAGCATTGCTCCGAGCACTTTGAGCATTCCGGCTCACGGATGCATCTTGGCCGACCTGGGTGACTGTAGCGGACCTCGGTCTGAACTTGGTCGTGGCCCTTCGTCACGCGCACCGCCTCGGCGAACTGCTTCTGCGTGAGTGAAGCAGCCCGCTATCCGGGTGGGCTTGCTCCGCGTCAGGCGCGGAGCGCCTAATGACCATTCGCCAGAGGAGGAGTGCATGCGAGATGCTTTGCAATGCTTTCGCTTATGGTTCGCGTTCAAGCTTATCGGATACCTTGTTCTTGCTTGTTGCTCGATCGGTTGGCCAAGCCGTGTCCGGTGTGAGGAAGCCAGAGATCGGCTTGTGGATGCCCTGCAGCACGAAATCGAGCAACTACGACGCGCCAAGGAAGAGCAAGAGAAGCGTTTGGATGCGCTGGAACAGGAACTACGCCGCCTACGGGAAGGGACGGCAACGCCCGGAGCTACTACACCCGAGCAAGCACTCGATCGTGCCATCGAAACCACAGCACCACCCACCACCAAAGACCAACCACCCTCGGTACCCGTTTGGGGCGGCACCGTGGCGGGTGTGCCGTTGCGGCTGTTGGACCTGTCCCTCGACGCCCTTGTGGCCGCGGGCTGGTCAACCGCTACCGACAACGACTTGAACGGACGGCTGCAGGCTGGTGCACACGACCCCGTTCGTCGTGGCTTCACGCTGCAACAAGCCGAACTTTCTTTAGTTGGCGCAGTCGATCCCTACTTTGTGGGGGAAGCGCACGTATTGTTTTCCGGCCACGGGGCCGAGCTCGAAGAGGCATTTCTGACCACCTCGAGTCTGCCGTATGGCCTGCAGGTCGAAGCAGGCCTCATGTTAACGGAATACGGCCTGCTCAACCCTCTACATCCTCACGCCTGGAACTGGGTCGATCAGGCGGTGGTGTTGTCGCGACTTTTGGGCACCGAGGGTCTCCGTTCACCCGGGGTGCGGCTCGGGTGGCTTACGCCGCTGCCTTGGTTTTCGGAGATCCATTTCGGTGCGCAGAACGCAAATCAAGACGAGTTCACCGCAAGCTTCTTAAGTTCCCAGGCCGTGGGAGGAAGACCGGCAACCCGTTCCACAACTCGTTCTCCTACCGATCTTCTGTACCTTGTACGCTGGGAAAATTTTTGGAACCTCACTTCTGAGACCGGACTTTTGGTCGGTACCAACGCCTTACATGGTCCGAACTCCACCGGCAGCGATGGTCGGACCTTGATTTACGGCGCCGATTTCAAACTTCGCTGGCGCCCGCAAAACAATTTCCGGGGCTGGCCCTTTTTCCTCTGGCAAACGGAAGTACACAAGCGAGACTACACTGCAGCGTACTACCTGCCACCTACTGACCTTGCGGACACGGCTGGAAGATTCCCTCGACACGCGGGCGAGCCTCCAGATGACGAAGAGATCCTCCCCTCCGAGCCCATCCCTGGAGCCATTTTACGCGACGTCGGCTTTTACACGCAGGCACTCTACGGCTTTCGCTATGGATGGGCAGGTGGGGTTCGTTTGGAATTTGCTGGTGGGAAAGGCCAGAGCATTGGCGGTCGTCCGCAAGATCCATTCCGCAGCGATCGTTGGCGGGTTTCCCCCCTTCTTGTTTGGCATCCGACCGAGTACTCACGACTCCGCCTCCAGTACAACTACGACCGTGCTCAGTTCCTCGCCGAACCGAGTGTTCACACCGTGTGGTTGAGTGCGGAGATTCTTTACGGCCGCCATCCCGCACACAAGTACTGAAACCGGAGGATGTGATGAACTCGGTAGGAACCGCACAAAAAGGACAACACACATTACGAAGGAACTCTCCGTTGCTGTCGCGCACAGCCTTGAACCTAGCCACGTTGCTGACACTCGTTTTCCTCGTCGGCGCGGCTGCACTGCCTTCGCGCGCGGAGGAGCCGCTTAAAATTGTCACCACCCTCACAGACTTCGCCAGCATAGCCCGACACGTGGGTGGAGAGGCTGTGGAGGTTTCATCTTTGACGAAGGGAACCGAGGACCCACACTTTGTCGAAGCCAAGCCAAGTTTCGTCAAGCTGTTAGCGGCCGCGGACGTCGTCGTGGTAGCCGGCATGGAGCTCGAAATCGGATACCTCCCGCTTCTCCTGCGCAACGCGCGAAACAGTAAGATTCTCCCCGGCCAAGCCGGCTATGTAGACTGCTCTATCGGAATCGAAAAACTGGAGGTGCCGAGCGGTCCGGTCGACCGTTCCATGGGTGACGTGCACCCCTATGGCAACCCGCACTACTGGCTCGATCCGATCAATGGCATTCACATCGCGGACCGCCTTGCGGAAACCTTCAGCGCACTACGGCCTTCCAAACGCGAATGGTTCCAAGAGCGCGCCGACGGCTTTCGGCGAACGGTGTACACCCTGCTAGCAGGCCAAGAGCTATCGACCCGCTACGATGTCGGCAAGCTGGCGGTACTGCAAAATCGCGGGCAGTTGATTACTTTCCTCCAGTCGCAAGGCGATCTAGCCCGCCTCGGCGGTTGGTGGGGAAGCTTATTGCCGTATGCCCCAATTAAAGTTGTGGACGACCACAATCTCTGGACCTACTTTGCCCGTCGGTTTGGCATCGAAGTCATAGGCCACATGGAGCCGAAGCCGGGAATTCCTCCAACGACCGCTCACTTGCAAACGTTGGTCACGGCGATGCAAGCACAAAGTGTGTCCTTGATTTTATCCTCACCTTACTACGATCCGCGCCACGCGCGCTTTCTGAGCCAAGCGACCAACGCGACGATTGTCCCGCTAGCCCATTCCACGGGCAGCCGCCCTGGAACCGACGACTACATAGACATGATCTCTTACAACGTCACCGCGCTGAGTCGGGCCGTCCAACAAGTGCAATCTTCGCCGCGTGGAGGGATGTGAGGCGTGGGCGCGGATCTTTCTTCTCCTCCGCTACTGAGTGCGGTGGGTGTCAGCGTCGGCTACCATGGGGACGCTGTACTCCGGGAGGTAAACCTTACTATTCACCGAGGTGAGTTTTGGTTCTTCCTGGGCGGAAACGGTGCCGGCAAGACCACTCTCGTTCGTGCACTGCTTGGCTTGTTACCCCTTATTGCGGGCCGGATCGATACGTATCCGAATGGTCCGCTTTTTACGCGAACAGGCTTCGTGCCGCAAAGATGCGACTTAAATCCAAGCTTGCCGACAACTGTGCGTGAGTTCGTCACGCTAGGGTTGGTGGGCCTTCGCGTTAGCCGCGCGGAGCGTGTGCGGAGACTCGGATGGGCCTTGGACACGGTGGGGCTCGCCGGCTTAGAGCAACGCAGTTACTGGGCGCTCTCCGGGGGGCAACGACAGCGATGCCTGATTGCCCGTGCGCTCATCCGCGAGCCCCATTTGTTGCTCCTCGACGAACCCACGACGGGTCTGGACCCGCAGGCAGAACATGCCTTGTTCGAAACCTTGCGCAGGCTTCATCAAAGCGAGGGGCGAACAATCGTTGTGGTGACCCACGACATCGGACTCGCTTTGCGGTACGGAACGCACGCCGCGTTTTTTGACGGAGCGACAGTCGAAGCGGGCCCTATTGAAGCCATCCTCACGCGAGAACGGCTGCAACACGCTTTCGGTCCAACGGCGACCACCGGGTATGGGGGAGCTAGTTTAGGAGGACACCCTTGATCGAGTCCTTCCTTGCGTCCTGGAGCCTCTTTCATAACACGTACATCACGGGCTGGTTCCTGGCCGCCTTGCTTTCCCTCGTAGGGGTTGTGGTCGTCGCCAGGGACCAAATCTTTCTCGGCCTGGCCGTTTCCCAAGCCTCTCTACTGGGCGTAGCGTTGGGGATGTGGCTCGCGAGCGCGCTGCCGCACGAGCCCGCCTCGACTTTTCGGAGCGAGTTATGGCTGTCCTTGTGGAGCATTTCCTTCGGAGCGATGGCCGCGTTCCTCACTTCGCGCCCTTGGGGCTTAGGCCGAGAGAGCCCAGAAGCGATCACTGGGTGGGTTTATGCCACGGCAGCCAGTGTTGCTGTGCTCGTGCTTTCCCGAAGCCCACACGGCCTGGAAGAGGTTCACCGTCTGCTCTCGAGCACCATTATTGGTGCCAGCGCAACTGACGTCGTGACTTTCGGCTTCTTACTTCTCCTCGCGGTCGTTGCTGCCGCGCGTTGGCACGAGGCCATCACCCTACTTGTAATGGACGCCGACATGGCGGGCGCTGTCGGTTTAGCCGTGCGACCGTGCAACACTGTGCTGTCCCTTTGGGCGGCCTTCGCGATCGGCTTGTCTATCCGGGTTTCTGGGCTTCTGTTTACCTTCGGTTCCCTCATCTTGCCCGCGCTCATCGCGAAGAATGTCGTTCGTGAAGTGCGTGCAATGTTTTGGGCCGCGCCCGTGATTGCGTTGGCCACAACGCTGTGCGCGTTTGTGCTCGCGAACTATTACGATCTGCCCCCGGGTCAGGTCGCGGTGGCCCTACAAGGACTCTTACTGACCTGCGCCTGGTTACTGAGGCGGCGCGAGTAACCGTGGGACCAGCCACAGAAAGAGAGCCTCTGCCTTCGTCCACTTGGGGAAAGCCTTCGAGCGGTCTTGCTCCTTGCTTCGCCACACAAGCGACTGCTCGAGCTGGTTTCACTTGGCGGGCTTCGAACGGAGCGCCGGTGTGTGGTCCGACCCGAGTCGATGCAGCAACAAAAAGGGCGTGCCCTAAGGCACGCCCTGCCAAGTTCTAACCCCGGCCTTCTACGGGCTTACATTTCGTCGTAGTTCGGTGTCGGAGGGGTCGGGGTTTTCTTCTCCTCCGGCTTTTCCGCCACCATCGCCTCTGTGGTCAGGAGCAACCCTGCCACCGAAGCCGCATTTTGCAGAGCGGTGCGTACTACTTTCGTGGGGTCGATGATTCCCGACTTCATCAGGTCTTCGAACTGCTCGGTTTGAGCGTTGAAGCCGTAGGCTCCTTTTCCTGCGCGGATTTTTTCGAGCACCACCGAGCCGTCATGGCCCGCGTTCATGGCGATCCTCCGGGCAGGCTCTTCCATTGCGCGGCGTACGATCTGTACACCCACGCGCTCGTCCTCGGGCACGTCCAAACTGTCAAGCGCGGCGGCAGCGCGCACGAGGGCGACACCACCCCCGGGCACGATACCTTCCTCCACCGCAGCCCGCGTAGCGTGCATCGCGTCTTCTACACGCGCCTTTTTCTCTTTCATTTCCACTTCGGTCGCCGCCCCAACACGGATGACAGCGACACCGCCGACCAGCTTTGCCAGACGTTCTTGCAACTTCTCGCGGTCGTAGTCCGAAGTGGTCTCCTCAATTTGCGCCCGGATTTGCTTGATCCGGCCTTCGATGTCGGCCTTCTTGCCAGCACCGTCGATGATCGTCGTATTGTCCTTGTCGACCACCACTCGCTTGCACCGGCCGAGGTCTTGCAGCGTTACGTTCTCCAACTTGATCCCAAGTTCTTCGGCGATCATCTTACCGCCTGTCAGGATGGCAATATCCTGCAACATCGCTTTCCGGCGGTCGCCAAACCCAGGAGCCTTTACGGCACAAACCTGCAGTGTGCCGCGGATCTTGTTCACGACCAGTGTGGCCAACGCCTCGCCTTCCACGTCTTCCGCGATGATCAGCAAAGGCTTGCCGGCCTTGGCAATTTGCTCCAGGAGCGGCAGGAGGTCCTTCATCGCACTGATTTTCTTTTCGTGCACCAGGATGTACGGATCCTCCAACACCGCCTCCATGCGTTCCGGGTCGGTGACGAAGTAAGGCGACAGGTAGCCACGATCGAACTGCATACCCTCGACTACTTCGAGGGTGGTGTCGAGGCTCTTTGCCTCCTCGACCGTGATCACACCTTCCTTGCCCACTTTGTCCATGGCCTCGGCAATGATATCGCCGATTGCTTTGTCGCCGTTTGCGGACACCGTGGCCACCTGGGCAATCTCGTCGCGCCCCTTGGTGCTCTTGGAAAGCGATTTCAGCTCCTCGACCGCCTTTGCCACTGCCTTGTCGATGCCCCGTTTGATGGTCATCGGGTCGTGGCCAGCGGCCACCATCTTCGAACCCTCGATGAAAATGGCGCGAGCCAACACCGTGGCGGTGGTGGTACCGTCACCGGCCACGTCAGAGGTTTTGGACGCCACTTCTTTGACCATCTGGGCGCCCATGTTTTCGAATTTGTCCTCGAGTTGAATTTCTTTCGCTACGGTCACCCCGTCCTTAGTCACCGTTGGGGCACCCCAAGACTTCTCTAGGACCACGTTGCGCCCTTTCGGCCCTAAGGTGACCGTTACGGCGTCGGCCAAGATGTTGACGCCGCGCATAATCTTGTGTCGCGCGGCTTCGCCAAATCGAAGTTCCTTCGCAGCCATATACTCCTCCTCTTTGAATCCGTTAACCCTCGATTACACCAAGGACATCGTCCTCGCGTAGGATAAGGTGTTCCTCTCCGTCCAGCTTGATTTCCGTCCCCGCGTACTTGCCAAAGAGGATACGGTCTCCTGGCTTCACGCTAACCGGAATGGTTTTACCATCCTCTGTGCGCCCGGGTCCCACCGCAACGACTTTGCCCTCTTGAGGCTTCTCTTTGGCGGTGTCCGGAATGATGATACCGCCTTTGGTTTTCTCTTCCTCGCTAATGCGCTTCACCAAAATCCTGTCGTGCAATGGACGAATCTTTACCGCCATTCCTTCCTCCTTTGCTGTTCTCCGAAGCTTTTCACGGGGCCAAGGAACCGCCCGTGTTGTTGGCCTTAAGTCGCAAATTTGAAACCGCCTAACTGCCTCGCTTTCTGTTGTTCACATAGCCGCGCGCTCGGCAAAGCCGAGCGCGCAATCTTCTCGAAGAGCCGAACGACCGAACCCCTGCCATTTAGTGGATCGTGATTGGCACCCGCTTGCTCGCCAGCTCGCGTGGCGCCTT